>CAVZPN010000043.1:0-24708 GCA_963777125.1 uncultured archaeon | reverse complement strand
GTCAATTGCTAACACCAATACGTCGCCGTCACTGCGCACGTCCAGGTGATAGTCGACGCGCACATAGTCGCCCGACGCCGCCAACTGGCGCAGGTCGCGTGCTCGGCGCGTTCCGCCTCGAAGCGCTGACCCGGCTTGGACTCAAGCTGCGCCTTCACCCCCTCGGGGTGCGTCAAGGTGCTGCCAGTCAGCTCGACCGCCGCCAAGTGCGGCGCCGACTGCGGTGACCGGGTGCGTGCCAATTGCCACTGGGCATACTCGGGGCCAGGCACGGCATAAGCAGCCAGCGCCTGTTTGAGCGACACCGCGGTTTGCTCGCCCAAGGCAATGAAATCGGCAGCGCGATCAAAATCAGCGGCGCCCAGCTTTCCCAGGCCGGGCGTGATCAACAGGTCGTGCGGTCCCAAGGTCGCCAGGCTGCGCTGCACGTTTCTGCTCGGTCAGGATATTGATCATCTGGGTCGTGACGCCGAGCGCCGAACCGAGTGCTTCGCGCCCCGCGAGCGGCGTGCCCACGTTCACCACAATCAGCGCGTCCACGCCCATGGCGCGCGCCACATCGATCGGCAGGTTGTTCACCAGGCCGCCGTCGCCGAGCACGCGGCCGCCCGATTCGTTAGTTTTAAGAATTGTATCGTAAAATGCTTTTAAGATATTAATTATGTCTGTTCTTATAACTTTTAATGCCTCGTATTGTAAAATTAAATCAGTATTACATTTAATACATTGTGATGTTGCGCCTAGATGAATTATGCCTTTAGCTGTCGGACAAACAAGACCATATGCATAAACGTGACTCATAACATCGTGTTGTATTTCTTTTTCTTTGTTTTTTGCGGCAATGAAATCAATGTTTTCAATATTATTTTTCATTTCAGAAATCATTTCTTTAGTTATTGCTTTAACACCTAATTCTTTTTCAGATTCAGCAAGAGCCACCCAGCATTTACGCCAAGTTTTAATAGTATTAGTTTCAGAAAAGATTATTTTTAATTCATCTCGAGAATATTTAGTCGTTATAATATCTTCATAATCATTCATTAAACCACCCACACAAACATTTCACATGGATTATACTTGTTTATAAATTTATTCTTAACTTATATTTAGATTTCTATATTTTTATTATTAATACTTTTATAGTTTAAGGATTTAAGTCGATAGTTGTTCTTTGAAGATTGTACGTATTTCTTTAGCATATTCTGGCTTTGTATGTATATATTCTTTTAATATTTCTTTTAATTGTATTTTAGTTTCTGGTTTCCATTCACAGCCTCTCGATAATGCATGTGCTTTATCGTATTCTTTTTGTGATAAATATTCTTTTATAAGTTCAAATCCAATTATACGTGTTTGTGTTTTATATTTTCTCCAATCAGGCCAGAATCTAATTTCTTCTAATGTTTCTTGAAGTCCTATTTTACCTAATGCTTCTACATACTTTTTTTCAATTATTAAATCCTCAAGATGAGATATAAATATTTCTGTGGCTTTATCTTTATCTTCAAGAATGGTGTAATATTGATATTTATGGTATTTATCCTTGAATTTTAATAATTCTTCAGGGATTGCTGTGGCTAAAATGTATAATTGATCTTCGAGTGCGGATATTCCTCTCGCTTGACTTCTTAACATTCCTTCTTGTCTATATACTGTTGCATCTTCTAAAGATTCTCTATCTGAGTAGCTCATTTTGATACCTCCTTTTACTGTTTGTTATATTTTAATTAGTTATATTGTACTTATTGATTTACAAATAATCATTTACATTTGAATTTTGTATGTATGTTATTTGTTCTTTTGTGAACCATCCATATGATGTGTGATATTCTGTTTCTCCATTTGGGCTTGTTCTTGGATGTTTTAATGATTCCATTTCTTCTCTTAATCTCTGTATTTCTACTAATTCTCTAGTTTCTGTCATCTCTTCTGTCTGATTTACTTTATTTTCTATGGATTTATTCATTTTAGCCTCCATGTTTCTAATTTATTGTTTATAATATCTTACTTGTAATATTGTTTTACTATACTTGTAATTTCAGGTATTAATTCTGGTTTTTTTTCTGCGATTTTTTTGAATAAATATTTAGTGGCTTGATCTTCTAATGATCCTGAAACTATACTACAATATGCCGCATATCTTAAATATTTTTTTTGACTGTAGGTATCAAAATCTTTTTCAGATAATTGTTTTAACGTTGCATAGGCTATACCTGTTAATGCGCCTTTCTTGATTAGGTAATCATCTTTTTGTTTTAGTTCTTCGGCAATTTTTGTTGCAGTATATTGCGGATAACTATAGTACATTTGTTCTTTTCCTTCTATTTTATCTTTTTTAATTTCTTTTCCTTCTAAATACCTGTGAGAAGGTAATCTAATTTCTGCATGACTGTATATTTTTTCTAAATCTGTCATAGTTTGTTTAAACATTTTTTTTCTAGCAGTTGTTGCAAGTTCCGTCATGTGTGCATCTGTCAGGTTATCTAAAGTTTCAATCATTTTTTGTTTAGTTGTAGTACTCATTTGTATCGCCTCTTTTTGATTTTTTTACTTGATTTAATTAACGATATTTTCCGTACAAGTATTCTGATTCTCTTGGTGTTGGTTGAGGAATTTTTACTATTATTTCTTCAAGACCATCGAAATAAATTAATTCTTTTTTTCCTAAACTCTGCGCTTCCTCGATCTTTTGCCATAAAAGGTATGTTTCCATTGTTTCACCTCGTTTAAGCAATTAAGTCTTCTAAGCTCGATGTTGATTCCATCTTTGTTTTACTTAATTTACATGCCTTAGCATACATCTCTTCTGTTGGTGTTTGATATGATTGATATGTCATGTGTCTCACAATACTACATATACTTCCAAGTAGTTAAAATATTCTATTGATTTCTTTTATAAAACCAAAAAATATATAAACGAATTTTAGTAACGTACTAATATGCGTGATAATATAAATACAAAAGACGGAAATCTTGTTTCTAAACGTGTCGGAGTGGTCATAGATAAGACTGATGAAAAGATATTACATTCATTAATATTAAATTCCAGATCGTCATTAAGTACTATTGCAAAATACGCAAGAATAAGTAAGCAAGGCTGTCATTATAGGCTTAAAAGATTAGAATCTGAAAATATTATAACTGGCTATCGTGTAAAAGTAAATTCTGCAAAACTCGGATTTTCTAGTTATTGTCTATATTTAAAATTAGTAAATATTGATGAATCTTCGGAAAATAATTTAATAGAAACGGTAGTTGCAAAAAAGTATGTTAGATGGTTTGTAACTTGCGCTGGAAGATGGGATATAATGATCGCTTTTAGTGCGAGAGATAATTCTGATTATAATACTCGATTAAAGGAATTATTAAAATTAATGGAAGATAAAGTATTACATTATGAAACAGCCATAATTTTATCAACAAATGATTTATGGCTAAGAGATAGAATGACTGTGAAAAGCGATCTACAGGAAAGCGATTCGAAAGAATCAATTGTGCTGGATGATAAAGACACAAAAATATTAAATTTGTTGCAACAAGATTGTAGAATGGAAGTTACAAAAATCGCACCTTATGTGAGTTTAACTGCAGAAGCTGTAAGTTATAGAATAAAACGATTGCAAAAAGAAAATATAATACATTCATTTACTGTATCAATAAATAAAGAGAAATTTGGCTTAACGTGGTATCAAATACAATTCTTATTAAAGAATATTGATGAAAATGAAGAAAAAAAGATACTTTCCAAGTTAAAACTGATTGATGGTGTAGATTACATTTTATGGATGATTGGAAAATGGAATTTTGAAGTAAATATGTATTGTAAAACGGTTGAAGAATTTAGAAAAAACTTAATGACAATTAGAACACTATTATCTGAATATATTAGAGAATATGATACTAATATTATACTTAAAAAATATAAGAGTAGAACGTTGGTTGAATAATGTTTATATCGTAGGTTTTGTTAAATAGTTAGTATTTATTACACTTTTATTCACAAAAATTATAAATGCGCATTAATACATAGAAATGTTGGTTCGAGGTGCTTAAAAATGGATGTTAAAAAAATAGCAATGATACTTGCAATCACAGTATTATTGCCCTTATTTGTAGGATTATTTACTGATGCTGTATACAAAGAACCTACTTATGAAGATTATTGTAATAATTCTTTTAATAATTATCCTGATAAAGCAATTCCTATAACGCCTGTAAATTGTACTCAAAATTATGGTGCACAAATGGATAAATGTTATCGTGATGGCGGCTCACCCGAATTTAATTATACTGATACAGGTTGTCAAGAATATAGTTCATGTAATTATTGCGGTAAGTATTTGAATGATGATCAACAAAAATATAATAGAAATATCTTTTTTATATTATTGCCAATAGGATTAATTATAGTAGTATTAGGATTATATTTATTAGTTGATTATTTAGGTGCCGGACTTATGTTTGCAGGTCTAATAATTATGTTTTATGCAACAATGAGATATTTTAGTGATATGAGTAAAATTTTACGTGCACTTGTAATACTAATAGAGTTATTAGTAATTATGTGGATTGGTTATAAGAAGATTGGTGGAGAGCATAATACTAAAACTAATCTTATAACATCTAAAACTAAAAAGAAGAAAGTAAATAAGACTAAATCTAAATAGTTAGTCTAAATTATTTTTTGAATATTTTTTTTATAAGATGTTTATTGTTAATTGAATAAAAAAGAGGTTGATTAAGTTGCTAGGAAAATTGTTCGGATGTAAAAAATCAGAAAAATCAGTTAAACAAATATCTTTTGTAGATGAAATTGTTAATAAAGCAATAACACTTAATGCTAAGTCTAGAAAAGTAATCGTATTTGCAGAAACTGATGCAACAATACTTAAAGCATGTTCAATAATACTTGAAAAAAATATTGCAATGCCTTTAATAGTTGGACAAAAGAATGAAATTTCTCAAATACTTGAAAAAGAAAAGATTACAAATATTAAAGATGAACATATAGTGGATTATCTTGATCCTAAAAATTCTGCAAAATTAGATGAATATGCACAAGAGTATCTTAAAATTAGACTTGCAGCTGGAAAAACATTAATTTTAGATGATGCAAAAAAATTAATATCTGAGCCACATTATTATGCTGCAATGATGTTAAATTCTGGTTTAGCTGATGGAATGATTTCTGGGATAAATAGTGCAACAAAGCCTTATCTTCCAGCATTTCAAATAATTAAAACAGAATTTAATGTGCCAAAAGCTTCTGGTTTAATGATAATGGAGCATGATGATTTAGTGTATTTTTTTGCAGATATTGCATTAAATATTAATCCAACAGCAAATGAACTTGCAACTATTGCAATATCGACAGCAAAAACGGCAAAAGAATTAGGAAAAGAACCAAAAGTTGCAATGATATCCTTTTCAACTAAAGATAGTGCAAAACACGAAATGGTTGATAAGGTAAAAGAAGCAACAAGGATTGCTAAAGAAAAATCTCCAGGATTAATTATTGATGGAGAATTACAGATAGATGCGGCAATTGTTCCTGAGGTTGCCGCAAAAAAATGTCCTAATTCAGAACTTGCGGGATTTGCAAATGTATTAATATTTTCAGATTTAAATGTAGGAAATAGTGCATATAAATTAGTTCAAAGACTTGCAGGATATAAAGCGATAGGTCCAATAATGCAAGGATTAAATAAGCCAGTAAATGATTTATCTAGAGGCGCTTCAGTAAATGATGTCGTAGAACTTTGTGCAATTACTGTGTTACAGGTAAAGTAATTTATTTTTTTAAATTGCATTTTAATTTTATTATTCTAAAGCCTTTTCAACACTCTTTTCTATCTTTTTATGTTGTTTTTCATCTAGTGTTATTGCTTTATCTACATGATACACTTTCGTTTTTATGCCACAAAATCCAAATATATCTTTTTCAGCATTTTTCTTAAATCTATTACCTAAAAATAGTTGTGTAACAATTTTATTTGCACCTGTTGTGACAAATACCGTGGCTGTTTTATTTACAAGTAATCCTTTTGGCATGCCGTTTTCGTATTTGAATGCATATCCGCTAGAGAAAACTCTATCAATGAACCCTTTAAGTATTGCAGGCATTCCATTCCACCATATAGGATAGATAACAATCAATTTTTTGGTAGCAGTTATTTTTTCTCTTATTGGAATAATATCTTTTATTGATTCAGGATCCTTTTGATACATTTCCTTTTCAGATAGTATGGGATTGAAATTGATCTTATATAAATCTAGAATTTCATATTCTTCTTTTTTATTTTCTAAATTTTTTGTAACTAATTCTAGTGTTAATTTAGCATGACTTTCGTGATCAGGATGAGCGTAAATAATTAATGTTTTCATGATGTGCCTCTTTTTTTTAAATATGCTATATGTTGATATCTATAAATGTTTGTACTTAAATTAAACTAATTAATATGTAAGATTAAATAATACTATAAAATTAAATAATAAAAAATAAATTAAAATGATTAAATTGCTAGTTCGTTATTACTCTGTTCTTACAAACATTCTTTTTTCTTTATTAGTTGTTCAAGACCGTATTTTCCTGAACCATGCGCTAATATGAATATAAATGCTACAAGGAATAATAATGCTAGTTCTCCGCCGTTGGCAAGTGGATTCCAAGTAGTTGCAATATGTGCTTTAAACCATGCAGTAATCATTATTACTATTCCTATTATTGCGCCAAGTCTTGTTAAAAATCCGAGTAGTATTAATAATCCTACTAATGTTTCTGCAAGCCCTACAAACCACATTAAACTTCCTGTTGTCATTGTAGCTTTTGCTGTAAACCATCCTAAAATTTTTCCCGCACCGTGCATGAAAAATAATAATCCTACTAATACTCTAAACACTGTGTAGAATTGTTCTTCAAACGGCATTAATTTTTTACCAATACATGCTTCTTTCATAATAACACCTCGCGTTATTTTTATATTGTTTTATCTTAATTATATACTTAGAATATTTGATGTATAGTTTTAGCGTATACATTAATATATTTAAAGATATTAAGTATAGAAAAGATACTTACTTTATATATTTTTCGATAATATGATTTAGGTTTATTTTTTTAACTCCATTCGGTATTGTTTTGTTTTATTTGAGAACTATGATATTTTGAGGTTTCTTCTCAAAATTGACAATATTTTCAATACTTGTGTCAATTATTCTTTGCAGAGCTTCAGTACTATTAAATGCATTATGTGGTGTTATAATTACATTATCGAGTCGCATTAATAAGTGATTTTCAAGTAATGTTTGCATATTGCAAGTTGATGTGAATTGATCTGATAATAGTTGTTTTTCTTCTTTAATTGCACATTCTTCTTCTAGAACATCAAGACCTGCTCCTGCTATTTTTTTATTAGTTAATGCTTTAACTAATGCGTTAGTTTCAATTAATCCGCCTCTCGCTGTATTTATTAAAATAGCTGTAGGTTTCATTAAAGAAATATTCTTTTTATTAATAGTGTATTTGGTCTTATTATTTAATGGTAAATGAAGAGATACAATGTCTGAATTCTTAAGAAGAGTATCTATGTCTACATATTTTAATCCGTAATTTTTTATAAGTTCAGAATTCTGATTAATATCATATCCAATAATATTCATTTGAAATCCATAGGCCATTCTAGCAACATGCGCGCTTATGTGGCCAGTTCCAATTAATCCTATAGTTTTATCTTTTAAATCAAATCCTCTTAATCCATCGTATTCAAAACTTCCAGAACGTGTACGTTTAATTGATTGAAATATTTTTCTTGAAAGGGCAAGTATTAATGCAAACGTATGTTCTGCAACAGTATTTTCTCCATATGCAGGAACATTACATACTACTACATTGTGTTTTTTGCATTCTTCTAAATCTATATGATCGTATCCTGTAGAAAATGTAGCTATTAATTTTAACTTTGGTAATTTAGCTAGTATTTCTTTAGTTATTTTAGAATAAATAAATATTCCAATTATTTGAGCATCTTTGATTTTATTAACATTTTCCATAGTTAATGGCTCTTCGTAAAAAACAGATGTAAATCCTTTAAGATTTTTTTTAATATATTCTTTTTCCCATGATTCTAATTCAAAGAAAGCTATCTTTTTTCTAAAAAACATACCTGCACCTCTATTTACATTGAATATTGCTTCTATATTAAATTATTGATTTTGACTTATAATAAAAATGGCGCTAAAACGCTGGGCTTTAGCCCGTAGATACAGCGCCATTTTTATGATGTTTTACTAATACTTTTAATTATATTAAGTATATTTAATATACTAAATCATTAGATATATAAATAAGTTATGGTTTACTAAGATATACTTGGTTAGTTTAAATTTAGTTAGGTGAATATTATGGATAAGAATTGTGCTGTATATACTGCTTCAAATTTGATAGGAAAAAGATGGACGTTACTAATAATACTTGAATTGTATAAAGGTAGTAATAAATGGAAGAGATTTAATCAACTTAAATCAAAACTTCCTCAAATAACATCAAAAATGTTATCAGCAAGATTGAAAGAATTTGAAAAAAAAGAGATAGTACAAAAACGTGTAGATTCTTCAGTTATGCCAGTTAAATCCGAGTATGCATTAACAAAACGTGGTGAAGAATTTATGGATATAATAAGACACATAAAAACATGGTCTTTAGATTATAAAGAGAATAAAGCTTGTAAATCTAAGACTTGCAAAGAATGTGGCTTACGTGATTAGAGTTTTTCTGATAATTTAATATCGTATAGTCATTATAGTGCTTGTTTATTTTTATTGTTTCTTATGATTTATGAAAAACTATTTATATGGGTAGTACTTTAAAGTAGTTATGAAGATGTTGATATTTGTTTATAATGTCGATTCTGGTGTTATTTCTAGAATAAAACGAGTATATGCTCCTGAACAAGTCGAATGCAAATTATTTAGTGTTATTCGTGGCAAATTGTTTGTGAAGCGTGTGTGGAAAGAATTTTTAAATAATTTATCCTATCAAAAAGTTCATCTATATAGACTTCAATTTAGAACAGAACATCCAGAATATGCGCATTTAGAGTTACCTTCTATTTTAATAAAAGATGAATTAGGAATGAATGTTTTAGTAACTGCTGGCGAAATAAGTAAACTCGAAGATACTGATGATTGTATTGGTTTACTTGGACAGAAATTGGCTTATATTACAGTTAGTTCTTCTCATATAGAATGATTTCTATTTTAAACATCTGATAGCATCAGAATATAATTTACGTTCTTTATATATATGCGCAATAGTAGATATTGCTGCGCCCCCAGGAATAATATTTAAGGCAATAGTAAATAATAATCCAATGCCGGCTTTTGCAGCTCTAAGTTTACTGTCACGAATATTTTCTTTATCTTCGCGATTAAAAACTTCCATTAGTTCTTTTGTTACTTTTTCATCCATTTGTACAGCAGTTTTTGTCACTTCTTTTAATTTATCTAATTGTTTACGAAGTTCCATCCACCATAATGAAATCATGTTTAAATTTGTTACAAGTTCTTCAGAAGAAACTATTTTAGTCATATTTTTAATAACTTGTGCTATCATCTTAACATGATAGGTGCTGTTTAATGATTCAATATGTTCTAACCAATCTAGTATATATAAATCTAGAGATATTACTTCAGCTAATTCTTGCACTATCTTATTTTCTTCTAAGGTAATTTTTTCTTTATCGTTTTCAGAAATGATAATATTTGAAGAATTTAAATTCATATTATTATTAAAATTATAGTTAAATTCTTCATTATTAAAATTTAATTTTAAATTATTGCCTGACTTTATTACAGTTATGCCCTTTATTTCTTTTAAATCTTCAATTACTATTGCAAGTATTTGACGATAATTGTTTAGAAGTTTAGGATATCTATCTACCCAATCAAGTATTATTGATCCAAAAGCGTTACATTCTTTAATTAATTCTGTAGAATTAGTTTGTGTTATTATACTTTCAAAATTAACATTTTTTTCTATAGCTTCAAATATTCTTTTAGCTTGTTCATAATCAGTATGTATTCCTATACCTAAGTCTCTTGATTCTGTAAAAAACTTTTCAATGGCTTCTTCGTAAGAACTCATTATTTCTGTTTAGACTCTAGTTTTATAAATGTTATTTTTATAATATTAGTGTATTGTTTAGAATTTGATTTAATTTTTAAATTTATTTAACGTCACATTTCTTTTTTAATTGTTCCCATCTCTTATCAACATCTTTTTGGAACGCTTCAATTAAATATTCGTTACCAGGTTTAAAGAAATGTTTAAATCTTCCTTGTAATTTTAAGAATTCAACTATTGGAAGTTTTGTACCTTTTTCTTCTGGATTATAATTTAATTTGTAAACTCCATCTTCAACTTCGTATAGCGGCCAAAAACATGTATCAACAGCAAGTTTAGATAGTCTTATTGAATCATCATCATGAATTCCCCAACCAGGAATACATGGACTAAAAACATTAACAAATGTTGCTGTATGGTCTGTTTCTTTGAATGCTCTTTCCATTTTTTCGGTAAAATCATTAAGATTAGAAAGTGTTGTTTGAGCAATATATTTCATGTTGTGTGCAATCATTATTTCAGTAAAATTCTTTCTTAGTTCTTGTTTACCTTTTCTTGAACTACCGATTGGGTCAGTAGTTGTTTGAGCAAATAATGGTGTTGCTGAACTTCTTTGAACACCAGTATTCATATATGCTTCATTATCGTAACATATAAATACAAATTTATGTCCTCTTTCAATTGCGCCTGATAATGATTGTATTCCAATATCATATGTTCCACCATCGCCAGCAATTGCCATGAATCTAAATTCTGTTTCAGAAGGCAATTTACCTTTTCTTTTTAGAACGTTATATGCGCTTTCAACACCTGCAATATTTGCAGCAGTATTTTCAAAAGCAGTATGAATCCAAGGAGTCTTCCATGCACTATAAGGATAGATTGTTGTTGAAACTTCAAGACATCCAGTAGCATTACTTACAACAACAGGTTTATCACTACACATCATTGCAAGTTTTGCAATTGTTGGTGCAGGACAGCCAGCGCACAATCTATGTCCGCCCATCATTTTAACTTCACGTTGTGCAAATTTCTTGAGATCTACCATATTTATTTCCTTTTATTTATTCTCTAACGCCATAATATCTTAATTTATTGTGATGATCTAAAAATTCTGTGTCAACTTTTTCAAATTCTGCAAATATATTCAATGCATCTTTATGGCCAAAATTTCGACCACCTAGGCCAAATACGTAATTTAACATTTTAGGTTTATTCGGATAGTGATATAATGCTGCTGATGTTTCAGCATATATTGGACTATATGTTCCATTGCCTGAAACTCTTTCAAGTATAATTACTGATTTAGCATTTTTTAATGCCTGTGCAACTTCTAATTCTGGAAATGGTCTAAATAACATTATTTTTAATAAACCAACTTTTTTACCTTGGGCTCGAAGTTCATCTACAGCATCTTTAAGCATACCGCATGCAGATGACATTGCAACAACAACGTGTTCAGCATCATTAGTCTTGTATTCTTCTACAAAACCATATTTTTTGCCAGTAACTTTACTAGAAAATTCTTCTTGAATCTCTTTTATTACTATTTTAGCATTTTCCATTGCATCGAAGTTTTGTTTTTTATGTTCGAAAAAATAATCGTAGAAATCAAGTGTTCCAATGCTAATTGGTTCTTTTGAATTAAGTAATGTTTCTGTCGGATTATATTCTTTTGTAAATTCTTTTACAATTTTATCATCGTAAATATTTACATTAACCATTGAATGACTTGTAATAAATCCATCTTGACATACTATCATTGGTAATTTTATTTTCGGATGTTCAGCAATTCTTATTGCCATTAAAGTATTTTCGTATGCTTCTTGAGCAGTCTCACTATATATTTGAATCCAGCCACTATCACGAACTGCCATTCCATCAGCATGATCGCAATGAATATTAATTGGTCCTGCAAGAGATCTATTAACAAGATTCATAACTATTGGAACTCTTAGAGCTGAAGCAATAAATATTGGTTCAAACATGTATGCTAATCCTTGAGATGATGTTGCAGTCATAACTCTTGCGCCAGAGCAACTTGCACCAATTGCAACACTCATAACAGAATGTTCAGACTCGCATCTAACTAATTCAGAATCAACAAGTCCATTTGCAACAAATTCAGAATACACTTCAACAATTTGAGTCTGCGGAGTAATTGGATAGAGTGGAACTACATCTGGTGCAATCTGTCTCATTGCCTCAGCTGAGGCTTCCGCGCCAGTCAATGCTTTTGTTGTATAGTTTTTAGTCATTTTACTCTTTCAAATCTTTCTTTAATGCATCGGTTTCTTTAACCATAATAATACATTTTACTGGACATACGCTTGAACAAATACTACATCCTTTACAATGTCTTAAATCAACACCAGTAATTTTTGGATTGCCATCTTTTCCGCCAGTTTTATCTATAGTTACTGCATTATCAGGGCAATATAAAAAACATAGCATGCAATTAATACATTTATCTAAATTAATTTCTGGTCTAATAGCTCTCCAACTACCGGTATTAAATTCAACTGAACTTCCACCAGTAGTTCTTGCGCCGATGCTTATTTCGTCTTTATTTTTTAGAGTCATTTTTTTTATTAATTGCATCTATTACCATTATTATTCCTATTATTAACATTGTAGTTGAAATAACAATGACTGCTTTTTCTGAAAGTACTGTTAATAGATATATTGCAAAAATCATTAGTATTATTCCTATGCTTATTGCGATGTGTGCTGTTCTATTGTTGAATTTTTTTTCAATTTTTGGATAAACAATTTCTTTTTTTACTGGTCCTAAAGCTGCTACTTTTGTTGAATCTATTTCTGGGAATGTTGCTGCTGTATATTTACAGTGTTTACAATGGAATTGTGTACTTTCGCCTAAATTTTGTTTTTCAACTTCAGTACTATTACATACTGGGCAAAAATTGACATATGTTACATGTTTTTCTTCAGTTTTTTTAACAGCTATTTTCTTTTTCATTTATCTCACCTGGTTATAAGCTAACTCTATTGCTTTAAAATTATTATCCATTTTTTCTTTGTCGAGTTTATGTTCAAATTCTTTTTTGAATTCTTCTTTAATCTCGTCAAGAGTGAATAATTCTGAAACTTTTGAAAGTGCTCCAAGCATTGCACTATTAGTAATGTTGCTTTTTATTGTATCATATGCAATTTTAGTCGCATCAACAGAATATAGTTTTACTTCAGAATCAATATTAAATTGTTTTTTTAATTCAATATTTGATTCAGGACTATTAACTAGTATTAGCTGGTTAGTTTTTATATTAAATAATGTTCCATTTAATGATAATAATGTCGGATCAATTAATATTATTATGTTAGGATTTGCTTCTGAACTACATCCTCTTATTTCAGTATCAGAAATTCTTGTAAATGCTCGAACTGGTGCACCTTTTCTTTCAGGACCGTAATCTGGGAAACTTTGAACAAATTTACCTTTGTCTAGAACAATTTTTGCAACTAATTCTGCTGCAGTTTTTGCACCCTGTCCACCTCTTCCAATGAACTCTAATTCAAAAAAATTATCCATTGCTCAATATCCTCTTTTTTTAATAGCTTTTAGCTAATTATAGTTAATACGCATTCTAGGTATATATAAATTTTGCGAAAGGCACATGATACTCTACTCTTCAGTATATCTATGATTTTTAGTGTAATTATACTATTTGGTGTGGAACATAATATATTTACAATAATTGATTAATCCACAATAACTGATTGAAAATAATAATATTTATATACTTAAGTTTTAGAATAATATTAATATTATTTAAAGATGCGTTGTAATTGTAATTATGGTAAAAAGAGGTCAAGTATGCGAGAAATAAAAGAAGTGCTAAGCAAGTATTCTGTTAGCGAAGATTTAATGCCTGCACTTCAAGATATACAGAAAGAATTTGGTTATTTATCTGAAGAAAATTTAGAGTTATTATCTCAGAAAATTAATGTTCCACTCGCTCAAGTATCTGGAGTTGTAACCTTCTATAATTGGTTTAAATTAAAACCTACAGGAAAATATCACATCAGTGTATGTGATGGAACTGCATGTCATGTAAATAATTCTGAACATATATTAAAATTCATAGAGAAAAAATTAAAAATTAAATCAGGAGATTTAACTGATGATAAGCTCTTTAGTTTAGAGTGCGTAAATTGTATTGGCGCGTGTGCTAAGGCTCCAGCCATTATGATTAATAGTACTGTTTATGGGGAATTAACTGAAAAAAAAGTGGAAGAAATACTTGATTCATTTACTTCAAAAGAAAAAGTTGTCTCAAAAGAGATTAATGTTGTAATAAAAAAATAATTATATTCAAATGAAATTTATAACTGAAATAGCGGATTTGAAAAAGGGCCATGAGGATTTAGTAGGAGATAGAATAACTGTTGGTGTGGCTACTTGTGGTGTTTCTGCTGGAGCTTTAAAAACATTAGATAAATTAAAACAAGCAAATTTAGGAATTGCTGTAGCAAATGTCGGATGTATTGGAATGTGTTTTGCTGAACCAATAGTTGTAGTAAAACAAAAAGGTATTACTTCTATATACGGACATGTTACGGAAGATAAAACAGATAAATTAATTGATGCAATAAAAACAGGTGAAATATACAAAGAATTGTTTTTAGCACATTCAATTGAAGAACTTGATTATTATAAAAAACAGAAAAGATTATTGATGCAAAATTGTGGATACATAACTCCGCTTGATTTAAATCAATATATTGCAACATCAGGATATCGAGGACTTACAAATGCACTTCAATTAACTTCTGAAAAAGTAATAGATGAAATAAAATTATCTGGACTTCGAGGAAGAGGAGGAGCCGGATTTTCAACAGGAACAAAATGGTCATTAATTGCTCCAAAGAAAGGAAAAAAATATTTAGTTTGTAATGGTGATGAAGGAGATCCTGGGGCCTTTATGAATAGAACGATAATGGAATCAGATCCATTTAGGCTTATAGAGGGAATGACTATTGCAGCTTACGCTATTGGAAGCCGCGATGGAATAATATATACTAGAGCAGAATATCCGCTTGCGATTGAAACACTTGAAAAAGCAATAATAATTGCAAGAGAACATAATTTACTTGGGAAAAGTATTCTAGGAATTGCTGATTTTGATTTTGATATACGAATTGTAAAAGGTTCAGGCGCATTTGTATGTGGAGAAGAATCTGCATTAATAAATTCAGTAATGGGTAAAAGAGGCAATCCTACTTTTAAACCACCTTATCCTGCTGATAAAGGGATAGGATCCTATCCAACAAACATAAATAATGTTAGTACGTTATCTTTAGTTTCAACAATAATGAATATGTCTGCAAAAGAATTCATAACAATTGGAACATTAAAAACTAAAGGCACAGCCATGCTTTGTCTTACAGGAAAAATAAAACGCATGGGCGTCATAGAAGTTCCAATGGGAACAACACTTCGTGAAATAATATTTGATATTGGTGGCGGAGTAAAGAATGATAAAAAATTCAAAGCAGTACAAGCAGGAGGTCCTGCCGGTGGTTGTATTAGTATTAATGAATTAGATATTCCTATTGATTTTGAAACATTAAATTCTGTTGGCGCAATGATGGGAAGTGGTGGACTTGTAGTAGTTGATGAAACAGCTTGTTCAATAGAACTTGCAAAATTCTTTATGAATTTTACTCGACTTGAAAGTTGTGGTAAGTGTACTCCGTGTAGAGAAGGAACAACAAGATTATATGAAATACTCGATAGAATAACAAAAGGTATGGGAACAAAAAAAGATATTGACACACTTAAAATATTATCAACGTATGTTAAAGAAAATAGTCTATGTGGTCTTGGACAAGCAGCACCAAATCCTGTTTTATCAACACTTGCAAAATTTCAAGATGAATATTTAGCTCATATTGAAAGAAAAGAATGTCCAACAAAATCTTGTAAAAATTTGTTACAATATACTATAACAGATAAATGTATAGGATGTGGAAATTGCGTAAGACATTGTCCAGTAAATGCAATAACTGGAAAATTAAAAGAAAAACATCATATAAATAAAGATTTATGCGTAAGATGCGGGGCATGCTTTGAAGTATGTGCATTTGATGCAATAGAAAGAAAATAATTGGAAATTAATATGGAACATCATAATCATAATAAAATGAATCTTGAAAAAGCTGCAAATAATATTGAGACTACTAATAATCATGTTTTAATTAATTCGGCTACTAAAGTAAAAATAATCTTAAATGGTAAAGAGCTACAATGTGATTCTAATGAATACATAATTGATATTGCAAAGACAGAAAATATTGATATTCCTCATTTATGTTTACATGATAGACTTGAAAGAACTGCAAATTGTAGATTGTGTATTGTGGAAGTTGAGTTGAATGGTAAAAAAAGAATTACAACATCATGTAATTTAAAACCAACTGAAGGAATGATAATAAATACTCATACTTCAAAAGTTTTAGAACATAGAAGAATGAATTTAGAATTATTACTTGCAAATCATGATTTAAATTGTCCAACTTGTCCAAAGAATTTAAAATGCGCTCTGCAAACATATTCATCAGAATTAATGATTAAAGAAGAAAGATTTAATGGTTCAAGAAGAATATCAAAAGTTGATGAATCAAGTCATTCTATAAGAAGAGATAATAATAAATGTATCTTATGTGGTCGATGTATAAAGATGTGTGATGATATACAAACAGTAAATGCTATACAACAAAATTTTAGAGGATTTAATACTCAAGTAACTCCGCCACTCGGACATACAATGGCTGAGAGTGCATGTGTTAATTGTGGTCAGTGCGTAATTGCGTGTCCAACAGGAGCATTAACAGAAAAATCAGATATACAAAATGTAATTGATGCATTAAATACTCCTGGAAAAATATTGATTGCTCAAACAGCACCAAGTATTAGAGCAACACTTGGAGAATGTTTTGGAATGAGTCCTGGACATAATGTTACAGGAAAAATGGTTACATCATTAAAATTAATCGGCTTTCACAAAGTATTTGATACTAATCTTGGGGCAGATATAACTATTGTTGAAGAAGCAACTGAATTTATTAAAAGATTAAATTCTGGCAAGCTTTCTGATTTACCGATGATAACTACTTGTTGTCCAGCATGGATAAAATTTGGGGAACAATTCTATTATGATGAATTAAATCATATGTCAACATGTAAAAGCCCACAAGCAATAATGGCTTCATTAATAAAAACTTACTATGCAAAAAAAATTGAAAAAGATCCAAAAGATATAGTTTTAGTTGATATAATGCCATGTACTGCAAAGAAATTCGAAATTAATCGTCCAGAATTTAAAAATGAAGCAGACTTTGTATTAACAACAGTCGAACTTGCAAAATTGATTAAACAAATGAATATTGATTTTGTAAATATAGGATATTCTGATTTTGATTCACCTCTTGGAGAAAGCACTGGTGCTGGAGCAGTATTTGGACATACTGGCGGTGTAATGGAAGCAGCATTAAGAACAGTTGCAGATTGGCTCGGACATAAAGATTTTAGAAATATTGAATATGAAAAAATACGTGGAATGGAAACTTTAAAAACAGCTACAATAGAAATAGCTGATACAAAAGTAAATATTGCAGTAGTTCATACACTTGGAGAAGCAAGAAAATTAATGGATGAAGTACGTGCAGGAAAATGTTCTTATCATTTTATAGAAATAATGGCTTGTTATGGTGGATGTATTGGTGGTGGTGGACAACCAACACCATGTACTGCTGATGTTTTAAGAAAGCGTGTTGATGCATTAATAAGAGAAGACGAACATAAAGAAATAAGAAAATCGCATAAGAATCCTGCAGTATTACAATTATATGCTGAATACTTAGGAGAGTTTGGAAGCGAAAGAGCACATAGATTATTACATACTAGTTATTATCCTCAGAAATATAAGTAATTTTAAGTAACTTTTTAATCATAATTGGCTTTATGCTATTATTATAGTTTGATTGAATAATTAATTTTTCATAAATATTTTTAGTAAATTAAGCGAGGTGAAATCATGGAGTATTCTTACGTAAAAAAAGTATATTATGATAGTATCTACAATATAAAAAATGTTGAAGAAAATATTCAAATGGTGCTTTTAAGTATGATTGGATTTTTTATACCTTTTGTTCTAGGTCATCCGCAAATTCTTGTAGGAATTATCGTTAATGCCATGTTAATTATTGGCGCAACATATTTGAAAGGACATAAATTGTTGCCTTTAATTTTACTTCCAAGTTTAGGGGTATTAACTGCAGGTGTATTATTTGGAAATTATAATATGTTCTTGTTATACTTAATTCCATTAATATGGCTCGGAAATTTAGTGTATGTTTACGTGTATAAACATCTTAATTTAGCTGAACATGGATTAAAAAATAATTTACTTGGAATTGGAATTGCATCAATTTTAAAATCAGGATTATTATTTGGGGTAACATTTGTGTTAGTTCAATTAGCTGTTTTGCCTGAATTATTTTTAACCGCAATGGGCATTTTACAAATAACAACTGCAATACTTGGCGGATTACTTGCAATAAGTATTGTTAAGGCTCGAGAAAAAATTGTTGGATGATTTTTTCTTTTTTTAGAAATACTGTAATAAAGTTCATATTTAGGACTACTAAATCAGAGAAATTTAGTTTCTAAAATGTATTATGCTTTCCTTGTTAGATTAATATGTGTTCTATTGAACGCATAAGTTCTTTATTGCCATTAATTTGTGGGGTATTTACTAACTCTATCTGTTCTGGAATTATATTCGCCATCTCTCTATATTTTGAAAATAAATATTCGTTACACCAAGAAATCATTGATCTATCATAATTACTTCGATTTCTGATGCTAGTATTTTTTATACTTCCAAATTCATCTTCTAAATTTATTTTTATATTTTGATCAATCGTAATATGATTTTTGGTGTGACCCCCGTTTAATATGTTTCCTTGTTTGTATCTATAATCATTAATAATTTTACTAATCCACAAACTATTATATTCTCCAAATTCTAATGAACGTTCTATTCTCAATTCTCCTGGTGTTTCGAATTGAGAGGGTATCTCTCCGCCTATGGTGCTTCCGATTCTCGGTCTATGATCTGTATAGCTTAGGCTAAATGTTGTTGATACTTGAGCAAAGTATGAGTCTCCCCAACGTCTATACTTGAATAATTTATTAGATATTAGACTTATTGTTTTATCAAAATCATCATGTGATGAAAAAGATTTATCCGTATTGGACCCATATTCGCCTGTTTTAGTTGTGATTGTTTTTTCATAAAATTTGGATTTATGCCCTTCTCTTTCTTGAAAAAGTAAGTCGTTAAGCCGATTACCTAAATCTCTTTGGTGATAAGCAATATTTTTTCCATCAACTAAAGGCAAGATTGTTTTACATGTATCTTCATAAAAAATACTGTATAATGCTTTATATTTATCGTTGATTTTTTCCATTTTATATCTCCTCGATTAATTAGTTACTTTTATTATTAGGGAGTAGCATTATAAACTATATTAATATTTGTTGTACAAAAAGTACAACAATAGTAACTTATTTAAATCAGGAAATATTTATACAAGTATGGATGTAGAAAAATTAACTGAAGCATTAAAAGAACTTAATCTTTCTGATAAAGAAGCTCGAATATATCTTAATCTATTAAGGTTAGAGCAAACAACAGTCACACGACTTGCAAAAGAATCTCAATTAAATAGAATTACA
This sequence comes from uncultured archaeon, assembly GCA_963777125.1. Taxonomy (GTDB): domain Archaea; phylum Nanobdellota; class Nanobdellia; order Woesearchaeales; family UBA9642; genus UBA9642. The sequence goes on along the minus strand of CAVZPN010000043.1, from coordinate 4,825 downwards.
GCGTAAACGTAGCGAGCCCAATAGTGACAAATACCGCCGAGCGTCAACTGAAGAGGCCCTTGTCGCGAAGCTACGGGACCTCAAGTACGAGTATCGCCCCGACATCCGCGACCGCGCCGCGCTTGAAGCAGAACTTCCGCGAGAAGTTCGAAGCCCTCAACCGCGTCACGCTCACCGACGGCGAGTTCCAGCGCCTGCTCGACGAGATCGTCACGCCGGATGTCTTCACCGCCGCCCGTACCCTGCGCGAGCGCAACAGCTTCACCCGCGACGACGGCACGCCGCTCAACTACACCCTCGTCAACATCAAGGACTGGTGCAAGAACACCTTCGAGGTCGTCAACCAGCTCCGCATCAACACCGACAACAGCCACCACCGCTACGACGTCATCCTGCTGATCAATGGCGTCCCCGTCGTGCAGATCGAGCTGAAGACCCTCGGCATCAGCCCGCGCCGGGCGATGGAGCAGATCGTCGACTACAAGAACGATCCCGGCAACGGCTACACCAAGACGCTGCTCTGCTTCCTCCAGCTCTTCATCGTCAGCAACCGCGACCGACACCTGCTACTTCGCCAACAACAACGCCCGCCACTTCGCCTTCAATGCCGACGAGCGCTTCCTGCCCGTCTATCAGTTCGCCGACGAAGACAACAAGAAGATCACCCACCTCGACGAGCTTCGCCGAGACCTTCCTGGCCAAATGCACGCTCGGCCAGATGATCAGCCGCTACATGGTGCTCGTCGCCAGCGAGCAGAAGCTGCTGATGATGCGCCCGTACCAGATCTATGCGGTCAAGGCCATCGTCGACTGCATCCACCAGAACTGCGGCAACGGCTACATCTGGCACACCACCGGCAGCGGCAAGACGCTCACCTCCTTCAAGGCCTCCACGCTGCTCAAGGACAACCCCGACATCGACAAATGCCTCTTCGTCGTCGACCGCAAGGACCTCGACCGCCAGACGCGCGAGGAGTTCAACCGCTTCCAGGAAGGCTGCGTCGAGGAAAACACCAACACCGCCGCCCTCGTGCGTCGCCTCCTCTCCGACGACTACGCCGACAAGGTCATCGTCACGCACCATCCAGAAGCTCGGCCTCGCGCTGGACGAGAACAGCAAGCGCAACAAGCAGCAGAAAAAGGACGGCAAGCAGACCTACAAGGAGCAGCTCGAGCCGCTGCGCGACAAGCGCATGGTCTTCATCTTCGACGAGTGCCACCGCTCGCAGTTCGGCGAGAACCACAAGGCCATCAAGGAGTTCTTCCCCAAGGCCCAGCTCTTCGGCTTCACCGGCACGCCCATCTTTGAGGAAAACGCCAGCCGCGTAGCAGATCGAGGGCGAGCAGGCCTCGCTTCAAGACCACCGCAGACCTCTTCCAGAAGCAGCTCCACGCCTACACCATCACCCACGCCATCGAGGACGCGAACGTCCTGCGCTTCCACGTCGACTACTTCAAGCCGGAAGGCAAAAAGCTGCCCAAGCCCGGCGAGGCCCTCGCCAAGACGCGCCGTCGTCGAGGCCATCCTCGACCAAGCACGATGCCGCCACCGGCGGCCGCCGCTTCAATGCGCTGCTCGCCACCGCCTCCATCAACGACGCCATCGAGTACCACGCGCCTTTTCAAGACGCTGCAGGCTGAGAAGCAGGCCGCCGACCCCGACTTCGAGCCGCTGAATATCGCCTGCGTCTTCTCGCCGCCCGCCGAGGGCAACAAGGACGTGCAGCAGATTCAGGAAGACCTGCCGCAGGAGAAAGAAGACAACGCCGTCGAGCCCGAGAAGAAGAAAGACCGCCCTCAAGGCCATCCTCGCCGACTACAACGCGCGCTACGGCACCAATCACAGCATCAGCGAGTTCGATCTCTACTATCAGGACGTGCAGAAGCGCATCAAGGACCAGCAGTGGCCCAATGCCGACCTGCCCCGCATGCGCAGAAGATCGACATCACCATCGTGGTCGACATGCTGCTCACCGGCTTCGACTCCAAGTACCTCAACACGCTCTACGTGGACAAGAACCTCAAGCACCACGGCCTGATTCAGGCCTTCTCCCGCACCAACCGCGTGCTCAACGACACCAAGCCCTACGGCAACATCCTCGACTTCCGCCAGCAGCAGGACGCCGTCGATGCCGCCATCGCTCTCTTCTCCGGCGAAAATGCCGGCCGACAAGCCCGCGAAATCTGGCTGGTGGACAAGGCCCCCGTGGTCATCGAGAAACTGCAAGACGCCGTGCAGAAGCTCGACGCCTTCATGAAGTCGCAGGGCCTCGACTGCGCCCCGGAGGCCGTGCCCAACCTCAAGGGCGACGACGCCCGCGCCGCCTTCATCAAGCGCTTCAAGGAAGTGCAGCGGCTCAAGACCCAGCTCGACCAATACACCGACCTCACCGACGACAACGCAGCCACCATCGAGCAGATCCTGCCCAAGGACAACCTGCTCGGCTTCCGTGGCGCCTATCTGGAGACCGCCCAGCGCCTCAAGGCCCAGCAGGGCAAAGGCGACTGACAAGCCCAGCGCCGGAGCGTGGACCAGCTCGATTTCGAGTTCGTCCTCTTCGCCTCCGCCGTCATTGACTACGACTACATCATGGGGCTCATCGCCCGCTTCTCCGAGCAGGCGCCGGGCAAGCAGAAGATGAGCCGCGAGCAGCTCATCGGCCTGATCCAGTCCGATGCCAAGTTCATGGACGAGCGCGAGGACATCGCCGCCTACATCGCCACCCTGAAAGCGGGCGAAGGCCTCAGCGAAACGGCCATCCGCGACGGCTACACCCGCTTCAAGGCGGAAAAGGATGCCGCAGGAACTCGCCGACCATCGCCAGCAAGCACGGCCTCGCCACCGTCGCCCTGCAAGCCTTTGTGGACGGCATCCTGCAACGCATGATCTTCGACGGCGAGCAAGTTGAGCGACCTCATGGCCCCGCTCGACCTCGGCTGGAAAGCCCGCACCCAAGCCGAACTCGCCCTCATGGAAGACCTCATCCCGCTCCTGCACAAACGCGCCCAAGGTCGCGACATCTCAGGACTCAGCGCGTATGAGCAATAAGAGCGAAAACCATCGACCATGAAGAAAGACGGCAAACCCGCGTTGATGCCGAAGCTGCGCTTTCCGGAGTTTCGGGATGCGGAGGGGTGGGAAGAAAACGGTTTGGTGAAGTGCTGTACCCCAATAGTTCGCGAAAGGAAGAAGCCAAGTGTGCCATAGCACCGGACTCGCGTTTAAGACAGTCATGGAAACGGAGTGTTCAAAGACGATTGGAGGCACCCGAAGCAGATAACGCAATCGAGTATTTCTGACGAAGCTGAAGGCGATAGTTCATTGTGAACAGCACACTCGCATGGGCAAGACCAGTAGCGTTTTGCATGATCCACTGATGCTGGATGCCTTTCAAGTCATCGCGTCGATTTGCCAATTTCGACTTCGCAGAAAGGAACGCATCCCCCGAGTTCTTTTGATACATTATGCTCGACAGAATTTTTTACAGACTGGGTGAATCCTCAACGGTAGCGCATGGCGAAATCGGATCCTAAGTAAGCATTTCACTTTCCGAAGCGCTCTTCCAAGCTCCGACCGAACAACAAAAAATCGCCGAGTGCCTGAGTTCGGTGGACGAGCTAATGGCCGCCCAAGCCCGGAAAGTGGACGCGCTCAAGACCCATAAAAAAGGGCTGATGCAGCAGCTTTTCCCCCGCGAAGGCGAAACCCAACCCCGCCTCCGCTTCCCCGAATTCCAAAACGCCGGGGAGTGGGAGGAAGAGAAGTTGGACGACATGTTCCACCTTCAAGACGGTTTCTCCTTCAAATCGACAGTTTTCGTCAAGATCGAAGGACGACGCCACCCAAGTCGTTCGGATCACCGACATCAACAACAGGAACACCAACGAGGACAAAGTTTACGTTCCCAACGCGTTCCTGGAAGCTAACAATCTGAAAAAGTACTACGTCGAAGATGGTGATTTGCTTATGAGTCTGACCGGGGCGGCTGGCTTTAACTTCTTCTTTTGGGACGGTGGCGACGCCGTTATCAATCAGCGAACCTCAAAGGTCACGCCCAAAAAGAAACTGAGTCCTGCGATGGCGCGGCTGCTAGAGCCGATCGTTCAAGAGAAGATCAATGCCCGCGGAGAAGGGCAAAACAACAACCTATCCAAGGAGTTTTTGAGCAGCGTGCTACTGCTCCTACCAGAACCCGCCGAACAACAACGCATCGCCGACTGCCTCACCAGTCTCGACAACCTCATCGCCGCGCAACCCAAAAGCTCGACGCCCTCAAGACCCACAAGAAAGGGCTGATGCAGCAGCTTTTCCCATCCCCAGAGGAGGTTGAAGCATGAGCGCCACCCGAAATTGAGACGGTGGAAGTTAGGATGCAAATACAAACATCACACTGGAACGTGATAAAGATCAGAATCAATAGATCATGGAATGGATATAATTAAATGGATGCATTGAAACTTGAAGGCTTTGATTTAAAGAAAACTTACGGCGGAAGGACAGTTGTTAAAGGCGTAAGTCTAGATGTCTCTCAAGGTGAAATTGTAGGACTGTTAGGTCCAAACGGAGCGGGTAAAACCACAACGTTTTATATGATGGTAGGTTTAGTGAAGGCAGACGAAGGTCGAATTCAAATGAGCGATAAAGATGTGACAAAAGAGCCCATCCATATCCGCGCATTAAATGGAATCGGTTATCTTCCACAGGAAGCTTCGGTGTTTCGTGACTTATCAATTGAAGAAAATATTATGGCCGTGCTGGAAAATAGATCGATGTCCAGACGTGAAAGAAAAGATGTAATGGAATCACTGATTCAAGATTTTAAAT
>CAVZPN010000042.1:0-15992 GCA_963777125.1 uncultured archaeon | reverse complement strand
CACTTTTCGATGACCTCGAAAAAAACAGCAAGCAGTAAGCGTACTACGCTGCCACGCGCATCAGACCATACGAAAAAATTTATCAAGGACTGGGCGCGTCTATCAGAATCCGGGCGTTACGACATGAAACGACTCAAAGAAGTCATGCTGATGCTCATCGCCAACGAAAGTCCGTTCCTAATTATGATAATTTAGGTCAAAAATATGAATTAGATTATCATCATAAATGGGATGATAAAGTTAGAAATATTACTGGTGGATTAACAATTCTTAAGACTGCTAAAGGTCAGTGGCTTAATTCGGACGGTAAATTGTTTGCTGAAGAAATGATTCCTGTAAGAATATATTGTTCTAGTAAAGATATTTCAGATATAGTTAATATTACTATTAATCATTATGCTCAAGAAGCAGTACTTGCTTATGAGATAAGTAATAATGTTATATTAAGATATGCTAAGAAATAAATTTGAGTGCTAAAATTCGAAGAATTTTACACTCGGTATTTTGATTAAACTTTTTCCAAAAGTTTACTTAAATTCCCAGAATTCAATTATTTTTTTGTTCTGTTGGTATGGATTGAAATGTTTCTCAAATACTTTAATTTTATATTCGTTAAAGTATGCTTCCATAACTTTAGAAACCATGTTAATCGAAAATCCTAATTCTGCGTAGATGTCTCTTGCAGCATCATAGATTATTGGGCTATTAATTACTTGTCTAAATCTTTTCTTATCACTCCAAGTTATTTGACTTGTTGTGAAGAATTTATTCTTTTGGAAATACTTTTGTATTATTGCTAAGTCCTTTTTGATATTGCCTGATAGTTTATTTTTTTGTTTAAAATCATCATATATTTTTTTACCGATGAATTTTAATATTAATTGTATCTTTGGTTTATCTCTTAATCTTTTATAGAATACTCTAAACATTGCGTATATGTATACGTCAAAGACTTTAGGATTTTGAATATTTTTAGTTTTTAATTTTTTTTCAGCTAATTTTTCTGAGAATAAATTAGATATTTCTTTTTTGTAGATTATTCTAAATCCTGGTACTTGTTTGTCAAATACCATATAACAACTATTTAGTATAGTTTCGGTAAAACTTTTGCTTATCATACAAGCTATAAATCACATCTAATATATTAACCTATCGGTCATTGACGGGAGAGAAAGCATTATTTAAAAAGGGTTTATAAAGGGTTTATAAATATGGTTGCCTTATTCGAGTATAATTATCTTAATTTTGACCTAATTTTGTTGTTACTATATATTAGAAATTCAACTATACTACTGAAACTTTAGAATAATTTATACACATATACTTCAACAAATGCTGCAAGAATTAATAATAATAAACCAATCACGCAAAATACTAATCCGTCTTTTACAACATATTCGAATTTTTTGGAATCAAGTTTCTCTTTTAATAATGCTTGACTAATAAGGCCTCCTGCAATTATTGCAAAAAAGTATGCTCCTGCTTCAAGAAACATATGTGGAGTAACTTTTAGAAATATTGCTAAAAATGCATCTACAACATGTTTATTACTCATTGCAACATATCCGAAGACTACGCCCCAAACTGATGCGTTCCATGCTAGGAAAAATATTGATCCTGCACCAAAAACAATTGATAACATGAAGAATATAAAACTTATTTTAAGATTATTCAAAAATATCCCGCTAAAAGTAATGCCGCCTGTAGCTTGACCAACATTGACGCCAATAATTCTCAGTTGATTATCAAAAATTCCTGATACAAGTAAATTTGGAAATTTCAAACTAAATAATGCATATGCTAAAAATATTCCAATAAATAACATACAATAGACTTGTAATACGTCAGAATGATCTTGAAATATTTTCTTTATACTAAATTTTTTAGAACGTGCATCTTGAATTTCTTCAATACTCATTATTTTACTTAGAGATGGAAGTAATAGTAGTGATAAGAATGCTATGCTTGCAATACCTTGACTTTTGGGAAATATTAAGTATGCAGTAATTATAGCAATTATAGAATAAACTAATCCTATTATTAGTGCATGTCTTGGCCATTTCTCAAGCCAGTCAGATTTAAGAATATTTTCTAACATAGTTATTACGATACTTGCTAATATATAAATATTTCTTATTACTGCTCAAGTTACATAATCTATTCTTTACTCAATTTATTCTAAAAAGTCTTCACTAATCTCGAATTCATCATCTATTTCATCAGATCGTAAACTTTCATATTTTGTTGCTTGAACTATTTGTTTTGCTCTTTCACTAGCTGAAATTGTAGTACTGGTGTTAGTGTGAGTTGGCGTTGTAGTAGGTTGCGCTTGAGTTAAAGGTTTTGTTTCAAGTTTAACTTCTCGCATATGATCTAGCAATTCTATTTCATGATCAGGATTTAAGTCAACAAATACTATTTCTGCATTAAATTCTAGTCTGTTCATGATATTGTTTTTTGCCGTTCCAAGTATTTTAACTTGAGTTCCTAGCATATCACTCTTATATTTTTCAAATAATGCTGGTTGTAATCTTATTGCATCAAATTCTTTATCAGTTAATTTGAGTAATCGTTGAGATTGACTCTTCCAGAATATTGCTCGAATATTTCCTGTACCATCATCTAAATAGATATTTAATACATAATTGTAAGTTGGTGTTTGAACTCCATGTTCATCACAAGCAAATTTATCTTCTCGTAATCTTAATCTCTTATTACATTTAGGACATACTTCGAAAAATTTTATATCAAATACTTGTAGAATAGTTCCCATTATTTCAGCACTAACACCATTTTCTAGTTCTTTAATGTGTTTTTTTGCGTATTCTTTTGTTTCACGAGTTTTAATGCTAACGTTTTCAGGATTAATTATTATATGTGAACTATCACCTAAGTGTAATTCTTTTCTTCCAGCGTTATCTCTAACATATGCTCCTTTAATTTTAATTGTATCTTCTTCTTTTATTTGAGTAAAATCGTTTGTTTTATCATTCCAGAAAACTATTCTAATAGTGCCTGTTTCATCGCCAAGCATTAAGTTTGCAACTTTTCCTTTACGTTTTTCAGTGTTGAACTCTCTTAATTCGTATTTTCTAATAACTTTACCAACTACATCAACACTTTTCATACCCATAAGAACATCTTTGATTTTTATATCGCCACCGATTTCAAATAATTTAACACCATATTCGTTTGCAACGATGTGCGCAGCTCCTTCTTCACTAACAAGACCGTATAATTGTTCTATTTTTACTTTTATTTTCTCTTGTATTTCAGACTCACTTAAACTTGTGTGTGCAACAATTTTTGAAATTATATCTTTTACTGGCATATTGATCATATTAAACACCCTCAAATATCATTATTGGTATTAGCTTAACCATAATAACTTCTATTTTCTACAACTTTAGTCATAATATTACTATTATGCTGTGTAATAATTTATAGTTATTATATATTAAACCCCTATTAGAATGATTTTAATCGGACTTTAAATGTGTTACGGATTTGCTTTATCTGGTATGGTTATTTCTTTTAAGAAGGCATTTTCGTATTCTAAATTACCGTTAATTAAGCCAGGATTGTTTAATTCAATTGTACCTGCGCTAAGTGCAACACAATACTTTCCAGGTGATTTATCTGATAAGTCTATATCATTGCATCCACTCCAATCGCGATTATCGCATGTTAATTCTAAAGATTCTACCTCTTTAATATATTGCATTTCAGTAGGGCATGTTTCTTGGAACAATATTCTTAGATTGTATTTAACATTAGTTATGCTTGATACTGATGTTCCATCTATGTTATAGGCTAATTTATTCCAAGTTATAAATGCTTTTTTGTTTTCATCAACAGTTGCACTTGTTATTTTTACAAGTCCTTTCTCAAGATTATCGTATGGTGTAATGCTAATTAAATTATCATTTTCAGTTAGTTTTCGATCTTCTTTTTTATTATCTATCTCATTACCATCCATATCTATAGCAGTTATTGCAATAGTTTTTTCAGTATCTTTTGTTAATTGATTATTAGTATCGCTTCCGTCAATGATGTACATAAATTTCTTTGTACTATTAATATAATATAATTTATTTTTTTCAAGTGTAATTGGTATTTCTATATCTGTTGTTGCAGTATACTTAAATTCACAATAATCTGTTTCATCTTTTGATTGTATTTCACAATTTGGATAATTTTGCTTTATTTCTAAATCTATATTAGTGTATTCTTCATATTGCGGTAATATTGAGATTGTTTTAACCTTTGCTATATTTTTAAAATCAACTGTTGTCATTTCAAAATCGCTTTTGACATCAGATAGATAGATGTTATACTTTGTAATATCAACTTCTGAATTTTTATCCCATAATAATATGATGGAGTTTGTATCATGCGCTAAATTATATGCGATAATTCCGGTTATTGGTTTTGGCGGAATATCGTCTCTTATAGTTATTGCAAAAGGTATTTTTATTTTCTTATACTCTATTTTATCCTTATCGGAGTCATAAATACTATATTCGTAATTAGTTTTAAGACAGAATCTAAATCTATTTTTTATTGGTTCACAAGATTTTACTTCACTATTTTGTCCTAGCTGTAGTTGATTATTTTTGTCTTTGTATATTTGTATGCTTGTTAATTTAACATTTTTTTGTTGCCAAAAATTATCTGAATTAGTTATACTATTATCTAAGTAAGCTTGTAATTCTATTTTATCGTTATAATATGTAAATTGTGTTCCTTTTGATACACTGTTTACTGAACTAAATGTGGTGTACTCAGAATTTTCAGTAGGATTAAATTTACAATTACAATTATTATCATTACTTATAATGCAATCATTTATTTGTTCAATAAATGTGTTGACATTATTTTGAGTATTAACATTGTCTGATGATTCGTCGCAATTTGTACTCAATTCTACTCCAGTATATTTAGAGTCAAGATTATTATTAAATGTTTTAATATTGTTATCTATACATTGAAGTTTATTTTCACCTTCTTTTCCACAAGTCATTACAGTCTTATTTGCAAAATCTTTTAATTTATCAAATAATGTAATGTCGAAATCTAAATTAACATTAAATGTTGGTTTTATACTATATTTTCCAAATATTCCCTGTTGTATTTCTTCATGAGTTACTTCTTTTGTAATGTCTTGATAACCCCATCCTGCCGCATATTTCATAACCGTATCAACAAAATTATAATCGGCCCAAATATTACATCCAGCATTATTATATGCGCGTAATGCTGCATCCCATCCAGTATATTTGACATCTATATTTTTACAATTAGTGGTTCCTTTATTTCCCGTACAACTACATTGTATATAAAGTCCTTTAGTATTATACTGTGTATAATATGCTTTAAGTATTCCTGCTCCTACTCTTACTTGACATTGTGCATCAGTTTTAAATGTCTCCCAACTGCCACATTCTTTTTTAACTCTATCAATATGATATGATTGTATTACTTGAAATAATCCTGTTGCGCCAGTTGGGCTTAATGCATTTAAATTTCCTGCTGATTCTTGAGTTATTAATCCTAGTAATATTTCTTTTGGTATGGTTTCTTTTATTGCTATTTCATTAATATAATTAACAATTCCTAAACTTTCTAAATTTTTAAGTGTAGTATCGATCTTTTTTTGTTCAGATGGTGTTAGTTCTACTTTAGGTAAATTTAGTGTATTTTGATTATTAACATTATTTTTTGATGTGACTATAGGAATGTTTGTGGTTTCTAAATTTTCAGAAATATATACATATGTTCCTGTCGATGCGCCAGAATGGACTAGATTAAATAAATCTATTACATCATCATTTGTCATTCTAACGCAACCATGAGATTCTGGAATTCCAATTAATCCTTCTTCTGGAGTTCCATGAATATATATTAGTCTACTATAACTATTTTGGTTGGATGATTCTACTCCGTCAAGTCTTAATACTCTTGTTGTAACATAATCTTCTTTAGCATTTGTTTTATCAGTATATATTGTAGTAACTGCTCCTACTTTTGTACCTGCCCCAGTTAGTATTGTGCCTTTTGCAACACCATCTGCTAATTTATCTTTTATTATATGAAGGCCAGTTGGTGTTTTATCGCTTCCACTAACAAATCCAAAACCAGCTTTTGCTAGTGATACTTTGTATTCTTTATCAATAATTATTTTTCCATTTTGTTCTTTAACTAAATATAATTTTTGAGTTTCTTTATTGTTATTGCCTGCAACAATTATAACTTCTTCTCCAGGTATTATTGGTCTTAAATTTGATGTGATTTTGCTTTTTATTTCATTATATGTTTTTGTTATTTCTTCATTAGAATTAATTACTTCTTTTTTTACAGTTTTTGTTACAGTAATTTCTTCATATTCTTTAGCTGAATTTTTAATATCGCTATTGTAGTCTTTTACGTTAGTATTTATTTTGTAAATTGTTTCTTGTTCCATTAAAGGCAGTAAAATAACGCATTTTCCTGCTGCAGTTTCTCTTTGAATTACTGTTTTATCGTCATTAAATGTGCAGGTGATAGCTACGGATGCTGTTTTTTTATCGGCTTTTGTAGGATATACATTAATACTGTTTCCGAAAAATGATTCATCAGTAGCTCTTTGTTCATTATTGTTGCTGTTAGTAACTATTATTTCTGGTCTAATATTAACGCATGTTTCCGCATTATTTTCTATGGTGAAGTTTATTGTTAGTGTTTGATCGCTAGTTAATTTTGTTGATGAGAATTTTACATTAGTAATTTTCCAATCAGTTTTGAGTTGTTTAATACATGCAACTTCTTTTACTACAACGCCGTTATAAATGTTACAAAATTTATATGGCGCACCATTTAATTCTTTAGGATCAGGACTTGCACATTTATCGGCATTACATATGCTATTACATGCTTTCGAATTCATATTAAATGTAATATCTTGTTTTGTTTGTCCAATAAAACATAATGGATTCACTCTATTTTCTGCGGATTTTATTTGAGGTATTACTGCACTAATTCCTTCATAATTAGTATTAGTATCAATAGTTAAACTTATAACTTCAAAATGTAAATGTGAACCGTAATGAGTGGGATTACCATCTTCACCTCTTCCACCAACATATCCAATAATTTCTCCTTGTTTTACTATGTCTCCTTTTTTTATATCTTCTTTAATTGTATTCATGTGCATGTATAATGTTTTAATTCCACCACCATGATTAATTAATACTGTGCCTAAGATTACTCGACTTATTTCTTCTATTGTTCCATCTGCTGCTGCAAGTACTGGCGTATTAATTGGAGCAGGAATATCTAATGCCGCATGATTTGGTGATTGAACAGGCTCTCCTGCAGCTGCAGGCCCTCTGTAACCAAAACAACTTATTACATGATAGTTGCTTTCAAGTGGCCAAATTAATTCTCCAGAATAAGTGTTTTTATCTTGTAAATATTTTTGTACATCTTCGTTGTTTCTGGTTTCAAGATCTCTAAATATTGTTATGTCATAATTATCATTTCCTTGACCATAAATAGTTGTTTTTTTAGTTGCACTATCAACGTTATATCTATATTCATAATTGATACTTTTAGTTAATATTCTATCTAAATTGATATCAACATTAGATTCTTTTGATTGCGTTAATTTATTTAGATTTTTACTTATTAAATAGTTTAATTTAAAATGTTCAGAGTCTAAATAATTTGGATAACAATCTTTAGTTTCATTATTCCATAACTCATATACATAATTACCACAACTAGATATAGGATATTCTGCTGTATCTTCTCCCTCAAGTATTGGTGGTGTTCCGTAAATATATTCATCAATTCCTTTGGATACTGCTATCTTTGCAGCTTCATCAATATACAATTGTACTTTACTCCCATCACTAAGTGCATCCACAATTCCTGATTGATAACTACCTAAGAATTCACCCGCACTTTTTTCTTTAAATACTGCGTTAAGAATGATATATGATGAGATTAATGCCACAGTTATTGCTATAACTACGGAAATGACAAATATTTGTCCACTCCTATTATTTCTAATATTATTTTTTTTAAACATTTGTGATATTTATTGCTTTTTTTTTAATCATTAATTTTTTTTAATATCTGTTCTTTTTAATCTAAGATATATTTTTTTACTATTATAATCTGGGAGATATGTCTCAGCATCATATGTTTCTTTTAACGGGACAAGTATGGTCGGATTTTGTACTAATGATGTTATACCAAATATCTTTAAGTTATCAAAAAAACTTATTCCATTAGATATTTTCATGCTTTCAGTATGTTCACCAGTAATTTCTAGGTAGATATCGCTTCCAGTGCTAGATGCTGAAAAATAATTTTTAAACAATTCTTCAGTACGTTTAAAATCGTTATTTGTTGTATCTTCAACAATTATTTCTCCGACAGTTTTATCGGATGTCATGCCAGTTCCTACGGCAGGAGCATTAATAAATGATATTAACATTATTTCTGCATCTTTAGTTGCAAATTGTGTTTCAATGTTTTTTGCATATATTGTTTTATTTGCTGCAAATATTATTAAAAATAACATTATAATCATTGCAAAAACTAATATTGCCCAAAAATCTACGAGCATATCTTCTCCACGTTTGTTTTTGAATAATTTACGTGTTTTATTTTTGAATTGTTTATTCATTTTATTAGTTCATATTAACTGTTTGGTATTATTATATTCATGTATATTGTTCCGTATCTGTATTCGCCAGAATTATCTAAGTATGACACTGGGAAAATTTTATAATATATGGTTGCCGATCCTTTACCTTCACCTTTGCCTCTTACGAGAGTGTATAAGATGTCGTATTGTTTTTTATTTAGTGAAGCGTTAAACTCTATTTTGCTATCTTTATTATCCACTAATCGCATTCTAACGGCTGCATGTTTTTTAACTAGATAATTGACATCTTCATTAATATCTTTATCCTCAAATTTTGACAAATCAACTATTCCAGTATATATACGTGCATTTTTTTCATACATGAAAGTATCAGAATACATTAATCTATTAGCGATAACTTCAGATTGAAGCTTATTAGTATCAAATTTATTAACTATATAAAAATTTATTAATAAAAAGAACGCTAATAGTGCAATCATTAGAAAGCCAATTCTAAATGCGTTCTCTAAAAAATATTGTACTTGTCCTTTTTTTCTAATCTTGTGGTCCATAGTATTCAATTATAGTATTTCTTAAACTGTTTGTTAATATATTTTGATTAATGATGTCTTTATTTATTTCTAGTATAATCCAATTATTGTATTTATCTTTTTGACTTGTAAATGGTTCGATATTAAGAGAATTATCGTAGGGTATTTCTTGTATTTCTATTAATTCATTTTGTATTACTAATTGTTTTTTTATTAAGCAAGATAGTTTATTGCTTTTTTCTACTTGTCCATTATCGATATTATAGTAAATTCTATTCTTGTCACTATTACTGTTCGATAGAACTATCAATAATTCTGGCTCTTGTCCTTTGGCCGCTGTTTTTAAAGTTTCAGTAATATATTTACTTGTATCTTTCAAATTATCAGAAGTACTTATTACCATAATGTTTTTATTTGCAAGACTTTGCAAAGTATCAAGAGATGGACAAGAAGTTTCTATCTGTATTTCTCCTTGTGTCATACTAAATGAATCGCCTGTTTTAGTTAGCACAATATTGCTGCTTGTTGTTTCTGAAGGTATGATTTTTATTTTAGATGTTTTAGCAAATACATAACTTTGAGGAAACCTATCATCTTCTTTAGACGTATCATATAAGAAATATGCATCATTAGTTAATGTTGTTTGAAATACCAAGTTATCTATTCCGAGTATTTTTGATACAGGAGTACTTTTTAATTCTTTCATGTTGTAATTGATCTCGAAATCACCTTGATTTGTAAGTATTAAATCGGTCATTAGAGCTAAATCTGCAGCATGATATTTTTTCCAATAAGTACTGTTATTAGCAATGCCTTTTACAGAAATAGTTAAAGCTATAACGACCATGAATATAACCATGATCTCCCACATTATGAATGCGAGCTTATCATCCATCCCTCTTTTACCAAAATGTCGCATATGCTCTTATTTACAGGATAAATGTTTAAATATGTATCGATTTTGAGTACGAACTTAGTTAAATGAAGCACCATCGCCTTAAGATGAACATCTTCGAATAGTTTATCTAGAAAAAGTTATAGGATAGCAAGTGGTAACTTTTTCCTATGATGCATTTTTAGAAATGTGAATGGCTATGGTGCTTTAACTTCAGAAAGCTATGTACTTATGATTTTGAGTATGATGTTGCTATCTAGAATTATGATTTTTAGTTTATCAACTATTTATGCAGTTGGTTTAGAAGAATCTGTATAACATAAATCTATAGGCATAAATAGCGTTTCTATTTCAGGACATATTGTTTTATCGTTTTTATAGTATGTTAGCCAATATTGATTATCTTTACTTAAATATTTTAATTCACAAATTTTCTCTTTATCAACTATAAAATCTTTACATTTATCCATGTAGTTAGGATTACACGTAATTACAGGTAATTTATCATTAAAATTTTCTTCAAAAAGCTTATTACAATTACTATTATCGTCATGTTCTGTGATGAACCATGCTCTAATAGCAGTGTATAAATTAGCATCATATTTAATGTCGCAATCACTTAATTTTTGTTTCAAATCTTTAGTTTCTATAGGAACAGGATCAAATCCTCCGTCTAATTTTGAGTCTTTATATGTATAGAATTCTAATGGTTTAATTTTACAATTTTTAAAATTACAATAGTTTACATCATTACTACACATGTAGTTATATTTATATTCATAATTTGGAGTAATATAATTAATTCCGTATATTCCTTTTATTTGATTATAATTTTCGCAGGTATTGCCGATTTTACATATATTGTTAGATTCATCTCCAAAAGAACAACTCGCAATACAATCGTTAGTTGTTTTATCATTATTAAAATCGCATCTTATACTGGTAGAATTGAAGCCTGTTTTTTTACATTCTTGAGATATGGTGCCTAATATTGCATTATTAGTTGTATGGTCTAATTCAGAATTCGCCCCTAGTACTGTTCCGTCTTTTTGTCTATTACATAATTTTAATAATGGGTCATCTTTGATGCTACATCTTGGTATGCTGAGTTCAGTATTAATTCTTCTATTCGCTTCAGTATCTTCAAGAACATAAACTCTAGAAACTGTTTTCTTATCTATATAATCATTATATTTGATGATTAAGTATGAGTTGTATGATTCTGTATTCATACTTTTGCCCATATTGCATCCTTTTCGATTTAATTGAAAAAATAAGTTAGGATCTTCTAATGAATCAAAATTAATATTTTGGCTTAGAGTATGACATTTTACAACATTTTTATCTTTACTCTTTAATTCTTTTATAGGTTCATCTTTGTATAAACAGATACATTGGAGATTGTCTTTATTGTCGCATGCTTGAGGTTTATAGTACATTATTTTTTCATTTGAATCAGTACTTTTATATCCGCAATCAACATAGTTAGTCTCAAAGAATAATATTCTATACTTTTCTTTCAAGTAAATATTTATCGGAGTAGATTCGTAATCTTCCTCTGATACAGCATTGTAGTTTATTACGTTAAATAGCATTTCAAAATTATTTAGTGTTGATTTATCTGAATTTGGAAAGAATACCCCCCATATTTTTGCACCAAAGCTTGTTACAAATATGATCATTATTGTTGCAACTATTATTAATACTAAGAATTGTGCAATTAGGTTTCCTTTCTTATTTCGACTCTTATTTTCAAGAAACATGTTAGTATAATATTATTCTTATTTATGATATTAGTTTTATTTTTTATATATGGTTTTAACTAAATTTAACTAATATTGATTTAGCATTATCTGTTACCATGACTCCCCTATTTTTTGAGTCTCCACCATCTTTTTTACATAGTTCAGTATCGCATTTTACATAAGGATATATTCTTAAATATTTTTCTTCAATATTAGAATCTTCAACACTAATGGTAATTGTTGTTTCGATTACTCCATCAGATGTCATATCATTAATTTTGCCATCAATAGTTATTGGCGTTTTTGTATTTATTACTGTTTTTGTTTTAGCGGAATTATCTGCTATTACTCTTAATGGTTCGGCATATATGCTTACTGTTTGTGTTCCAATGTTTGTAACACTTATTTTAACAGGTATTTTTATTTCAATATCTTTAGGACATTCTGCTCTATTGATTGTGAATTCACATCCTTTAGCTTGAACTGTATCAATTTCAAATGTATTTACTCTAAAATTATACTTGTCGCTTCCACCATAGCCTGTTGGAAGATTTAATTCGTTAATATTATCATCTTTTAGTACGCAACATTTATTTGCAAGGCCTTTACATCCAATATCTGGAAATTCATATTCTATTGATTTATCACATGCTTCTTTACATGCACCATTATTGCCTGTAAGCGAACCACATTCTTGTAATTTTGCTATACTATCTCCGCCACCATGCAGAACGTATGCCCAAAGAAAATAGAATCCAATACCTAGGCCCACTGCCATTAATATCATTTGTCCTAGGTTATCGACAAACCAACTTGCTTTTTTATTGTGTTTAATCATTTTAGTTATTATTTATTGTGTAATTATTATAATTATATATATTATTAATTTTATTTAGGTGCGATATTGCAACACATATAATCTGATGCTGTTGTTTCTTTTATATCTCTAGGACATACTCCAGGTATACACTTACCTGATTTTATATTTTCTGCGCTACATTGCGCATTTGTACATTGACATGAATAAGTTGTTCCTGTGTTATACGAACTTGCTTTAGCTTGACAAGCAGGTTTATCTTTAAAAGTTGGAATAGCACAAAACTCACATTGTGAAACACATGTATGTGCTTCAGTACAATACTGTCTTATGCCGCAAGAATTACCAACATTTGACTCATTTTCACATGCTTTATCAATTTCGGGTTTACTTTGAGTAATATTAATGCAACATAATTCTCCAGTTAAACATCCTGCTGCTTTATCGCTTAATGCAGGTATTTGGGATTTCCAATCACATGTTCCAGCAACACATTGTCCGCCATTTGCTGTACATTTTAATACTTGAGTATTACCTTTAGCAACTTTTCCATAAATTGCAATTAATCCAAATAATAATAAGAACACTAGAATAAATATTACAATTGTTTCAACACTCATGCTCATAGCTTTTTTATTATTTTTTACATTCATTTGGTAACCGCCGCAGGTGTTTCAGTTTTAGCAGATGTCGGAATTATTTCTTCTCCAAGGCCACCAATGTTAACACAACAATGCGAACCTGCTAGATCATTTTTTCCACAAGTATATAATGATGATACGGGATATGAACCCTCGCATTTTATCATACATTGTCCGCCTTGAGAACTACATGTTGTTCCGCTATTCCAGCCACCAAAACCTTTCATTAACATGAATGCGAGTATTATTAGAACAAGTAATGATATTGCGGCAATTATTACTAAATTCATAGTCAATTCTATGCCTTTACGTTGATTTTTAAACATGTTAGATAACCAATTTTTCTTGAAATAAGTATTGAAAAAGAAAAAAGAACGCTTATTGCGTTGTTTCTGTAGTAAATATTTCACAACATTGTGTATTAGTTGTACTTGAACATTTACCATCTAATACCTTAGAGTCACCACAACTATCTTTACATATTCCGCCTAAAACATTACATGCTTTCATGCCTGTTTGAGTTTTAGTACTGGAATTTATTACTAATACTGCAAGTATTACTAATACTAATAATCCAATAGCTGCAATTATTATTACATTCATTGATAATTCGACACCTTTCTTCATGTTAATACACCTCATATAGATACTTTTAATTGTGTTTGGAGAATTTTGCAAAACTCGCTTCGCGTGATTGCCGGCTCACATTTTTATAGTAATTCTAAGAAAGCTCCTCTACTGGAACTTCCGTCGCTTTTCAAATGTATATTTTTTAATGCTTACAAATAGGCAATCAGCATTTGTGCAAAGTTCTCTTTGACTATTTTATTGAATACTTGACAAGTATATTTATAAATTTTTTGATGATTTTAAGAGATATTATATAAATTTAAATCTATCTACTTATTTTGCATGTATTAATATATATTCATTATCGCTACATGTTACAGCACTTTGATCCATACCTGTTGTTTTACATCCTGTTTTAGCATCAAATACACATTCAATAACTGGATAAACTTTATATGATTTGGTTTCTGTAAAAGTGTATTTTACTGCGTTACTTGTTGTTGTATCTTCAGGAATAATATTTATTTTATTATCTTCCCAAATTGCATTAGTTCTAATTTTATCGCAACAATTTTCATCATCTTCTGTGCAAACAAGTATGCCTGCATAAATATCTCGAGTTTTAGTTCCATAATATGTTATATTAGATTTAAATAATATTTCACTATTGGTTTGACAATTCCATTCTTCTTTTCCATCCGAATTTGCAGGCTTTGGAATATTGCTACACGCCATAGAAACAGGCACTAATTCTTTTGCTGTAAGTGGAAAAAAATTAGAATAATCTTTTTGTACGGGAGTAAAGTTGGTTGCGAGTTTATTAACATCATGCAATCTATTTTTAATTGGAATAACAACTACAAATATTATAATTCCAAGTAACATTAATGAAATTATAATTGTTGATATTGATAATCCTTTTTTATTTAGATGTGTGAATTTCATTTGTTAAGTAAGATGTAATTTTAGTTTAATAATCCTGAATTTAATGCATAAATGGTAAAAATCAATATTATTGCAGCTGCAATTATTAATTGTATTATTGTTGTCATTTCCATTCCTTTATTATGCATTTTCATAATTACTCTCATATGCTTGAATAATATAAATCTTACTATTTTAGGGTTCATAGAATGTGAATTTTGTATAGAATTAGCGATTTAATGTTTTATCTATTCTATTCATAAATTTTTGATTAATATCATTGTTACAATTAGTAATGCTATGCCAATAGCAAATTTCAGTAGATTCCACATTAGTCTGTCTGTTTCAATTCCTTTCTTATTAAGAATTTTTATTGAAGTTTTTTTATTCATTTTAGTAATTTATCTTGCACTATTAGACATCTGATTAACAACCATTTGATTACATTGAAGAGTTTTTAATTCTTCAGCATTATATGGTCTAAATGCGATGTATGATACCCATTCAGGATCTTTTACGGTTAAAGATTCTATTAATGCTGTTGTTCCTAAAGTTACTCCTGCAACCCCGCCAACAATCCAGCCAATAGGGTTTGATCCAATAAATATGGCTGTTGTTATTCCTGTACCAACTGCTAGACTTCCTCCCACAACTCCGAATAATCCTACTGTTCCAACAGTACTTCTAACTCCTCCTTCTAAAGCTACTTGAGCAGCATCTTTTCCAGAAGCATATACAAATATGGTTGCATATTTTTGTGAAGTGTCTAATTGATCTATTTCAGCTAATTGTTGAATGTTTGTATTTGTTATTTTTTCTGTTGCATCATTTGTAGCATATACTTGAAAATAGTTTTGATAACTAACGCCAACTTTATCTCCAGGATATTTTACTTTAATAGTTTTTGTTGCTAAATATTGCATAAGACCATAAACCTTTTGTCCTTTATCATTAAAAGAGTATATTGAACAAACATGACAATAATTACCCTCGCCTTTAAAGTATTGTCCCTCGCCTTTATTCCAAATATACCAACATCTATGCATATCTTCGGCTATTATTTCATTAGCAATCTTTAAGTTTTTAATATTGATTTCTTTAGTAGGACATTTAATATCAGTAAATATCTCGCTAAATGATCCTTTGGCAATTAAACTGTGTGCTTCAATGCTATTTTTACAACTCTGAACAGAAAGATTGTCTCTAAATTTAAC
>CAVZPN010000041.1:0-18472 GCA_963777125.1 uncultured archaeon | reverse complement strand
AAAAGTAGCGGAGAAACCAGCAGCACCACAGGCTGGGGTATTACAAAGCATGATACCTTCTGTGGCGGAGATTCTAAATACCAAGCAGACAATAAAGAATACGGTAGTAGATGTTGTGGATATGGCTCTATCTACATTTACCTACGTGCTTCCAACAGCCGCAAAAACAGCAGCACTAGATATTGCTGCAAGCACCGCAGCGGTAACACACGGACTAGCAAATCCCGCAGCAGAAGCGTTGGCAACCACAACAGAGAATGACATACGAGTATTGTACAGTACAACACGAATGTCCAAACGGCGCGAAACATCCATGAAGCCTACGGATTCACACCATCGTCCCGATTCTTCAAACGGATTGCCTGACAAGTGGACAGAGATATCCATCAAAAACCTCAATTTCTCACACCGAGACATTTCATACGCAACGCATGCACCACAGAGCTTACACAATATCCATATTCAATTCAAAAGAGGGCAGCGCATCGCTTTGATTGGTGAAAGTGGTTGTGGGAAGAGTACACTTTTAGCCATTTTGCGTGGCTTATTTCCCCCCTTATCCTCTGAAGGTGTAAACCAATCATAACCACTTCCAGGCCTAAATTTAGTATTAGATGTTGTTGCATAAACTGCTGCAGAATAGTTTCCAGAATCTCGGCCAAGTGTTGTCCAATTAGTATTAAATACTCCTGTTGTATTAGTTGAATTAACTAATCTTTCAATAAATATTTGATTATCTCCTACTCGCGTACTAACATTTATTGCAATAGTATTATATGCTGAAATATTAAAATTATCAAAACCTGCATCATTTGCAGCAACTGTTGAAATAACTCTAAATCTTAATCCGAAAGCATCATTTAAATAAGTACTATTAAGATTTTGGGCAAAATTTCTATTAACATCATTATCTCCTGTTCCAGTAAGATACGCAACTCCAAGACCGCCAGTCCAAGTTGAACCAGAATTATTACTATATTCAAAAATAAACGTACTTGCAGCAGTCCAAGTATCAATTCTCCAAACAAAAGATATATTTACATTATCAAACAAAGATATGGGCAAAGTTTTATTTAATGTTGCTGTAGAATTAGTTACAACACCATTAACATGGGCGTTATTTCCAAATCCTAAACCAACAGGATTATTATTTAAAACATTCCAATTTGTACCACCAATCCAATTAGGAGCGAGTACTCCTGCAGCAAACGTATCTGAAAATAAGGTTTGTATTGCTAAAAGATTAGGATATCCTGGACTTGAAACTAAAGATTTATTTCCAAAATACACATGATAATTTTGTTCATTTACGGCATTTGCTGAAACAGTTGCATTAAATATTAAATTACAAGTAGTAGTACTATCAACACCAAGATAATTATATGCCACAGGAGTTAGTGTTACATCATCAATTATTCTTAAATTATTACAACTAGAAATATCTCCCCATTCGAAAGTTAAATTTAGAGATATTGGTCTTTGTGTTCTTAATTTATTTTGTGTTTCATTAATATATATTGGTCTTCTCTTTGTAAAAGAAGTATTCCACCAAGGAAGATCAGTAAAAGTATTATTAGTATAGATATAATCAAGAGTCAAATTAGTTGCCATAAGACCACTAGTATCATTTCTCATAGTAGTATTAATATGGACTATTTCATTTTCTTGATAGATTATTTTATTAGCAACAACAGTTACAGATATAGGGAATGTTACATTCATAGTAAAATTTTGTGTTGCAGAAGTTGCAAAATTATTTCCCCTATCAACACAAGTGATATTCCAATAATGTATACCATTACTTACAATTTCAGTTTTTGAATTGAGCGAACCATTAATTACATTAAAATTTCTATTAACAGCACTAATAACACTATCGATTGTTAGATTACATGTAGCATTTGAAGAATAAGCATCAGTTAATGTAAAATTAAATCTTGCAGGAGTTGCAGTTAACATTTGCCCAGGCGTTGGCGCACTTAGAGCAATATTAGGACTAGATCTATCAGAAGTTAAAGTAAAATTTTGTGATAATCCATCCATACCATTATTATCATAACAAGATATATACCAATTGTAAATTCCTTGACTAAAATCATTAATAAAAAATGATGAATTTATTCCAGTATCGCTTCCTGGAAGCGTGCTATTAGTTTGATTTAAAACACCATTTATGTATAATGAACAATTTGCAACCCCATCACCATCACGAGTATAATAATTAAAAGTAATATTCGAACCATTATTTACTGTGCCATTTGCAGGACTAGTAAGATTTACAAATGGTCCACCAATAACTCTAAATAATCCAGAAGTTGAAACATTTACATTTCCAGCATCATCCCAACATGTAACATACCATGTTTTCCATCCATCAAGTAAACTTACTGATCTTGAATTCAAAGTTCCATTTCCCGAAGGAATATTAGGATCAACAACCACATCTTCAACAGTAATATTACATGTTGAATTTCTATCAATATTATCATATACCGTATAATTTAATCTTGGAATTGTACCATTAAACAAAGCACTAGTTGCATTCAAATATACTGTCGGGGCAGTAATATCATAAGTAAAGTTTCTTGTTAACGAATTTGTTCTATAATTAAAAGAATCATAACAAGTAACATTCCATCTATGTAATCCTTGATTAAGATTAGAATAAGTAATATTATAAGCAACCCCGGAAGTAAGATTAATATAAGTATAATTTAAAACATTATCTAGATATAATGAACAATTTACAACATTATGTGTATCTGTGGCCGAAAAATTTACATCAAGAGGAATATTATTTTTAAACGAACCTGCATCAGGAGTTAATAAAGATATTATGGGCCCTGCAGTATCCGAATCAAAACTTCGAGTAACTGAAGTATTAACATTTCCTGCATCATCGATACATGTTACATTCCAATAATGTGTACCGTCAACAATACCAGTAATATTTTGACTTACAATTGTTTTTTCAGGAGAAACAACATTATAAGGAGATTTAATAACGCCATCAATAGTAACATTACACCTCATATTTTCTAAAGGCACATTATCTGTCGCATTCCAAGAAAATATTGCATAATTGACAGTAATATTAGCACTATTATTTGGTGCAATAAGAATTATTGAAGGCGCAGTATTATCTACTCTTACTCTAACTGATGAATTTCTAACATTATTTAACGTATCATTACAAAATACATATAAATTATAATTATTGTCTGCAACTAATCTAGTATCAGTAATATTAATATAATATCCTGTTATATTATTATAACTCATTGAAGTATTGCCATTAATACTGCTGCCTGTAGTATTAAAAAAGGACCACCAACATCTACTAACATTATTTACATCAACAGCAGTTGCATTAACTGTAGCATTTAATCTTAATACAGGCATTATTTCTGTTTCTAAACTAATATAATTAGTATATAATGTAAGATTAGGATATGTTGCTGATCGTGGCTCAACATTTTCAATAAGGAAATACGCAGTATTATTTCTTATATAATTAGTCATCGCGCCAGTAGAATCTGATACATATGTTTCTGAATACATATCCCCTCCACCACCACCGAAAACTAATTTTTTTAATTCATAAGCATCAGTGTTCCAATTATATACATAAATATTATAATCATCTGCAACATTTCCACGTAAAGCGTATCCTTCATATTTTAATTTTAATTGTGAAACACTAATTGCTGGATCAGTAATATAAAATTTAAAACTTTGGAACGTATGCATATTAGGTGTTGCACCAATATATTGTGATTGCGTCCATAAATCGTCATCTAAATACGATACTGCATAATATTCTGGCGAAGTAAACTCAGTACCATTAATTGGAGAGTTAGCTGCATTTGGAGGTAATTGAGTTATATTTCCTTTATATGCTGCGCTTGGTTGTCCACCAGTTGTATCGCCTTCATAATTCCAATTACCCGTAGTAACTTGAGGCATAATTATAGTAATATAGGGTTCTAATCGTTGTCTAAACCAATCAAATGTTAACCAAACCGTTCCAGCTTGCGAACCAGCCGCTTCAAAAACCTGAGCGTTATTACATCCAGAACCATCCCATACTGTTCCACGCCATAATGAACATCCACCATCTCTTGCTTGGTTAGTGTATGTTAAAAATATTTGATCATTAAATGGATTACTTGCAAGTCCGAGAGTTCTTAAAACACCATTTCCTGATGCTACAACTTTTATACCTGTTGTCCAATTCTTTTGAGTGTAACTATTTGTACTTTTAGTATATATTCCAGTAGTTACCCATGTATCTGTTCCACTACTAACCCATCCATAAACTATTTGATCTCCTGAGTTTTCAAATTTACATTGAAAATTCTGACCCCATTCAGTTTGTGCTTTAATTATACCACATTCAGCATTAGGATTTTTTACAGGAGTTTGATTAGCCATTGTTTTTGAAAATGCAGTACCATTCCAATATCCACCGTCTAGATCGCTTAAACTATCACAAGTCATTAAACCAATGTAACTATGATTAAAATTACTTGATGGTTCTTGACCACATAATGCAAATTCCCAAGGTTCAGTCATATTATTATATATGCTTCCAAGATCTTCCCATCCAGTACCATTAAATCTTATACCATAAATTGCATTTTGTGAATCATTAGCATATACACAAAATAATTTTCCAGAACCTGCTTCCCATGCACAATCAAAGTGTCTTTGATGAACATAATTGTTATTTCCATTAGTAGGAGCATTTAATGTAAAGTTTTTCCAATTACTAAAACCAGTTCCATCCCATATTCCGGCATATATTGCGGGCGTACCTGTATTAACTCCGGCAGCTGCACCTTGATTTTGTAATACTATACCAATAATATTGGAATTCTTTTTTGGATACATTTTAATCCACGTAAAGGGGAAATTTTCAGCGCCAGTAACAGTTACAGCTGTTGCTCCAGATAATGATGTTGTCCATAACCTATAATTAAATACTGCATTATTACCAGTACCATCTTCATATGCAAGTAAACATCTTCCAGTAAGAGTATCTTCACATTCTATATCAAAACTTTGTTGTCCAATCATTGTTGCTCCTGATAATTGAGTATTAGCAGACCATGTCCAACTACTAGAATTAAAATATGCCCAATTAAGATCATTTGCATTATCGTTGTTTGCTTGTAAACATGTTGGTTGATTATCTAAACATCTAAACTTTACCCACTGTATATTATCATTTCCAGAATCAGTTGTTGTTACAATCTGAGTACTCATCAAATCATTAGTCCAATTTCTATATTTTAAAAGTCCTTGTTCAGCAATTGGTCTTGTAAAATAGACAAGCATACCATCATCAGTTGAAACTTCTGGATCTACGACTACAAACCAATTTCTTGCCTCTTCAAATACTTTAGTTACGCCATCAATAATGTAAGTTATAAATGATTTACCTAGTGCATATAAATTTGGAGTTATAAGTGGCGCTTGCGCAACATAATCTACACTACTATTACCGTTTAAATTAGACCATTGTAAATAAGTTTTATTTAATAATTCATCCGTATATACTGTTGCTCCTTGAGCCTCAACAACAACAAAATCAGAAGGTAAAACTTCAGTAAAATTATAGCTACTCAAGTTAATATACGGAACAACATTTATTGAGGAATACATTGGACCTTTAAATGGATCTATACTCATCGGAGTATTTCTTAGAATATCAAAATCATAATTTGTTAATACTGTAAAATGCGATGACATTGAGCTATCTAATATTTTTGTTGAAGAAAGTGTTGTAGTGTCATTTGAAATAGCAGAATATTTTATTGCACGAACATTCATAGTATAATTTCCTTCAATTCCTGTATCAACATAAGATGCAGAATATATTCCATTAGTTAATTCAATAATATTTCCTCTATCAGTGCTAAACGTAGTAACAATATTATCAGGAGAAATAACATCTAATATTATATTAGCATCAGAAACTAAAAGTCCAGTTATATCAAGAGCTGCAATCATTATTTGTGCAGTTTCAAAAGGATGATATATTGGTTTTACTGTATTTATTGTTGTAACACCGGTTTCCATATATCCTGGATCTACAGGACTTATCTCAATAGTGTATTCTTGTCCGGGAGATATATCTTGTATTTTAACCCATGTACCCATACAATATTGTTTTTCATAATCCCAATCTTTACATTTCCATAACATCGTACCTTTTGCAATTCGAGTAAATGTGCCATTATCAAAGTTTAATGTCGATAAATCCATAGCATAAGATTCTATAATTTTAGATTCTGCAAAATTATCTTTTTTTAAGTATTGTAAGTTAGGCGTTACATGATCTAATTTCAAATCTAAATTAGTATTAGATAATTCTAAATTATTAAAAGAAATTTCTGCAGTATCAAATCCTTTAACACCATTCAAATCAATATTAGCTTTTTTAGCTACTTGAACATCTTGCGTAAATGTTTTCACAGTATTTTTAAAAAAGCCTTTTTCTACTACTTGTATATCTTTTTGTTCAATACGCACATCATTAACATTAATATTTCCAAATAAGGATGCACCCTTAGAATCAGTCACACTCATACGCCTATATTCAGATAACACCTCTACAACATTTTCAGAAGAAGTATCAGCAGATTTAACAAAGAATTCTGAAGAGAATATTATCTCATTTGAAAGATCATTTTTTAAAACCAGCGTATAAGTTCCGTTTCTTGCAGGAATAAATATTGATTCTCTTTGCGTTCCAACATACTTAAACATCTCAACACCATCATAAATTATTAAAGAAGTATGAGGTAAAGTTTCATCAGATACTTTATTTGTAATTATTACATTAACGGGCTCGTTAATAGAATAGTTCAATTTATCTAAAACAACAGCAGCTAAAACCGTAGAATCTAAAGTTAATGAAGAAGAATCAATGACATTACTTAAACTTTCTAAATTATTGAAAATAGGATCACTCACATTAGTAATAATAGAATTATTAGAACTAGAATTAGAACTATCAGCTATTAAAGAGTCAGAATTATTTGAAAGATTTAATAAATTATTAGCATTATTAGAAGAAACATTAGCTACAATATTAACATTTGTTAATTCCCAATTAAAATTTTCTTCAGGTAAAAATTCAACTTGAGAAACTATTGATTGATCAGATTTATCGACAAGCATAAAAATATACTTGCCTTTTGTAGCAATATCAAACTCTATTGGAAATAATAATAAATCATTATAAACATATTTATTTGTTTCACCATTTAAATAAACGTATACGACCAAATCATAATATGAAGAAAAATTAATAGAGTTTAGTATAGAATCAGATGATGCAAAGCCAGTATTAGTATTAATATTATTTGTAGTTATACTATTCGCAGTAATATCATAATTAGTTAAAGTATTATTTGAAAAATTATTCGCAATAATATGATAAGGATTATAGGAAGTATAAAAATCCGAATCTAAACCCACATCTACAATAACATAAGGATGAACATCCTCATAATTTAAAGGTTTAACTAGTTTTAAAGTCAAATACTTGGACAGAATATTTAAATCAATAGTACTATTTGAGACAGTATCCACAATATTAGTATTAATAGAATAATCAGAACTTGCAGAAACTAAAGAAGAACCAATCAATATAAAACAAGAAATACCTACTATCAACATAATGAAAAATAAGACATAATATGCTATTTGTATAGGAGACTCTAATACAACCAACTTACTTAAACTCCTTCTATAATGTAATATTTTTTTATTATTTAACATTTTTTAATATCCCATTAACCAACATTTTATCGCTAATATCCGATAATAAACTTAAATATCCTTCAATACTAAACACAATTATATGATTATAATACGACTTAGCATTAGCCAAGAGCATTTCTTTAAATATATCTGCTTGATAAATTTTTAAAGTATACTTACCTAAAGCAATACTTGAAGAAAGAACAGAATATAGAGTTGCATCTTCATTTTTTGTAATAAAAATTAGCTCATTATTTAATAAAAATATAGTTAGAATATTTTCTTTAAAAATAGATTGATTGGAAGAATTATTTAATAACTTATTAATTTGACTTAATATTAAAGAAAAATCTTTATGAGTATCTAAAAATGTTTCTCTATTTATAATTTCATTAATAGACAAGAGTATTTTAGTTTTATCATTTTCAAAATTCAAGTAACATTGATAAGATCTTCCAATATTAATTTTTTTTAATATTCCCTCGCGTAAGAAAAAATTAGATTTATGATTAATTAAAGGATAAGATTTTTTTAAATGTTTAGCTAATTCATTAATACTAAAAGTATTTGTTAAATCATTCTGAAATACCGAAATTATTGATTGCTCAAGTTTATTTCCAATCATTAAGTAACCTCTAACAGTACAAAATCCTCATATCAGCAAATATCATAAAAATTCGCTGAGAGCGTCCAACTCCACACTAAAATGTGGAGTTTGACCGGACGCTATCTTAATCACGAATTTTTAGGATACTAAAAACGGCGCTGTATCTCTAGCTAAAACCCGACGTTTTAGCGCCATTTTTATTATAACCATATTAATAGTATTAGTAACCATACTATAATTAATTATACTATATAAGGTATAATGTTATACCTTATATTTATAAAGCTTTCTATATTGCTTGAAAATAATACCAAGCATATAATCAATTATACGTCTTAGAAGCTAACAATATATAAATAATAAACCATTGTACTATTTTAGATATAATAGTTCTAAATAACATAGATAAATCGTAATAAAAATATAAACAGGCAATTATCAGAAACAAATTTTATAAAAGTTTATTTAAACAAAATTTCCGTTAAAACTTTAGACAAAATAACAAATAGAATTAAACCATAGCATCCCAATAATATATCTCTTTTTCCAATTCAATAATCACTAAACTAAATATTTCTTCAAAATCATATTTTTCTTCAGAAAATAAGTTAATACTAGGAACAGAAGGAACAGCATTAGAAGAAATAATAGGAGCAGAAGAAACAGGAGCAACAGGGACAACAGAAACAGGAGCAGAAGAAACAGGAGCAACAGGAACAGAAGGAACAGAATCAGAAGAAACAACAGAAGCAACAGGGACAACAGAAACAGGAGTAGCAGAAACAACAGAAGGAACAGGAGTAGCAGAAACAGAATCAACAACAGGAATAACAGGAGTAGCAGAAACAACAGAAGCAACAGGAACAGAAGGAACAGAAACAGCATTAGAAGAAACAATAGGAGTAGCAGAAACAGAAGAAGAAACAGAATCAACAACAGGAGTAATAGAGGCAGTAGAAATAACAGAAACACCAGGAGTAACAGAAGGAATAGCAGACACTATAGGCGTAGCAGAAACAGGAACCACATTAGGAACAGAATTTGAAACAGAAATAGGTTCGACAGGAGTAATAGGACTAATACTAGGAGAAGAAACAGAACTTACTACAGCATCAGAATTCGAATTAGAAGCAGTAACAACAGATTCATTTGGAACATAATTCTTAATTTCATTAATTGCTTGCTCAAGTACAAATATAAATTCTTCTCTATTTTTGATAGTTGAAAGATTGTTAGCTAAATCAAAATAACCTATTACAGCGCGTATCCAATTAGAAAAATCATTTTTGGAATCATTTACATGATAATAAAACATATCGCTAGATTTTTTTATTTCCGTAAGTAATTGATCTAAATTACATATTACGGCACCATCAGATAATCTAAATGCGCTATCTATCTGACAATCGTTTAGATACTTCGATTTTTGAGAGTATTCTTCATTATTCATTTAATTTCCTTGATAAATAAACTATAATACATTACACATCGTACTAAGATTTATTTTCCTGAACAACACCATTATTTGCAGGAGCACTAACAGGAACTTCACTCGAACCCGCTGATTGATTTGAGGCAGATGCTTGTGTTTCATTAAATAATGTGGCAGGAGGCGCATTTACAGGCTTATCATCAACAGTTAATCCTTTAACATCGAGTTTAGTATCGTATTTTTTCTCGAGTTGTTTTTTCAAATCTGAAAAGGAATTATTTAAATCAACAAGAGTGGTTCTTGATTTTTGATCAAGTAATTTCAATATATTAGATGTATGTTTTTCAAAATCAGTAAATTTATCAACCATTTTTACAAATTCTTTTTTATCAGCTTTTTCATCTACTGTAACACGCGCTTTATCAAAATCAGAACCTATTTTCTTAAAAGATCTATCTAATTCTTTAACTGCTTCATTGAATTTTTCAAAATCATAAAATTTCTTTTCTACTTCAACAAAAATTGTTTCAACTCTATCAGCATGCTTACCAACAATACCTTCAGTTTTTTTAATATCAACCAATTCTTGTTTTATCTCATTATTCATCTTAATAACTTGGTCAACACCTTTGTAGAAACTCATTTGACCACGTATTTCTTTCATTTCACGCATAATATCTTTCATAATAGTTTCATTAGCTTCAATATTTGCTCTTAATGCTTCAACCTTACCATCAATTTTTCTAACTTCAATCATTAATTTATCAGGCTGAACACTACTAACCATATCAATTGCTTTTGTTGACGCAACTTCAATTGCACCAACAGCCTTATTAGTATCCATTAACGCGCCACGTAATTCGCCAATTTGTTCGCTTGTTCTTGTGAATTGTTCAGCATTAGCTTTTCTTACTTCATTAAGTGCTTCAAGAGAGGATTTTATCTTGGTCAATTCAACTTCTACATTTCCACTTACTTCAGGCTTTTTTTCTTCAGAATCATCATCGCCACCTTCAGAACTATTACTATCGCTAGTTGGCACTGATTCCGTCTGCTTTTTTTTAGACCAAAACATCACTCACCTCTTATTAAATTCTTACTAACTAATGTCTATTAAATATTTTCTCTTTTATATAACTTATGTTTTATGAATAATTTATCTAATTATACTTTTGAATCATTTATACAATATTCTCTTATGACTTTTTTAACGTTATTGCTTGAAATTTTAAATCATTATATATCTCTTCAGCCAAATTGTATGAAGGTAACGTCGCAGATTCTTCAATTTCATGTTGAACTTCTTTAAACAATCGTATTATATGATTATAATCATCCATATTATTAGATATCACATAATAATCTATTTTCGCACTAACAGTTCTGAGCATTAATTCTGCGACCAAAGGATCTTTCTCTATTCTCCTAAGATCTCGAACCATATTAGTTAATTCCTGTAAAACACTTTTTAAGTACTCTATTTTAGGATTTGGATCTAAAGCCACTTCTTTTTTACTAAAAGCAATAAATTTTTCTAATTCTTCATCAGTAAACTGTTTGAATCCTGAAGTATCAAATTCTTTTGGTGGAACTTTTTCAAGTTCCTCTTTACGTTCCAAATCAGGTCTAATACTAAGATCGATAGTTTCTTCTTTTTTTTCCGTGACAAGTTTTAATTCAGATACGGAAGAGGATTTAGGCACATCCATAGGCACATCAACAGGTGTGTCGCTAGAAAACTCTTTAAATGCTTTCTCAGATTTAGATAATTCTTTTATTTTTTCAGGAATTTTTTCTTGCAGTATTGTTTCTTGTAATTTAGATACTGTTTCTGATTTAGTAACTCTAATCAAACGTTCATTAATATATCTCTCATATTCAGAATTATCACCATACGCCATATCATTAGTTAAAAATCCTCGTAAAAGTAAAATCATATCTGATTGTGTGAAACTTGTACGCATCTTTGAAGCAAGAATAGGAAATAATAATACATCATTAACCCAATTAGCAAAATCATTTTTAATAGAATTAACATAATAATTAAAATCCGCCTCAGAACAATTATTAACATAATAAAATAATTCTTGAAGATTTTTTATATTAAAAGATTCGCTAGTATGAAACGCTTTATCATCAGGTATTCTCTTACTTTGATAATCAAATTCAACTACGAACAAATTCATTACATCTATAGCTTGCGCAAGTGTTGTGCATTTAGATAAATCCTCAGATAATTCTTTTATAACTAAAATATTTTTTACCCATAAGACAATATATTCTTTAAAAAAAGCTGCATTAGCAACATAATCATTTTCAGAACAAGTAGATAAATACTCCTTAAGATCTATTACGGTCTTTAAAGTTCTACCATCAATAGTAGTAAAGTAATTCTCTTTTTTTATCAAATCGGAAAGTTTAGTCATTGTATGTATATATTGTGTTCTAATTATAACTTATTTATTATAACTTATTTAATATGAATTATTTAACAGTATAAATTAAACAGTAAAGGCAGTCATTATTTGCTTTTCATTTTATCCTCGAGTTTATGTACTAAATCCGATACTTTTGAATCGGATTTTTTTATCTCCAAATATAAATTAAAATATTTTAATGCTTCATCATACTTTTTCTGTGTTTTAAGTAAGCCTCCGAGATAAAATAAGGCTTTAGTATTATTTGAATATAATAATAATATTTCTTTGTATATTCTTTCTGCACTTTCATAATTTTTATTTTTATGATATAACATTGCTAAAGAGAATTTAATATTTATATCTTGAGAATATTTTTTTGAAGCTTTTTCAAGCAATTTAATTTGTTCTTCATTATTTAAACCTTTAAGTTTTAATTTTATATCATTCCAAGCAACAGATTCATCGCTTGATCCTGATGTTTCGTTAGAATCTGCGGAAGATGCACTGGAAGAAGAACCACTAATAGCCACATCTGAACTTGAGAATGATTTGAATGCTTCAATTTTAGCAGCAGGATTTGAGGAAACTACAGAAGCTACAGAAGCCGTAGGAACAACACTTGCAGATTTGTCAACCGAAAAAGGTTTATTATTCTTTTTCTTATCTTCTTCTAATGCTTTTACAAATTCGTCAGTAGTTTTACATGCACGTAACTTTTCTGATAATTCAGTATCTGAAAATTTATCTCTAATCCAATCAGCAATATCGTTTTTATCTTTTGATACATGATGTTTTAATGTTGGACCATTAATATTAGGCATAACATCAGATAATTCTTGTAAACTACCGACAGATACACCGTTATTAAAATTAAGATTATCAGTTATAGGAACAACATAATCATATTTCAAAACTTTCTTTGTTTCAACTTTCGCTTCACTTGACGCAGCATCTTTCTTCTCTAAACTCTCAGCTTTCTTACGTTCATCAGCAGCCTTTTTCATATCTTCTTTTAAAGAACTTAAATCTACAGTTTTTATTTCACGTTTCTTTGGAGTTTTACCAAGTTTAGTCCAAGTTTTTTGTAATCTCGGAATTACTTCTTGAAGATAAATCTCTACCATGTTAAAGTTACCGCTCTTAACTTTATCAAGTGCAAGTTTTACTTGTAATTTTAAATCGAATACATCTTGTTTTAATTCTTCAAGTTGTATTAATTGGAAACTTAAATCTTCAATTACTTCATTCCATTTATTATATTTCTCTAATTCTTCATCTGGCAATCTTTGAGTATTGTGTAATAAGGGTCTAAATGCAATGAAATAAGGTCTACCTCTATTGTAAGTCGGATTTTCTACCATTCCTGAACCTACACTTGCTTTTACTAAACCTTGTAATACTTCAGCACCATATTTTTCTTTAATTCTAGCAAGATCTCCTTCATCTCTAGTTCTCATTTGTATTTCTGTATTTATGTTAGCTTTAATTTGTCCTACAAAATCCGCAAGTACCTGAGAGATCATAAGTATTCCTATACCCCACTTTCTGAACTCTCTGCATCCTCTTTCAATTTGTAAGAATCCTTCTCCAGATCCTCCGAACTTTGGTAAGAGTCTATGTACTTCATCGTAAACTAATAATAATCTTAATTCAGGATTTTCACCGAAATTTGCATGGAATACTTCTCTAATACTATTTGCGACAAATATATCTATATCTTTAGGATCAAGTTTATTACATGCAAGTATTTGAATCTCTCCAGGTTTTAGATATTTTTTAATATCGATTAATTCTAATGCATTATTTATTTGTTTAACATTACCATTAAATGCTTTAGCCTGAGATGGCTTCATACCAAAATTAGGATATAAACTAAACATAAATTTATCGTTACATTTTCTTAACATTCCAGACCACTGTGCTGTTGGATCAAAGACTATTACTGCAACATTTTTCAATAATGCTTCTTCAACAATTACTTGCGCAGCAACAGATTTACCACCACCAGTTGCTCCAGCTACAATAGTGTGAACTTTAAATTGTTCTAAATCAAAATAAGTTTTATGTTCAGTTTCAGCAATTTTACCAACAAATGCAGATCTTTCACCAGGTTTTGGAAGTTCAGCTAATTCTAACTTGAATGCGTACCTTTTTTTACCTTGAATATGTTTTCTAATTAAAAAGAAAGCTAGCAATGAAAGCAACAATAACAACAATATTAAAATCCACATCCATACTTTAAGTCCCCATAATATCACTTCATAAAATGGCAAGATAACACTAAATGCCGTGCTTGCACCACTTGATAAACCAAGATAATTTGCAGTCACTCTTAATACATAATCTCCAGTTGGAATATTTTCTGGTAACTGTTCTGATTTTAATAAAGAGAAGGATGTTTGAACATATACATTAGCATTATCGGTAAGAATAGTTTTACCTGCACTATCTTGAATTGTATACTGTAAATAAACAGGATACGATTCATCCGATAATAAATTATGTAAATCAGTTTTGAATTTTAATTTATCAGATGAATAAATATTACGATTGTCAACATCAAGCATAATTAATAATGCTTCAACAGGTAATCGGCTTTTATCTAATAATTCTATTCTTATAGGAATTATTTCTTTTAAATCACCATCAATAACTAGAGAACCCGTATATATCCCGGGTTTTCCTTCACCAAATATTGTTAAAGTTAATTGTTCATTACTATTTGGAGCAATAACCATAGTTTCCTTATCTAATTTTATTAGATCAGTTAATTTTGTTACCCCTGTAACATTCGTACTGTTAGTGCTATTATCATTAATAATTGTAAATTGTAAATTTGCTACGCCTTTTTTATAACTATAAAAAGAGATTATTTCTTGTAAAAAATTTCCAACCATTAATTTTCTATCAATCCTAGATAAAGAAATAACATAATCTATTCCTTCAATTTTTTTTGGTTCTTGAACAATAGGAACTAATGGAGCTTCGCCTGGCCCTACATCTTGACCTGGACCCACATCTTGACCTGGCCCAACATCAACATTATCATTAGTTCCAGGACCCACACCCATACCTGTATTAGGATTAAGAACTGCTTCATTAACCATTGCAAAATTATGTGTTACAACACTTAAAGCTACAACAGTCACATTACCAACGTATGCTTGATATCCTGAACGAATACCGAAAATACGTTGACTACCTGCAGGAGCAGAAATACTATAAGTACCTGCAGCATTTGTAACAGTACTCATGCCAGCTATAACAACTATTACTCCCTCAAGAGGATCTCCAGATACAGTTGTTACATTACCAGTAACAATACCATCTTCAGGACCTTCACCAGCACCTGCAGGACAAGTATAGCTTGGATCCGTAAAAAAGAAATAAGTAGGATTAGTATTATTAAGAACAGGTAATATCATTTGATAATTATATAATTTATTACTAAATCCTCTAGTAAAATTTGCATTAATATGAGAAATAAAAATTAAATTATTATTACTATCTTTCAATAACCCAATATCAAAAGGAGAAATCTCAGTATCGCCCGTATGTCTTGTTCTGGTTCCAGGAACAGTATATATTTGCGTACCAATTTGATAAGATATTTGTTCTACAAAAGTTCTTTGCGCAGATGTTGCATAAGAATAATCTATTCCTAAATATGCATCTATATCAGAGGCATTTGCTGGATAAAGAGTATCATTCCAAGCAATACTACTTGAAGGCACTTGTGAAGCCATTATTACATGAGGTTTTCCAGGTTCAAGACAATTAAACATAGGATAAAGTTCAATTAATCCACAACTAGACATTGGTTCAGACCATTCATTAAATAATCCGGGAACCATTACTGCAGCTCCAGAAACTCCAGACCATAATGTTGCACATTCCCTATATTCTATTACCATATTATATACATAACCTGCTTTTCCAGAGAATTGCGTTACAAAAAATCCTACAAATGTAGAAAGTACTATCAAACCAATTATTGTTAAAAATAATAAAGCTATAACTATAATTAATATATACATATTTTTTTTATCAGGCTTACTTTTCCTGCCCGCAATTAAGTCATCAATTGTTCTGTTCATGTTCGGTTCATTTGTGTTAGTTAGTTTTACTATTTCATCATTAAAGTATAATTCATTTTAACATTAAACATTTAATTAAAAGTTATTTTTCATATGTGACGCAATTCTTTGAAATCTATCATCAATTTGCACGCGATATTTATCACTAAGCTTATTATAAGTATTTTGTAATTTTTCGAATTCTAAAATGGCATTATTTCTATCCTGCATTCTAATATAACTTTCAGCTTTATCTAATAATTTCATTGCATAATTAAGATCTAATTGATTACATAGTTCAAAAGACTCATCGTATACTTGTTTTTTGATATAATTATTTGCACTCTCATAAGATAATTTTATCTCACTGTAAATTAATGCAGCCTTATCATAATCATCCGTTTTTAAATAATCAATTGAATCATTAATTAACACTTTAATGTAAGATATTCTCTTTTTTGAACCAAATCCATTAAATCTACTATTAACAAAATTACGTATTTTATCAATAATATCGAAATTAACAATAAAGTAAAATAACAACAACAATACAAGTAATATAATCATAATGCCTTGACCTTCTAATTTAATATTAGATATGGCATCAATACCAAATATTGCAAATCCTGTTGTTGATTGTATAGTATTAATGTTTTTTTCAATTAAAACCGTATCAGTATTTTGGAATTCATCAAGCACAATAGTTCCGTTAATATAATAACTTATTAAAGTTGTATCTGAAGGATATTCGATTAATGGATCATCTTTTAATATAGTGTACTCTTTATTTAATAGTTGAAGATATTTAGCGCTTTGAGTAATGGTTTTTGGAATTACTTCAACATAACTCATAGTTTTAGAGTTTGCAATAGCATATTTATCTTCAGATTTTGCAAATTGTATATCTTTAGTTACTACAGTTACACTAGAAATTCTTCCATCTAGATAATATAGATCTACATTACGAACACGCGTGGATATTATAATGCTTGATTGTGTAAGTTTAGTCGATTCTAAAAATAATCTTTTATCAAATTTCAAATTCTTAATAGCAACATATTCATCTATTAATGACTTTAAATCATCGTCATGTACATATTTTACAAATGTTTTAGAATCAGTAATTTTAATATTAATAGGAGTATTAGACTTCATTGTTTCAATAACTGTAGTTAAATTCTTTTGAGCAGCAGCTAAACCTGCTTCATCTAAATCACGTCTATAGGCTAAATCATGTACATCCTTATCTAATCTACCTACCCTATCCAAAATTTGATTTAAATTACTCTTAATATTCAATAAATCTGCAACTACAGATTCATCACCTGATAACTTATTCATATTATCTAAAGCAAGATTAATACTATCAGAATTCTGATTAGTAGATTGCAATACTATTGCAACATTACCATCGGATACAACAAATCTTCTTTCATCACTATAAGCGCGATTATTATCTGAATCCATGCATTCTATCTTCCACTTATATGCACCATAATCTATATCAGTCAATTCGAAAGTATAAATAGTATTAGACGCTAAATTATCACCTGAATCTTTAAGAACATACCAACTACTATTAGCACTCGTAACGTATAATGAACATGTAGAAACACTATTATCAATAAATTTAAATTTCAAAGCAATAGCATCTTTACTTAATATTGCATCGTTATCAACAAGTAACTCTATTTTCGGAGGAATAAAATCTGCATAAGTCATATTCAAATAAATTGTTTGATCAGCATTTAAATTTGTACGATAATTATAGTCAGCATAATTTTCTTTAAATAAAGATATAATTTTACTACCTTCAACAAGTCTAAGAGTAATTACGCCAGAAGTATCGGTATTTTGAACTACATTACCGATATCTATTGTTACATTAGGTAATCTAACGGAAGTTTTATTATCGGAAACTATAATTGTTAGTTTGTAAGAATTCTTAACAGTAA
This sequence comes from uncultured archaeon, assembly GCA_963777125.1. Classification (GTDB taxonomy): domain Archaea; phylum Nanobdellota; class Nanobdellia; order Woesearchaeales; family UBA9642; genus UBA9642. The sequence continues at coordinate 209 of CAVZPN010000041.1, read as the reverse complement.
TATCTGCATAAGAACTATAATTATTACCAACACCATCACTAACAGTTAAATTTACTCTATAAGTTCCAGCAATAGTATAATTTTTATAAGCGCCAACCCCAGTAAATTTAGTTCCATCATGCATTGTCCATTTATATGTATAAGGCGCAATTCCACGAGATGCTGTCGCATTAAATGTAATTATTTCTCCAGCAATTATAGTATTTTTT
>CAVZPN010000040.1:0-10296 GCA_963777125.1 uncultured archaeon | reverse complement strand
ATTTACTGCCATGTCCTGAGAAAATGTGGTAGGGAATTTTTACTGTGGCTGGCACAGCAAGAATTTAGTAATCGTATGACGTAACTAGGGATTTTTTCCTAGCTAAAATAGGGAATGTGACAAGTTTTTAATTCATAATAAGGTTCAGATACTTATAACTATAGGAGGGGGTCCAACTTTTTCAGGTGACAATCCAACTATGTCAATCAGAACATGAGTCAGGATCATTATTCAGGAAGATGTTGTCTGAGTCTGAGTCAGTACTCAGAACTTCCTCAGGCTCGCTGCCCCAGGTCCGCAGGGCTTGTTGACGCTGGCGCTGGAGCACGCCGATGGGGCCGCTCTGCTGTACCGGCTGGCGTACCAGCCGCTGGCCCGATGCTCGTGCTGCTTGCTCCTGAATTATTTCGGTGGGCGTGCACTTCGCGCTCACCGGATTGGGTTTGGCATTTTTCGGCGCACGAAGGTTTTCGCACGCCGAGTTTCTGGCAAGCCCATTTTTCGCTCGGGGCACTCAGGCTGTCGGGTTGCACAATGGTTTTCAATAACAAAACTTCCAGTATTAGCCTTCGATCATAAAGAAATATTAACATACGCGTTTAAACGATTAAAATGGAAATTTGAATATACAACAGTTGCATTTTCAATGCTTCCAAAGAAATTTACTATGACTCAAGTTCAAGAAATCTACGAGATAGTATTTGAAGAAAAATTTGATAAGAGAAATTTTAGAAAGAAAATATTATCATTAGATATACTCGAAGAACAAGAAGTAATGCGTAATGTCTCATTTAGACCTCCACAATTATATTCTTTGAAAGCAAATGTTGGCGAGATAATCACGATATTGTGAGTATTTTTGATATTTTAACAATTATATTTTAGTAAATATTTTATTGATACATTTTTGATGTGAAATTATGAATTCAACATTATTGAAGATTTTAGCAATATTTTTATTAATTATGGGAGAAGCACTAGCGATATATGCTGAAATGATTGCCGCAAGAAATTTTAATCTTTCAGGCAATCCATTAATATATATAATTCTTAAAATGTTTTTATTAATATCTATTGCAGGAGGATTTTTAATACTCGGATATATGATCGGATTTAGTGCATTCAAAAATATTTGGATTGTAAGTATTGCATCAATTGTAGCAATATTATTAGTTGAACCCCTTTTAATTTTGTTTGTGTTTAAACAAATGCCAACCACTGGCGCTGTAATAGGATTTATCTTAGGAGTAATTGGATTAATTATCGCAATGATATTTTAAGCATAACCTATTTAAACATTTAAGGATTCGTGATATTTATGGTTTTAGATTATTCAAAAATTGGATTAAAAGCTGGCCTTGAAATACATCAACAGCTTGATACTCGAAAGCTTTTTTGTAATTGTCCGTCTACAATTCGCGATGATACTCCTGATAATACTATTAAAAGAATTCTTCGAGCGTCAGCTGGTGAAACTGGACAAGTTGATGTTGCGGCATCAGCCGAAATGGAAAAACGTAAAAGTTTCATTTACGAATATTATCATAATTCTAATTGTTTAATTGAACTTGATGAATGTCCACCAAGTGTTATGAATAATGATGCTTTAAATTTAGTATTACAATTTGCACTAATGACTGATGCGCAAGTTGTTGATCAAATTCATGTTATGAGAAAAACTGTTGTTGATGGTTCAAATACCAGTGGATTTCAGAGAACTTCTCTTATTGCAAGAAATGGTGTGATGAATGTTGAGTTATCTAATAATAATGTATTAAAAGTTAATGTTGATACTGTTTGTTTAGAAGAAGATGCTGCAAGAATAATTAAAAGAGATGCAAGTCAAGACATATATCGATTAGATAGGCTTGGAATTCCATTAATTGAAATTGCAACTGGCCCAGATATGCGAACGCCAATGGAAGTTAAAGAAGTTGCAGCATTTATTGGAATGTTACTTCGAAGTACTGGAAAAGTTAAACGAGGATTAGGAACTATTAGACAAGATGTTAATGTCTCTGTTGCGGGCGGAGAGAGAGCCGAAATTAAAGGTGTTCAGGATTTAAAATTAATTGATACTGTTGTGGAGCTTGAGGCTTTAAGACAATTAAATATGTTAAAATTGCGTGAAGAATTAAAAATTAAAGGCATAACAATTGAATTATTAAATTCTGGTAAAGATAAAGTTCAAGATTTTACTGAGGAGTTTAAATCACTACAAAAAGGATTTATTAAAACAGGAATTGAGTCGGGTCTTTCAATTTACGGCAAGGCTTATCCATTATTTAATGGATTTTTCGGTTATGAAGTTAATCCTAATAGACGATTTGGAACTGAACTTAGTGATAGAATAAAAGTTCTAGGATTAAATGGTTTAATTCATACCGATGAGAATTTAGAAAAATATGGAATAGCTGAAATTGTTAAGAACATTTACAATAAATTAGGTTTAGGAACTGATGATGGTATGATATTTATTTTAGGCTCAACCGATAAATGTCAATTAGCATTCAAAAAAATTGATGAAGCAATAAGATATTTATTAGAACATGGTTTATCTAAAGAAGTTAGAAATGCAAAAGAAGATGGCACATCACAATTTTTAAGACCAATGCCTGGCGGTTCAAGAATGTATCCAGAAACTGATGTACCAACAATTACTCCTTCTATTGAGGGTATTTCAAAACCTGAATTAATTAAAGATAAGATTGAAAGATTCGTTAAAGAATACACTATTCCAAGACAAGTTGCAAAAGACTTAGTATTTGAACCAAATTTCGAATTATTTATTAAAAAATATCCTCAAATTAAGCCTGTTACAATTGCAGAAGCGCTTGATAGTATGTTAAAAGATATTAAAACAAGATATAATGTTGAAGCAAATATATCTACAGAACAATACGATCAAATATTCTCGAAATTAAATACTAATGAAATAGCAAAAGAAGCAGTATTTGAAATATTACTTGCAATATCTAAAAATGAACAAGGTAAAATCATTGACTTTTCAAGATATCAAACTAATGAAGATGAACTAGTTGATTATATTACTAAAACAATTTCAGAAAAACCTAACTTGAATACTAATGCAGTAATGGGATTAGTCATGAAAGAATATCGTGGAAAATATTCTGGTCAAAAGATTCTAGAATTAATAAAGAAATTGAAAGGAGAGTAGATAATAATTATTGTCGCTTTAGCGACATGTGTTTTGGTGCAGCTTTTGTAAAAGGTGCAGGCGATCAAGAAATTGAAAGGAGAATAGATTAATTATTCTATAATATGTGCGAGTTATTTTGTTTAATTACTTTTTCTGATACATATCTTTTGGGAAATTTCTTTTCATGTAAGGTAGTACGGAGTACCATGCAAGTAGTGTTTCTTGATCAAACATGTGTCCTAAAGTATACATTAATCCATCATGTACAAAAAATGTTGCAACTTTTTGTATAGAATATCCTCGATTAACCAATTGTACGCCATGATCTTGTGTTTTATTTTCCTTTACATTTTGTTCTATTATCTCTTTCATAGAATTAATATATTCTTTTCTAAATTTTAAAATATCATATTTATCTCGTAAATTATTAATTGCATAAGCTTCAAGATCTGGATCTATTATTCTTTTCTTAGTATTTTCTTCTAATCTTTGTATACATTTTTCAAGATTTGGGTTTAAATTTTTCATAGTATATGGTTCTGTTAAAGATATATAAATTTTTCTTTAATATTCTTATTTAACCTTTATCTTCACATATTCTCCTGTTAGAGAAACTGGTCTTTTAGTTCCATTAGACATTATAATTACGTTATTTGTTAAATCAAAAATAAAACTTTGAATTGTTCCTTCGTTTGTTATTGATTTTTTCCCCTCAGGATATTCTATCCCATTTCTATGGTCTTTTAATATTGTAATTAAATGGTCATATGACATTTCAGTATGTTCATTAATTAGTTCCTGCATTAATTTAATCCTTATTCTTGGACGTTTTGATAATCCATTGTGATATTTTTGCATATCTTTGCTTTGAAAAAATGTTACACAACAAGTATGTATATTATTTTGATTATGAATTAAACTCACGTTATGTGGATTAATTTCAAAAATATCGCTTTTCTTCTCCTTTTTTGAAGTTACCATAATATTAAGTGACCTTTTGGTAATATTATTTCTAACTATTTCTTCAGCGTTTTTCAAACTAGTAGCGCTTTCAAGCAACATTCGAACAAGTAGTGGAGTTGCAAGTCTAGTATCTTTAACTTTTTCGTTAACTTCTCTTATCTGATGAGAATTTACAGAAAGACCATCTTCATTAAATCCATTTAATGAGCCAACAAATAATGGCATTGATACATGTGTAAATCTTTTTTTATCAGGTATTGAAACGTCTACAATCATCGATTTTGCATATTTTAATGATATTATTGCAACATGTGGTGGAACATCTGTGTTTCTTCCAACTAGCACGGATTTTTTATTAAAAAAGGACATTGTTGAACAATGAAATCCGTATCTGGCAATAATATCAAATCCGAAGTTTAATAAAAATATGTGATTATAATTTATTCCTGTAGAATCAGAATAACCCTTTATTTCATCTGCATAATCTTTTGGAATTCTGATATTTTTGTAATGTTTTTTTATTAAAAAATATGCTGTTGATAAAAATATTCTAACTAACCTATTTTTTAAAAGTTTTATTATAGGATTTTTAGATTTTACTAGAAGCTGTCCATAGGCATAACCTGTACTGTAATGGTCTTTTTCATTTAATTTAAGATAGTCTATTCCAACAATATTTTCAATAGACGAATTACTGTATTTGAATATCATAATTTGGCTAATAATATTTCAGTATATAAAGTTAACTTCTAATTGGCCGTTGTCTGTTTAATAGTGGTTGTGTTGGCTTTAGCTGATATTACTAATTTAGAATTATCTATATTATTATTTGTTGTACTTGCTTACATATTCTAATTCTTTTGTTATATTATTATTTATGTCTTCAAGTAATGTTCCTTCGAGTATTTTTGGAACGTTTATATTTAATTCTAAAATCTTAGTTATAGCTTCTTTATTATCAGCGCGATAAACTGGCACGTGAATTTCTACATTAGTCCAGCCACTTACATGCATATGTTTTAATCTATCGCCCATAACTTCAATAAATTCTTTTGCAATATTCATAGTATGGTCATGTTCATAAGCATGTTGAATATCTAAAACAAATCCGAAGTTATATTTTTGTTTTAATTCTGCAAAATACTCTGGGTGAGTACCTATGGTTTTTCTTCCATCCATATTTTCTATTAAAAATGGTAAGTCAGATTTAGCTAATATTTCAAAATTATCTATTGTGTCAGGATGTAAAACAAATCCGCTAATAGTTGTAGAATTATATAATTCTTTTAATTTTTTAATAATTTTATGAGTATTATCGTTATCTTCATATTTAACTTCTTTGAAAGGTGCGTGAATTGAGACAGATTTGAATTTCTTAAGATTTTCAATTGCAAAATCAGATAGGTTATATTCAAAAAGTTCTTTAGGAGTGCCAAAACTTAATTCAATAGTATCAGTTCCAGAATTAAGATATAACTCTATTATTTTATCCATTGCTATTCCAGAACGATATAATCCGCCGGTTGTAAAGCCAATACTTGCCATTTAAAAAGGATAGTTATAATGTATATAAATTTGATGAAATAAAAGATAATTATTATTTAATATTAGTGTGCTTTTTCGTATTTTTCGTAAATCTTCCGAAAAAACTCTAGATAGTTTAATTAATCTGTTTAGAATAATAAAATTGCCGTCCAAAAAGAACGGCTACTTATGCAAAGTAGTGCGCTACTTGCATCCTAAAAATTTTCTTACTTAAAATTTTTATGACGCCACTATGACGATAGCACGGAGACGCTGAAAGGTTAGGGTACTTTCATGATGATAATTCTTGTTATGCTGAGTGGTGTAAGTACATCCTAGTATAAAAATTTTACTTCTTTTATAATAACATTCTTAAATCGTTTTTATTTCCTATTCTTATGGCAACTCCTTTATGTGAATATTTTGGTCAATGCGGTGGATGCGCAAGTCAGCATATTGATTATGCAACTCAATTAGATAATAAAAGAAAACAACTAGCATCATCAATACACGTAGAACCGGATTCTATTGAAGTATATTCAGATAAAGAATATTATTATCGTAATAGAATGGATTTAATGTTTACTCCAAGAGGCACGGGTTTAAGAAAGAAAGGCGATTGGAAAAATTTTGTTGATATTCATAAATGTGTTATTGCAAATGAAAAATTAAATGCTTTAATTGCAGAAATTCGTCAGAACTTTAATGGTGTTGATGTGTTTGATGTGAGAAAGACTATTGGAACTTATAGATATGCTGTTATTAGAACTCCAGGAAATACTTCATCAATTTCTTTTGTATTAAACGAGGATTCACCAAAGACTGGAGAAGCTATTGATAAGATAAAAAATTATGCAAAGATTTCTACTGCAGAAAATATTGTTGTAACGTATGTTCCAAAGCAAACTGATATGAGTATATCTGAAGAATTCTTTGTTGTAAAAGGAACTGATATGTTAACGGAAAATTATTTGAATAAAGAATTTACTTATTCTCTTCAAGGATTTTTTCAAAATAATACTGCAATGGCAGAAAAGATGCATGAATACGTTCATAAATTATGTAAAAAACATGAATCACAAAAATTAACTTTACTTGATTTATATGCTGGTGTTGGAACTTTTGGAATTAATAATTGTGAATTTTTCAATAAATTATTCATTATTGAAGCAGATAAACATTGTGTTAGTGCTGCAAGAATTAATATTGAAAAAAATAAGATCCCTAACGCTGATATTATTGAGATGGATGCAATGCAATTAAAGAAAGTTGATTTGCCAGATAAAGATTTAATTGTAATAACTGATCCACCAAGATCAGGAATGCATCCAAAAACAATTGATCAATTAAATAAGTTAAAACCAAAAATTATTATTTATATTTCATGTAATATTGAACAGTTAGGAAAAGACTTACCTAAGTTTAAAGATTATGAATTGAAATCGCAAGCAATGTTTGACTTATTTCCTCATACTCCACATGTAGAAGCAATTGTTGAATTAGTGCTCAAGGAATAAAATAGTGATTAGTGCTTTGAAAGTTTATTCTAATTATGCCTTATTTTCTCTATAGTAATAATTAATAAAAACATTTATAAAAATATTTTTTTTCTCTTTTTTTTATGTCCATATATAGTTTTTTTGAATTAGAAAATACTAAAATATCTCGCTTAAATGATGATGTTAAATTAGATACTTTACTATTTGAAAAAGAGATGAAACAATATAATGGTGGACTTGATCTTACGAAAATTACTTCTAAAACAAATATTGATTCTCAGAAATATCTTAAATTTGTTCCGCATTTTTATGATCCGAACGATGATTTAGATCATATTGCTGTACAAAGAACTTTAAATAAACATTCTACTGTATTTGGTCCAAGCGCTATGATTGTTGATTCTATTGAAGATTTATCTAAACACATGTCTGTTGCATATCAGGTGTCTCATTTTCATTATATTCTTGGGAAAAAATATAATTTAAAGGATTCTTTTCCAGAATCCTGTTGTGGGGTATCGGCAAGAAACGTTACGCTATCATTAATAGAATTAGGATATGCGAATGCAGCTGATGCCTTCGGTATTAAACATGATCATGATTATGTTATCCTTCCTTTTGTTTTACCTAATAAAGATATTTATGGCACTATTATTGTAGATCCTACTTATGATCAAAGATGGGGAACTTGCGATGTGAAGGAATTAAATTTAAGGAATGTCGTATTATTGAAATTAGGTTCTGAATGGAAATATACTCGTGAAAAAGAACATGATCTATTTCCGAACGGTGTTTGTTCCATAGATATTTTACGAACTATAGGAGATACTAGTTGCGCTTTTGAAAAATGTCATAATAATACAAAAAGATATTTGGAAAAAGCATTTTCAAATCCTATTACAATAAATCCTGAATATACTTTTACAAATATTTCTCTTCCTAAATTGTAGATTTACTTAATTAGAACGGTATTTAATAATAATCATATTTATAAAACAATTATTATTCTGCAAGTATTATTTTAAATAAATATTTGCGAGGAAAAATGACTCAAGAACAAAAATCAGATAGTATTGAAATAGTTGTTAATAAAATTAATATAGTTAATTCAATTAATACGGCTAATTCTTTTGAAAATAAATTTGGATCTGTTCTTGGAAATGTAGCCGGCTTTCTTTCATTGTGTGTTATGGTTGGTGGCGGTCTTTTTGATAAAAATCCTGATTATAGTAAGTTACCTGTTATTGCAAAATTAGATTCAACTTATACTGCTACAATAAATTCTATTGAAGGTTCTTATGCTAAAAAAGATTCTATTACTAAAACATATTTTTGTACACGCGACTCGTTAATAACTGCATATCGCGATAGTTTAAAGAATAACTAAACGGAAATTAAAATGAATAACAATTCAAAATATGTAATAAATATGGAAACATTTCCACATAGACATGATACTAAAACATTTGCTCAAAGATTTAAGGAAGCAAATAATGTAGAAACATTTCCGCGTGTTAGATATAATAACATAAGTACTTTTAGAAAGAAATCATATCAAACGGAAAATATAATACGATACGACCCGAATTTTTTAAATAATGTTGGAAAAGTAGCAAGTTGTGGGTTTATAGGTTTATTTGCATTTATAGGCTATTGTATGATTTCAAATTCAAAACAAGAGAACTCTCAAATTAATACTCAATCAAATCACACTACATTAAATACTCTTCTACAAAAAGATATTAAGATAGATGAAGCACAATTTAAAACATATTATATTACGCCAAGTTTAATTAAATATATTTCTCCAGATTTGTAGATGATATTATTAAATAAAATTTAAAAAGTATTTTATTGCTATTCAATTTTTTTATAATTATTCTCTTCTAATTTTAACTACCATAAAACATTTAAATAAATTATTTGTCCTTTATTATACAAAGATAAAATATTGAGATATATTCTCTATTAACAAGAATATAGTAAGGGTGATTAAATGGTAAGTAAGACTAATGTAAAAAAGAATGCAGGCTCAAAGAGTGTTTCTAAGAGTGTTGCTGTTGTTTCTAAGGATTCTAAGGCTGTTGTTGCTACAACTAAAAGTACTAACTCTAAGGCTTTAAAAATGGTTTATTTCTTTGATGAAGGAAATAGAGACATGAAAGAATTACTTGGGGGCAAAGGAGCAAATCTGGCTGAAATGACTACTCTAGGTATTCCAGTTCCAGCAGGCTTTACAATTACAACTGAGACATGCCACTTATATTATGAATCAGGTAAAGCATTCCCTAAAGGATTAACAGAACAAGTTGATGCAAATATTGCTCGATTAGAAAAAACTATGGGTGCAAAATTTAATGACCCTGTGAATCCTTTATTAGTTTCTGTAAGATCAGGCGCAGCATCAAGTATGCCTGGTATGATGGATACTATTCTAAACTTAGGTATCAACGATAAAGTTGTTGAGGTATTAATTAAGAAGACTAAGAATGAAAGATTTGCATGGGATACTTACAGAAGATTTATTCAAATGTTTGGTAATGTTGTAATGAATGTTGAACATCATGATTTCGAACATGAAATTCATGCTCTAAAAAGCAAGAGAGGAGCTAAATTAGATACTGACTTAACTGCTGCTGACTTAAAAGAGTTAGTAAAGAACTATAAGGCATTAGTATTAAAAGTAACTAAAAAATCATTCCCGGAAGATCCAAAAACACAATTATACATGTCAATTGAAGCAGTATTCGGATCATGGAATAATGCTAGAGCAATTACGTACAGAAAATTAAACGACATTCATGGATTAAAAGGAACTGCAGTAAATATTCAATCAATGGTCTTTGGTAACATGGGTGACTCATCAGGAACTGGTGTTTGCTTTTCAAGAAATCCAAGCACTGGCGAGAATAAATTCTATGGTGAATATTTAATGAATGCTCAAGGTGAAGATGTAGTAGCAGGAATTAGAACTCCACTAGATATTGATCAATTAGCAAAACAAAATCCAGCAATATACAAACAATTAGTTGGTATGAAAGATAAACTCGAGAAACATTACAAAGATATGCAAGATATGGAATTTACAATTCAAGAAGGTAAATTATACATCTTACAAACTAGAAATGGTAAGAGAACTGCTCATGCAGC
>CAVZPN010000039.1:0-9717 GCA_963777125.1 uncultured archaeon | reverse complement strand
TTATGTATGATCTACTTCGTTGCGGCGTATTGCTGAAATCTTTAGCAGCTTCTTCAATTATACTAACTAATGTTTTTTTCCAATTAAAATTAAACAGTCCCTCTGTTCGAAGACTTTTTATTAAATTACATTTTTTATCGACTATTCTTGCTTTAACTCCTTGTATTTGATGTATTTGTAATGCGTTATCTTCGAATGCGAATGTTGTTAGAGCTACAGGGTTATTATTATACATTAATGCAACACCTATTGGAGTATCCATTAATATTACTCTTATTATATTAATGTTATTTTCTAATGTTTTTGGATTTATTTTATCGTAACGTGCATCGTAACCTGTTCCTTCAAGATATAATTCGTCAACAATCATTGTTGTTAGAGAATATCTATTTATTACTTTCTTAACTGCTTTTTTATTTTTAGCAAATTTTAGTATTGTTTCTTCTAAATTTATTTCTGCTATATTTTTATCTAATTGTGTTATGGCCTTATACATATTTGACGTATCTTTTGGAAGCGTATTTCCATCATGATATATTCTCCATTGTGCAAGTCTAGATTTTTCCAGAATTTTGTCATCTTTTCCTGTAAGTTTGGCATATTGTTCAAGTATTAATTTATTTCTTTCACCATCATTATATCTATGCCAAGTCCAAAATAATGTTTCTTCTCCGAATGTTTCAAAGACTTTTTTTGGAGGTAGATATGCTAATAATCTTGCTAGTGTATTTTTTTCATTACCTTTTGTAGATGTGATATTATCTAATTCTGTTATTGTGTATTCTGTTATTGAACTATTTTGTATTCTTATTAAATCTTCATTTAATTGTTTAGTCGTATTTCTAAATACATAATTATATCTTGTTCTAAACGCAGGATTTTGTTCGTACAAATTTAATATGACGTCGTATGGTTTTAACATTATTCAGGTTTAGTTATTATCTTTAAAAATTTTATTGAAAGTATCATTATGCAGTAGTAATGTGGTTAGGTTTATATATTGATTCGATTTCCAATAAGGTATGGATGATTGCTTTTTTTGTAAAGTATATGATAAGAAGATTGGGTTAATATACGAAAATGATTATTTTTATTCTAGATTTGATAGATATCCAATAAGTCCAGGTCACGCTGAAGTTATTCCAAAAAGACATGTTTTATCATTAACTGATTTAACAAAATCTGAAAGATATGTTTTAATAGATTCAGTTGAAGATACTATTAAAATTATAAAATCAACTCCATTAAAAGAAATGTATGGTGTATTTTCTCAAGAATTAATTAATGTTGATAAAAATTCTTTGTGGTATGATGAGATGTTAAAAAATCCTGGAGATGTAGTAACCAGGGAATATGCAAAAAAGATGTTATCACATGTAGGAATTGATACAATATTTACTGATTATAATTTTGGTAATAATGATGGTTTATATGCTGGAAGAACTGTTGATCATCTGCATTTGCATATAATTCCTAGATACAAAGGAGATGTTTCTGATTTTCGATTTGGAATAAGATGGATAATTCCAGAACTTGCAAATTATAAGAAATAAATTAACTAATAAAACATACGCGAGTTAGGAATATATTTGATTATAGAACTAATTAATTCTTCTTTTCATTCAATTTTTGCCATATTGCTTCTGCATATTTTTGCGCAGCTTGCGGACCATTTGCGGTAATTATGTTTCCATCAATTGTAACATCAAGCCCAGTATATTTTGCGCCTTGCTTTTCTATATATACTGATGTTCGCATATCAAATTCTGGATCAATGCCTAGCCAAACTGTTGCTTTCTTTCCTTTTAGTACTCCAGCTTTTGCAAGTATTGTAGGACTTAAGCATATTGCTGCTAGAATTTTATTTTCTTTAACGGCAGATTTTGCAATGAATGAAGAATTATTATCTGTTCTAATTGTTTTTGTGCCAGGACCACCAACAAATACTATTGCATCGTATACTGCAACCTCTAATTCGTCAAGTATGTGTTCAACATTAAATTCAAGACCATTTGTTCCTTTTGCAATTCCTCTTTTAGTACTATACACATCAACTTTAGCGCCTTGTTTAATAAAATATTGATAAGGTGTATTAAACTCAGTATCTTGAAAACCTATTGGTCCAATTATTATTGCAATTTTAAATATTTTAGTCATTGTGCACCTTTTAGTATATTTGAATCAGTCTCTGTTTTTGTTTGATATATCCATGATCCTTGACCCTCTGTTAGATATTTACATATTTCACTTTTTGTCTTTTTATAATTTTCAAGAGAGGTTATATTAAATTTTTGTTCGTATTTTAGTTTATGATCGTTTAATATTATTTCAATATTTGATGATGGCGTATTTTCTGTTGCTAAATTATTAATTGTAATGCATATTTTTTGATTTATTTCCATTTTGGGACTTATTTCAATATCGTATGTAATTGGTGTTTTACTAAGTCCTATTAGCATATTGATTTTAGTGTTATCTAATAATGTTGATAGTAATCCGTGTAAATTATCAACGTAAGCTCTCTTAGTTTCAATTTTTTCTTTTCCTAATTCTTTCTTCTTAAGATATTCAGTAAAATGAAAAAATTCTGCTAACTCTGTTTTAATTATATCTATTAAATGTGATTTCATTTTGACTCCACTTGTATATTGCCTTTAATAATTTTTATGCCTTCATTCTTTAATAATTTTATCTTTTTCTTAGAGTTTTTTATTCCATTGTATCCTCCTATTTCTCCATTAGAATGTATTACTCTGTGGCATGGAACAATTGGCGCGTAAGGGTTTCTTTTTAATGCTTGACCTACAGCTCTTGGATGTGATTTTAGAACTTTTGCAAGTTGAGTATATGTTATAACTTTGCCTTTCGGGATTTTAGAAATTTCTTTGTAAACACTTTGTTCGAATTTTGTTGGCTCTCTTTTAAGTTTCATAGGCTATTAATTTATTATTCATGATGTGCTTAGAAAAATAAAAAATATTAAAAAAATAAAATATTTTAATAGTAATATGATATAGTAATTATAATAAATTCATAATTATTTACATTATATTTCTTTCTTCAATAATTTTTTCAAGAGTTGGATTTAATACGAAATCAACAGTATATACTCCTTTATGATTAACATCGTAATGGACGTTAATTAGTCCTCTTAATCCTGCAGGTTTTCCTATTAATGGTACGTATTTATTTATTGTTTCGTAGCCAGGATGTAATACTGCTAATTGACCATTTGCATATCCTGCGCCAGTTTGATGTCTATCTCCTGCAATTATTATATCTGAATTATTATTCATACTTACCATGTGCTTAAATATTCCGTATATTTCATCATTAGACGTCGGGAATTTATGCATTGCGAATAATTTTTTATCTCCTTCAAGACGTATTGTTCCTAAACCAACATCGTTACCATTTCCATTGAATTCTAATACTTGAGGTGTGTTAAGATATTCTAATCTACATAAAGCACTTGCAAGTTGTGTTGCTTCATCAGAATCTCTTGTAGATTTATTGTAATGATTTCCACTCATAAATATCATTTTACCATTATTGTCTAATATTTTATTTACGTATGGTTCAAGTAATCTTTTTGCTTCACGTAATTGTAAGGACGCATTAGGAATTGTTATTCCCATATGATTTCGTTTTGCTTCTCTTGCCATGAGTTGTAATTTTTGTTCTGAATTTAAATTTGGATTATTTAATATTACATCTATTACTGCTGTTTGGAAATGTTCTGGCGTTTTTGCTTCATATCTTGATGCACTGTTAAATATTCTACTCTCTGTACCATGTAATACTTCATCCCATGATACGATATTTGGTAAGCCGTTTTTTTCTTGATATATTTGTGATGCTTTTATTAATTCGTATTTACTATATCTGTCCATGTTATCTGCATCACCGATGTGCATATCTCCTGCTGCTTCTATTTTTTTATAAGTTTCTTTAACAATATTTTGTAATTGTGTTTTAACTTCTTCAGTTACGGTTTCACCATTTAGATATTTTTCATAAGTTTCTATTTCTGTTGCAAGTTTACCAAACTCGATAAGTTTTGCGGTATCAACAATTGTGAAACTATTAACTTTATCTGCGTTCTCAGTATGTATTACAGCTCCTGTTCCGTAAGGTCCTTTAGCATATCGTTTAGTATGATTATTAGATATTTTGCCAATTATGCTTTCTAATTTAGGGACTGATTGTAATGTTGGTAAATCTATTAAATATGATATTTCTTGTCCTTTAATAAATTCTCCGTCTATGATGTGTTCACTTTCTTTAAACCAAGGCATTACTCTAAATCCTCCAAGACCGTGGCCTCCAAGTAACATTATGTCTGGTTGTTTTAAAGTATCTACATCGCTGTAGAATTTTTGTAATACCATATTGTTATAATTAGAAAGAAGTTTTGCATCTTTGATATTAGCTGAACTCGCATTGTCTGAAAATGAGCTATTTAAATTATGTATCATTAAAATACTTTTTTTACCGGTTTCCATAGTATCGTATTCAATAATTGCTTGATCTTTTTCTCCAGTTTGGATATTATTAATTACTCCAGTATCAATTGTTACTTGTTTTCTTGATGATGCATGGAATGTTGCATGTTGTTTGATACCGAATTCAAAGAAATTTTTAGAATAATGATCTTTGGATTTTTTATATATTAATTCTAATTCTGATGCAAATATAGGATAATGTGCTGTAAACCATGTAACAGCACTCATGCGTCCTTCTCCCATTAATTGTTCAGTCCATTTAGCAGTATCATCTAATGATTCTATTTGTGATTTATTAAATTCTATTTTTGTATTTACTTTTGCTAGAGCATTATTAAAATAATCAATATTTTTATTAATTGTTTCATCAATATTTTTTGCTTTTATTGTAGAATACACTATTTTTGCAGTATTTTCGTACACACTATTATTTTGTATATTTTTATCCAATTTTGCTTTATCTTCTAATACTTTTGCTATTCTTGTAATGTATTCTTTTTTAGTTTCTTTTTTATTTAAAGCTAATTTTTTGTCTATATCAGTAAGTATGCTTTCTATAGTTTCTTTTTTGAATGTATAATTGTTACTTAGCGTATTTAACTCTGTTAATTTTTCTTCAATTTCTTCTCTATCTTCTTCTATTTGTGTTGCTTTTTCTTTAGCCCAAGCAGAAACGTATGCATTTTCTAAATGTTCTATATTTTTTCTATCTTCTTCCCCTGATTGCATTCTTAGTATAGTATTTTGTGGTAATACTTGCATTAAATTTTTAATTTGTATTCCTGCAGCATAAAATGCGTCTGTTAAATTTACTATTTTTCTATCTTTTTTATTGTTAATATATTTTTCATAGTGTTTTTTTTCATATGAATTTGCTATTTTATCTTCAAGCCATTTCTCAGAATAACTTTTTTCAGCATCAAATCTTGGAATTTGACCTAAGAATTTTAAATCGTTATTGTATCCTTTAGAACTAAATGGTGGAACATGAGGAATAACTCCTCCTTGTATTATTACTTGGCCTATTTTATCTGCATATCCATTTGCTTTTAAAAATAATGCAAGACCTTTCATAGTATAAGTATCGTCAAATGCTTTAGTTCCAAAAGCTGGTTCAGCTAAATATAATGCACAATATTCATTAGAATTATTTTTATTATGGTCTTTTCCGACAACGGTTTTCTCTAATACTAATGGGTCTATTGCGTATCTTGGTATTTGTCCTTGAGTATTCTTATTAACTAATATATCTATTCCTTCTTTTCGCATTAGGGAATTAAGAACAGTATTAACGACAGTTTCGTTAACTCCTAATTCTTTGGCTATTTCTTCTTTTGAAGGCCAATTATCGGGTGAACTTGCTGATTTAATTTTTAGTAAATTAAATAATTTTAATTGTTTATCTGTTAATGTTATATGTTCTGCATCTGCAGTTTGATTGTTCTTTTTATAATTTTCAACTTTATTTTCTAATGCATTGTTCATTTAAATCACCCACAACTTAGTATTCTTATTAATATTAATTTACTTTTAGAATCGTTTTTAGAAAAATATTGGATGCGGTTGCCTGTCTTAAACTTATTTTTAATGTATGTACTTTCAGACATTAACAATCACCCAACCCAAATAACTCATTTTACAACCACTCTTCAGTTTATAAAATTATTGATTAAGTAATGACGAGTAAAAATTTATACAGGGTTTAGTTATTTTATTATTTTAGTATAATTTATAGTCGATAAATAAATTGTAATTTTATTAAAAATAATTAATTTGAGTTATTTTTCTATGGATTTTGGTTTAATTTGTGCTTAAATTTATTGAAGCATAATATTTTCTAGTAAATATACTTTACATAATATATGCTAGGGTTTCAAGTTTTATAATTGAATTATGACTTGCTTTGGTTTAATTTAGACAGGCTCCTTTCAAAATCTCACCACGTTCGACTTTTTGACCACGCTCACATAGAATCTTTGAAGATTATTTTCCGATTTATTTATATTTGCAATAGTGAATTTAAGGTTCGCCAGGCGGTCACAAAAGACTTTTTGAAAGGAGCCATTTAGACAAATAGCTTTATAATATGCTTTATTTTCTTTTTATTATCATGGGAAGAATTGATGTTGAAAATGTTTTAGAGTATGATGCGCATCCAAAAGTTATGTCTTGTGGGTCAGTAATTTATCGTAGAAATAATACTAATGATACAATAATTTATTTATTAATAAAGAATCATCATAAATATGGTAATAATTGGGATTTTCCTAAAGGCAATCGCGAGAAAGAGGAAACTGAAGAAGAAACAGCTATACGAGAAACTTTCGAAGAAACAGGGCTTAAGGTTGACCTTATTTTTGGATTTCGCTCTGAGATACATTATTTAGTTAATAATAAAAAAATTCTAAAAACATCAGTGTATTTTCTTTCAGAAACAAAAATAACGCAAGTTAAAATAGATCCTTATGAAATAGAACAGTATGAATGGCTAGATTATGAGGCAGCATTATTAAGATTAACGCATAATCCTGTAAAGACGATTTTAACTAAAGCACATAATTTTATTGAAAATAATAAGAATGTTTGAAAAGTTAGAAAATAAATTCTAGATAATTATAATTTATTGTATAGATTTCTTATAGAATTCTGTTACTTCTTTAGATTTCATTACAACTTTAAAATCAATTAAATGATCTATGGGTATTTGTGTTTGCGCTCCATCAACATTATATATTTGTGATTTAACTCCATATCCATGTCCTATTAAATGTACTCTAAAACAATCGTCTGATTTTATTAAATCTGCTCTTTGTTTTGCATTATATGCTAGGTCTACATGTCCTGGTCCCATTCTACTGTTGTTGACTCCTTGATATGGTTCGTATATTCCTGCGCTTACGCTAAGGCTTGTTCCTTTCGCTGTAAATGGTGTATTGTATGTACATATAATTAAATCTCCGCATTCAACATTTACTACTGATTCTAACTGTTCTATTGTTTTAATGTTGTCCATTCTTTTTAGAAATAGAGTATTATTTATAAATATTACGGGTATTAATCACTAAGAAGTGAATATCTTTTAAGTGTATTTTTATTTTTTATAAAAATTAAGTGTACTTTAAAAAAGTAATAGAATTAAAAATATTTAAAAAATAAAATATTAAGCAAATATTATTGCTTTATCTTGCAGCGTCAGCTTGTCTTTCAAGTTCTAATTTCTTAGATATTGAAGCAGATGTTGCTTGCATAGTATATGCATTCATTATTTCATCAGCAAGTGCTTGAGCTGCACTCTTTCTTGCATTAAATGTCTTTTGGAATGCTCCTTGAGTCATTTGTCTTAATACTAAATCTACTCTTCTTTGTGGAGCGCATTCAAGTGCCTTAGGATATCTTGCACCACCATATTCAATTGCAATTACTTCTTCTCTTGGTGCTGCATTTTCTATTGCCTTAACGAATACTTCAACTGGATTCTTATTTAATTTTGCTTCTACAATTGTTAATGCTTCTTGAACTAGTTTGTAAGTCGTAGCGCCTTTACCATTACATTGTCTTGATGTAATCTTGTGTTTCTTTGATCTATGACCAGGAACCATTAATTTATTGATTAATCTTTCAACAATAAATATCTTTGACTTATAGAATTTATTACCTGCGTATCTTGCACCAGTCTTATGTACGATTGTAGGATTAGTGCTAATATATGGTACTAAACCAGGGTCTTCTACTTTTATTTGGGAACAATCCCACTTTCCGAATGCTAAAACTTTATCCATTTTTAGTGAACCTCAAATAACATATTGACTTTAAACTGCCTATATGCTCTAATTTAATAGTATGAGGAATTTTGACTCATTTATAAAAGTTACGCTATTCTTTAGTAGAAGAGCTTTCTTAAAAAATCAATTGAAATATGGCTTATAATTGTGTGAAATTGAGTTTTATTTGACTTTCGAGTAAGATTAAATAATATTTATAAATAGTTCCTTGATATTTATGTTATTGTTAATAATTACGATATTTATTATATTATTATTACTATATATTGGTATTTGATTATTATTTTGAGTTGTTAAGTTATGGATTTGAAAAAAAATAAGGATGTTGAAACGAACAAAAGTAAAGATGCTATTAAAGGCAAAGATACTATCGTAAATCCTAATAAATCAAAGAATAATCTTAAAGATATTTTTCAAAAAGATGATTTAAAGAGAAGAAGTTCAGAAGATTTAGAGAAAAAGAAATCTATTGATAAAGATTTGAAAAATTCTATTAAAACTGATACTGAACCATTATATGTAAAAAAGGAACGTAGTGTTAATTATTCTATCAAAGATGGATTATTTACTTCTATTAAAGCTGGTTTAACTGAAAATTTTGTAATGCCATTTGCAATAGCATTAAATGCGACCAGTGGAATGCTTGCAGTCTTGAGTAGTGTACCTCAATTAATTGCCTCATTTATGCAATTATTTGCTCAAAGTTCATTAAAGTTTTTTAAAACGCGTGGAAGATTAATTTTCTGGTCAGCATTTATACAAGCATTTATGTGGTTACCGTTGTTATTTATTCCACTTATTGCTAAAAATAATGTAGAATTAGCATTTATGTTAGTATTAATTTTTGTAACACTTGAAACCACAATTGGAACATTCCAAGGACCGGTATATAATAGTATATTGGGCGATATTTTAGATGAAAATAAACGTGGAGAATTTTTTGGTAAAAGAAACAGGGTTGTAAACTTACTCGGATTTATTAGTACGATTGTTGCAGGTGTATTACTTAGTGTTTTTAAAAATTTAGATACTAATGGTAATGCGCATTATGTATTTTTTGGATTTGCAATATTATTCAGTTTAGCATTCTTATCTAGATTATTATCTTCGTATTATAAATCTAAAATATATGATCCTCCTTATGTTCCTCCAAAGACTAAAATATCTTTTTGGAATTTTTTAAAAAATATGACTCATAATAATTATGGTATATTTGTATTATATATTTTCATGTTTAAACTTGTTGCAAATATTAGTGCACCATTTTTTGCACTTTATCTTCTAAGAGATATGCAAATGAATTATATTCATTATACTTTAATCATTGGCGCTTCTATTCTTGCAAGTTTTGTAATGATGGGCGTTTGGGGTAAATTAATTGATAAGCGTGGAAGTAAATTAGTATTGCAAGTGTCGGCAATTGTGGCTGC
>CAVZPN010000038.1:0-45777 GCA_963777125.1 uncultured archaeon | reverse complement strand
TAATATATCTTTAATTGTAAATCCTTTGGAATCAGTTTTTATATCTTCATCTCCTTTTAATCCAAAGATTATTCTTTCAATAAATACTCCTACGATACTATTTTCCGTTACTCCAAAACTCATGCACCAATCTGTTGCATCAAGTTCAGATGGACTTATACTAAATGGATAATCTGTCGGGATTCCTTTCTTTTTAAAATCATCATAAAATCCTGATGGAGTATATATTTTTACATCTAATGATTTGGACTTTAATCCCCAATCTTTGAGTAATTGTTTATCTTTTTGATTAGCATATTTCATGGTCCAATATATTCCCATGGTATCAAGCAGTATTACTGAAATATTATTTTTTATTTCTGTTGGCAAATCAGATATTCCTTCGGCTATTACTCCCATAGTATAAGATTTACCTGAACCACGTTTACCGACAATAAAAAATACGTGTGCTCGCGTAACATCAATAAATACTTTATTACTAAGACTAGTAACTCTTCCCATCTTAACGTAATGCTTCCCTAGAAAAATAGTTCCTTTATCGCCGTACTTTTTTCTATCTGCTTCGTTTCTTCCAACAACTACATCATACATAATTTACTTATCAGAAATAGAGTTTATAAATTTAACTTATAAATTAATGTGTCCTGGTGTGGTGACGAAATTATCGACCATACTTTATTTAAAATATTTTATTTATTAACGACAATTATTACTTGAAAACAACAACATTTATATAGCTTATTCTAGTTCTCAGACCACAAATATATTATAAATATATTATATAGTAAAAGACATAAATACTTAAATAATTATGTCTTTTAATATATCCTAAAAGACAATGTTATTTGCACAAATTAGTGTCTTTTAGTATATTTAGTTAATTAAATATGTATAAACATGTTTTACATATTTTGTGCGAAAATACGGGAGGCACGAGTTATGGTAGATGAAAAGAACGTTAAGACGCCAAATGAGGAGTCTAATATTGATCAGATTAATAGTGTTTTTAATAATTCTAGTAACGATGATGGCGTTTCAGAGTCTTCTGAACCAATAGTTGAAATAGAAGAAGAACATATGCCTGTTGCTTCAAAAAATATATCTAAAGAAACTAAAAAAGATAATTCTAAACCTATTAAAGTGGCTAAAAAACCTGAACATAAAGAAAAAAATAAGACTGTTATTCCAGCAATTATTCCCGCAGTTAAACCTATTACTAAAGAAGTTAAAGTTCATAATACTTCAGCTAAAAATGTTGAAAAGAAATCAGAATTAAAAGCAAAACCTGTGGAAAATTTAAAATCAAAGTCTGTTAAGACTTTCAAAAAAAACAAACCAACTGTAATTGCAAAAATTGCAAAACCTTTACCGGAGGCTAAAATGAAAAAAGAAAAAAATACTAAACAAAATAAAAAACATCATAAAAAATCTAAATCTAATAAAAGCATGTTATTATGGATAGGAATAGGAATACTTGCATTATTAATTATAATTGCAGCAATCATATATGTTCCAAAATTATTTTCTTCAAAACAATCTCCTAAAACTGAAACAACAAATACTGTTGCAGCAACAGTTAATGGAGAAACAATCTACTTACAAACAGTACTTGCGGAATATAATAAATTAAATCCTGTACTTAAATCAGCTTATAGTGTTGAATCTATATTGAATAAAAGTATAGACGAGTTATTACTTCTGCAAGAAGCTAAAGCTCAAGATATTGTTATTAAATCTGCTGATATTCAAAAAGAAATTGATGCTATAAAAATACAAAATCAATTATCAGATAGTCAATTAGAACTTGCACTTGAACAACAAAATATGACTTTAAAGGATTTGGAATTAAGTATTGAAAAAAGTCTACAAATAAGAATATTATTGAATGATACAATACTTAAGGATATTAATATAACAAACGAACAAATAACTGCTTATTATAATACTAATATTGCAAATTATGCTGTTCCGCAAAAAGTTACTGTGCAACACATATTAATTGCTGTAACTCCTAATGTTACAGAATCACAAGCTAAGGCTCAGATAGATCAAATTAATACTGAGTTAACAGCAACAAATTTTTGTGATCTAGTAACAAAATATAGTGCTGATGCTGGCAGTATTGCTACTTGTGGAACATATACTTTTGCTAAGGGTGATTTTAATAATCCTGAATTTGAGAATCCTAGCTTTGACTTAAACGTTGGCGAGACAACAATAGTAAAAACTATTTTTGGTTATCATCTTATAAAGAAATTAGAATCTTTACCAAAAACAACTAAAGCATTATCTGAAGTTTCAACTGATATACAAACAACTTTACATGATGAAATAGCTCAAAATAGATTTGAATTATTCATGAAAGAATTACAGCAAAAGGCAGTAATAGTAAATTATTTGACTAAGTTAGATAATGCTAATGCAACTGTTATACCTGTAGTTAGTAATCTTGATGAATTTGCAAAATGTTTAACTGTAAAAGATGCAAAATTCTATGGGGCATACTGGTGCGCACATTGTAACAATCAGAAAACATTATTTGGTGACTCATTAAAATATGTTCAATATATTGAATGTGCTGTTGAAGGACAACCTCAAGTACAAACAAAAGAATGTACAACGGCTGGAATTTCTGGTTATCCGACATGGATTATCAATGGTAAAACATATCCTGGAGAACAATCATTAGATAGTCTTGCAAAATTAACTGGTTGCGTAGCACCATAATTGAATTATTTTTTTTATTCTTTTTTTTAATATTTTTCATAATGATTATCATTTTGATAAATTTTTTAATATTATTATCTACATATTAATAGGGGTTAATTTATGGCTTGGACTAGTGAACCAATAGAAAACTTTTTTGAAATTAGATATAAAAAAGAAAATTGTACTAATGAATGTAAACATTCAAAAAAATATGTTCCTGGTAAGTATTCTTCAGTAATTTCTCTTGAACTTCATAAAAATGATGTAGAAGTATTATTAAAACCATTTACAATAGAAACTCTTACACAAGTTGTTGAAAAAGATTATAATAATATTACTCTTAATAAATTGATAGTTGGAATTCGTAATGAAACAAACATAGATTATATATCTAAATTATGGACTTCAAAAGAATCAGGTAAGGAACATTTAGATCAATATTTCTTTAAACAAAATCAGCCTAGTGGTTTTTGTTTTGGAGATTTATCTGGCGTATTATCGGCCGGATCATCGTGGCCTACTAATCATGCACCAATATTAGATAGTGCATCATTACGGTATTTGAAGACATTAAAACGTATTAGACCTGAAATTACAAATAGTTTAGATAAATGTTGCGAGTATCTACTGTTGCCAGGACCACAGTACGTTGCTAGTAAATCTTCAAAAAGATCGAATCTTGTGTTATCTCAAAGATAATCTTGTAATAACATTTATAAATGAACTTTTATTCCCTATAGTATTACCAAACCTATCTCGCTATAGAGGTATGGGACGCCATCTGAGGTTAAAATAACGATGGATACAACGTTCTTATAGGTTTTGTGATTAATATTAATATAAAAAATTTTGAGGAATATAAAATGAGTGAAAATGCATTATTAGTACCAACTGAAGACTACTTAAAGTCAGGAATACATATTGGAACAAAGTTCAAGACTAAGTATATGGAAAAATTCATCTATAAGACAAGACCAGATGGTTTAACAGTATTAAATATACAACAAATTGATGAAAGAATAAGAATGGCATCAAATATGCTAGCAAGATATGCTCCTGAAGATATTGTAATAATATCAAGAAGAGAGAATGGTTGGAAAGCAGTTAAGCAATTTGGTAAATTAACTGGTGTTAAAGTATTTGCAGGAAGATACACTCCAGGTTTAATGACTAATTCATCATTAAAGAATTTTTTAGAAGCTAAAATATTAATGGTAATTGATGCTTGGCCAGACAAGAATGCAGTAATTGATGCATACAAAGTTGGAATTCCAGTAATTGGATTATGTGATACTAACAATAATGCAAATTACTTAGATTTAATAATTCCATGTAATAATAAAGGTAAGAAATCATTAGGATTATTATTTTTAGTCTTAACACAAAAATACATGCTTGCAAGACACATGATTAAGAAAGAAGAAGACTTCAAATACACAATGAATGATTTCTCAGACGAATAAGTCTGAACTTTTTTTATTTGTTTTTATAATTTATTTCTTTATTAACAATATTAATTTTTTGCTAAAATTATTATAGAAATTCTAGAATTGCTTTAAATTTTATCTCAACGCATCAATTGATCTTTGTAAATTCTCTCTTGCTTGTAGTTCGTATTTATTTCTAAAGAAATCAGTTGAATATATATGTGTTCTATTCAAGAATTTTTGAAGAACTATTTTTCTTCCCTTTCGATATTCTTCTTCTGAAAAATGCGAGTATTCTTTTCGAATATTTTTTTCATAAGTATCAAATTCTAATTGTGATTTGCCAAGGATTGCTAAATCAATATCCATTAGATATTTAGCATCCATATCATTAATTTCTTCTGAAGAATGATGTTTAGTATATAGTACTAGTTCTTTTACTCTTGTTGCAATTGATTCTGATAGTTTTGCTTCTAAACATGTATCGTATGCTAATTGTGCACTTTTATCCTCGTTATCCTTTGCCTTAGGATAATATATTACATCATGATACCATACTGCTAATTCTACAAGATTAGGTTCTTGCATTAAATGTTTTATAGAATCTAATTCGACTAAACATTGTTTTATATGTTTAATATTGTGATAGTATCTTTGAGGTTCAGAATATTCCCATCTTAGTTTAGTGTAATTTATTCCACTTAATTCTTCTTGCGCGTTAAGCTTATCTAATAACGAGATAAATCTTTCTCTCATTTTGTTATTTTAAGTTCACTTGCAACATTATTTGAAATAACTTTATCAAAAACTGTTTCAATTTCGTTTTTACCATTCGATGTATCTAAAACAAATATTTGTCCGTGATTATCTTTTGTAATTGCTTCTTCTAAACTGCTTTTCTTTTTTTCGAAATCAAATTGACTTTCAAGTCTTCTTAGTATTTGCTTGTGGTTTAGGCCTCTTAGTCTTAATCTTTCTTCTTGTGTTTTTTTATCGGCGTAAATTAAAACAACGTTATTGTTACATAAGTAAGACATATTTGATTCAGCAATTAATGCCGCATTAAATAATATTAATCCTTTTTTACCATATAATTCGCGTCTTAATCGAAGTAATAATGGTGTTTCCATGATATTATTTAATTTTTCAAGTTCGCAAGTATTGCCAAAGACTGCTTCACCAAGTATTTGTCTATCAATACTTCCATCGGCTTTTCGTACTTTTTCTCCAAAAGTTTTTGCAATTTCTTTTCGTACTGCATCATATTTTGGTTCTGTTAATTCTCCGAGAATTTGATGTCCGATATGATCTAGTTCAATATTGTGAACTTCTATGCCTCGAGATTTTCCTATCTCGATAAATTTTTGACTTACATAAGATTTTCCCGTGCCTATTTCTCCAGTTACGCCAACAATATATTGTCCTGATATGCGTGCTTCAAGGCATTGTTTTATGTATGGTGGAACATATTCATGAATTAATCCTTGTTCTGTTTGTATGGCTTTAACCATACTTGAACTTACATGTGCTAATTCTGGTTTTGCTAAAAATAGTACGGTTTCACTGTCTAATTTTTGACTTGTACCGCCTTGATGTAAATCATATTCGAATGCAAAGTCAGCCGCATTTCTAACTCCTCTTACAATAAGATCTATATTGTTTTCGTATACGTAATCTACTAATAATCCTGGAAATGAAATAATTTCTACATTACTAAATTGACTTAGTGCTTTTTGAGCAATGTTTTTTCTTTCATCTAGATTAAACATATATTTTTTATTAGGATTTACTCCTATTCCTACAACTAATTTATTAAAATATTTAGAAGTTCTTTTAATAATATCAATATGACCGTAGGTTATTGGATCTCCTGAGATTGCGTACATTGCGGTAGTCATGTTTACCTCTGCTATTTATTCTTTTATTAATTCTAATGCTTTATCGATTTTATCTTGCTTAATTTTCGGTAGATAAGTGTCTAGTTGTGTTTGACCTTCAGCTACAACTAATTTTCCGATTGGATCATTAATATTGAATGGCTTTTTGTTACCGTCTGTTGTAACGATTACTTCTTCAACTTTGTATTTTTTAGTATTTGGAATATATTTAGCTACGTATTCTATTGTTCGTCCATCAGTTTTTTCAACGGTTAAAATGCCGTATTGTCCTAAAGCTCTATTTTCTGCTTGAAATTTTACTTGCTCTTCAGCAATTTTCTCATTATAATTATATATTGATTGTACTTTACAACTTGCAACGCTTAATGCTAATGCTCCTGATAGAACAATTGATGTTAATGTATTTTTCATTGTCATGTTAATCCCCCAATAATATGTAATAAGTGTAGAAGGGTATTTAAGTTTATAAATGTTTTGTCCATGTACTACTTTAAAGTTAATAAAGTTATATTGTACTTCTTAGAAATGCTATAATTTAATCCTTATCCTTTAATTTCTTCAAGGCCAGTTTGAATTATTCTAAATGTTGCAAAATTACCTTCGGCAATAGAACGATGTTTTACGATAGTAACTTTTCTTAAATCAGATTTAACTTTTTGAATTTCAAGCATAACTCTACTCCAATACTTAATTGTATCTCCACCAATTGCGCGAGTTCGTTCCTTATCCTCGAAATCTGCATAGACTTGACTTGTAATTAATACAGGAATTTTTTTCTTACGAGCAATTTCTGCAAGCATTGCCATATGAAGTCCTAATTCTCGATTAACATTTTGAACATCATTACTAACTCCTAGTTCCAATTTGTATAGACTTGCAATAGAATCAATTATTATTAAACCAAACTTTTCATCAACAGCTTTTCTCATAAATTCGAAAGCTTCCTTTTGTTCTTGATATGTTGTCGGTGTTAGAAATATTGTTCTTTCAAGAATTTCCGAATAATTTTCAGGGCATATTTGTTTAAATCTTGCAATTGAAAAACTGCTCTCTGTATCTATATAGAGTATTTTTTTCTCAGTAAGCGCTTTCATTGCAAGTAAGCAAAAATTAGTTTTAGAAGCTCCTGGTGGACCATAGATGGTTGTAATTACATCATTCTCGTATCCTCCTTCGAGTAAGTTATCAACAAAATTCGCGCCTGATGAAATATGCATAATTTATAGTAAACATAGGATGTTTTTAAATGTGATTACTATATTTTCGGAATTCTTACGCGTTATGATTATTAAACTTATCATAACATTTTTATAAGCTTTATTATCTGTACCATCATGTCTAATATTAATCAATATAAACACAATTTTAATAAATGGTTTAGTCAGTGGAAAATAGAATTATCAGATTATAAATACTATATTCTATTATCGGTAATAATTTTATTATTTGCAGAAGTAATGAATTATTATGCTTCAACTTATGTTGATACAATACAAGGTGTTGCTGTACAAGACTTAATACTTGATAATATTCCAACATTAAATTTAGATGTAGTTTTTGTATATAGTTTTGTATTTTTACTTGCATTAATATCCTTTTATTCTTTATTTTTTAGAGTAAAAGAAGTTCATAAAGTTACATTGTTATTTAGTCTGTTAGTATTAACACGAAGTATATTTATAACTTTAACACATCTTGGCGTGCCAACAGATGCGCGAGTATTGGTTCATAGTTTAGGTGTTTATGATTTTTTTAATTTTAGAAATGATTTATTTTTCTCTGGCCACGTTGCAATGCCATTTATGGCATTTTTAATATTTAGAAAAGAATTTATTGGAAAAATATTTTTAGCAATAACAGTAATACTTGCTATCACAGTATTATTTATGCATGTACATTATAGCATAGATGTGTTTAGTGCGTTTTTCATAACATTTGGTGTTTATACTTTTGGTCAATGGCTTTTGAGTAAAGATTTATTTAATAAAACTAATTAAAGGTTCTTTTAGAAATTAGAATTAAGTTCTAAAGCTGTTAGTGATGTTAATGTTCTTCAAAATAAACATTAGTTCTACTTTTCCAACAATTATAGTCGCATAATGTACAATCATTAACACATTTATAATTTAGAAGTGTGCCTTCTTTATCTGTTTCTGTTTTATTTTTTTCTGTAAGTATTGAAGATATTGCAGCGTATGGTAAATTCATTACGGGGTACGGTCTATCTTTATCTAAACTTTCTCTTACAATAAAATTTGGTAGCGCATTAAGTTCTTGTATGACTGATGTTAGATCTCTTCTTCTAGTTGTTGTTCTAAATGTTGTATTTGGACAAGCTTTAGCAATTTCTATTATTTTTTTAACATAATTTAAATCGTAAAAATCTCCTATGGAATGCAATCTAAAATATTTAGATTTTTTAGCATGTATTTCTGAAATCATTGCTGGTATAAATTCCTCTGTTTTTGAGAATTCATATCTTTCTTTTGCTGAATTAATAACATTTGGTAATAAGAAATTATTGCGTAATCCGTAGCAAGCAGGTTTTCCGTCCCTTCCAGATAAGCACCACGATGTTGGTGTGCATGTATCTTTTGCAGGAATATTAAATATATAAACATCTTTTCCCATTTTAATATTTCCTTTAATTAAAATATTCTTCATAAATTTAGATAATAATATTTCTTTAAAAAGGTATTCTTTACTACTATAAAATGATATATTGTTCCTTATTTCTTTTTTTAAAACAACCTTTTTAAAGCTGTGTTAACTATGGTTATCGAGCATGAAATTAGCCGATTTATTAAATTCAAAGAATAGACAGATTAAACCGATATTTTGGTTAGTATTAATATTTATATTAGTTCTTGCAGTACGATTATATGTGGCGTTTGAGACGCCATTAATGAATTATGATGCTTATTTTAATTTAAGACAAGTTGAACATATAAAAGATACTGGCCTTCCGTTATATAAAGATGATTTAAGTTATGGTGGTAAGACGCAATTATTTGCACCGTTAAATCAGTATATTCTCGCAGTATTTAGTTTTATTATGCCTCTCGAAATTGCAGGTAAAATAATTCCGAATATAATTGCGGCATTAATAGTATTTATCGTTTATTACTTATCGTTAAAAATAACTAAAAGTAGTAAGATATCTCTACTAACTTCATTTATGTCTGGTTTTATTCCAATATACTTTATAGATATTAATAGAGTTAGTATAAATTATCTTGCAATAGTATTGATATTTGCAATAATTTATTGTATGTTGAAATTAAATGAACATAAATATGTTGATTATTCATTGATATTAATGTTTTTACTTGTTCTTACAACTCCTGTTGCATTTGTATTAATTATAGGATTATTATTATATTTAGTGTTGTTAAAACTTGAAAATTTCGAGATAGAGATGAAAGAACTTGAAATAATCTTATTTTTTACATTCTTAGTATTTTGGGTTAATTTATTGATTTATAAAAATGCATTCTTAATACATGGATTATTGGTTGTGTGGAAAAATATTCCTATACAATTACTTACTAACTTTTTTGGAAATGTCGGATTTATTCAAGCGCTTGGTGCGATAACAATAATTCCTATTGTATTTGGAGTTTATGCATTTTATGTGGCTTTTCATTTAGACAGAAGTAAAGATGTATTAATATTAATATCGCTCGGTATGAGCTCATTTATTTTATTGTGGTTTAAATTAATCGATATTATTACAGGATTAATATTTTTAAGTATAACTCTTGTTATATTGACTGCATATAGTCTAAAAAGATTTGATGATTTTATTGGTAAAAGTAAGATTCACAAATATGAAAAGATATTCCCTGCACTATTAATATTATTGTTTATAATAACTACTATTCCTTCCATTTTATATATTGTGACTAATCGTGATTTAGGGCCATTAAATACTCCATCGCAGGATGATATGGTTGTACTCGAGTGGGCAAAGGATAATATTCCAAAAGATGCAACAATTGTCTCTGAGTTAAACGTTGGAAATTTAATTACTTATGCTAGTCAACGCAAAGATGTTATGGATACAAATTTTTTACTCGTGCCAAGAATTGACCAGAGATTAACTGATGTTAACGATATTTATACTACTACTTTTGAAACAAAAGCAATAGGCGCGCTAAATAAATATGATGCAGAGTATTTACTCGTGACTTCCGATACTTTGAAAAAATATAATATTTCCGAAATTAAATATATAAAAGATAGTAAATGCTTTAAGTTATTATATTCAAGCGGCGAAACCTCTTTATATTATATGGATTGTAGACTTGAATAATATTTAAATAATTTTTATAAGGTAAAATATGAATGATGAAAAAAAATATTTGATTTTATTTATGTTGGTTGCAGTCTTATTGTTAGTTGCTCCAACAATGATTAGATTAGTGAATAATAATATCTATGTAGTTAATAGCGAAGCATATAATAATATGCGATTATATGACGAGCAAAGTACTAATTATGATTCATTGCAAAATCGAGATATTCCTTTTAATGTATTAAATTTCATACAGTTAAATGATTTATTAAAATCATTATTGTTTAAACTTATACCAATACTTCTAGGGTTAATAACTATATTTATAGCATATTTTACTCTTAAAAAGCAAAATATTTCTGAAAAAACAGTGCTTGCCATACTAGCTTTAATTATTACTAGTCCGATATTCATTTATGTTTTTACTGATTATAAAGTGTATTCATTTATAATATTTTTAAATATTTTAGGAGCATATTTTCTTACGCAAAATAAAATTTTGCCAGGTAGCGTGGTACTTTCTATAATTCCATTTATAGACTTGTTTAGCGGAATAATGACTGCTATCATATTATTAATTTATATTGTTACTAATCCTAAAAATAAATCTAATATTAAGATTGTATTTATGATATTATCTGCATCTGTAGTTTTAACTTCAATAATTAATATTTATTATGGTTATAATTTGTTTCATATGTTCAAATTTAATATACATAATATCTTGGTCGATATTGGTGCTAATATAGGTGTATCATTTTCAATCATAATCTTAACCATTATTGGTATGGTGCTATTATGGGAGAATGGTTGGCGTAATCTTTTAACGTATATCTTATTATTTTTTGTTGCAATACTCGCATTATTTAATGATACTATTAGAATATATTTGAATTTTATAATTATGATTTATGCAGGATTTGCATTTATTTATTTAAATAAACGTAAATGGTCTATTGCAATAATTAAGAAAACAACAATATTGTTAATTATATGTAGTATTTTTTTCTCAACATTAGTGTACACTACTCAATTAGTTCGATCTGATCCAAGTTCCGAATACATTGATGCATTATTATTTTTGAAGAATCAATCACTTGACAATGAAGTTATATTCTGTGATCCTGTGGAAGGGTATTTTATTGAATATTATTCTAATCGAACGGTTTTTATTGATGATTCAACTAGATATTATAATTTAAAGAAATATGATTATTTAAACATTATTGCAAGTTCAAGAAATCTTGATCGTACTGAAGCTATATTCAAAGAAAATGGTGTTAAGTATGTTATTATTAGTAAGAATTTTGAACCTTATTTGAAAGAGAAAGAAGGATTGTTGTTCTTAATTGAGACCAGTAATAAGTTTGTGAAAGTATATAATAATTCTGATGTAGAGATTTGGATGTATAATTATTAGGAAGTTTATTCGATATATTGTCTTATTTTTTGTTATCTTGACTATCCCATAGTAACACTGCGCAATATTTATAAATTAATTAATTATACTCATATTATGACACAAACAATTAATATAAATTTGGCTCCAAAAAGGGAACCTTATCAATTAAGACCTCGTTCTGATAAAAAATCAGCTATTCAAGCTAAAATTGATGGTTATAATTTAATCGTCACAGGATTACCTGATGAGGATAGATTAGAGTGTGTATTAGAAGGCGGCGATCATGAATTATATGTTCTTCATGTACCTAAAAATGATCAGGATTATAAATCGCTTAGATTGCATATTGGTTTTGACAATAATCTTGTTGAAGCTGATGTTACACGTATTAAACAATATAATATCAATGGTGAAAGAACAGATATTTATTACAAAATAACTAAATCGTTGGGTCCGTTGGGTCAGCAGTGGGGTCTAATTCATTTACCTAAACGACCGTGTGTTTCTGACAAAATCACTGATCGGTACAATGGTGATTTGATAACCTTAGAAAGGCTAGTTTAAATTAAGTTATACTTATTATAAATTATAATGCTATTTCATATACATATATATTAATGGAGATGACTATTATGACACAAACAATTAAAATAGATCTATCAAAAAAAGAAACAAAATCCACGCATTATAATGCTGCTCCTTTATCAGACATTCAAGCAAGAATGGAAAATAATTTTCTTATTATTACAGGTGTACCTAAAGGAGATGTAATTAAATATGTTGCTAGAAATTCTTATTCAGAATTATATGTTGTTCATGAGTCAAAACATAAGTCGAATCGTTATTCGTATAGATTACATGTCGGGTTAGAGAATAATCTTGTTGAAGCTAAGGTTACTGAAGTTTGTAATATTTCTCATGTTACTAAACGATGTAGAAATGGTGCATTTTTGACTGGTGGAACAATGCATGTTGATTATCTATTAAAAGGTATTTCTGGTGAATTTCAGTTTCCAGAATCTTCACGTTCTAATGAAAAAGCCGTAGATTATTATAATGAAAGAATATTAGAATTAGAGAAATTATTATAAACTATTATTAATGCTTTTTTTTAATATATTAAAATGTTAACTATAAACTCAAAAACGGATAAGGATAAAGTATATTTTTTTGAATGCCTAGGTTATATTAAACCAGAACATTTAGGGAGTGGTTTATTTACTAAAATTCCTGGTGGTAAATTAGAGAGTACATTAGTTTTAAATACTCCTAATCCATTAGAAAAAAATAAAGAACTATTAATAGATATTATTAAAGATTGTGACAATTCTGAATTAATAGCATCATATGATGCAGAAAATTTTATCGGTGTTTATAGATATCTTAGATCTCAAGGAGTATTTGAATTACCTTATAGAATTCATACTTTGAATATAAAGAGATAATTTTATTTGTTTCTTTAGTAAATATTTCTTATTAATGTTAATTATTCTAATAGAAATCTAATCGTTACCCTTAACTTTCTTGGTATTACCCATTTTAGTTAACATGAACCATTGCATTCTTCCGCCCATTAATGCTTTAAATATTCCTTCATTAACATGATATACCATAACTAGGCCTACGCTTAATGCACTAGTAATTACTCTCCACCATTGTCTTAATCTCTTTGTTCGCCATAATGCAACAATTGATATTACCATTGATCCTGATGTTAATAATATATTCCAACCAGTTTCAGATAAGAATTTTGCCCATTCAATTGGAGCTGGTTTATGTGATAACATACTAATAGTTCCAGTAATAAACATTAATCCAAGTAACGTTGTAAATGTATATCCTAGGCCTTGGAAGTGTATGAATATTTTTCTTTTTGCATTAATCTTCTTGCTAGTTATTATTGCTTTAAAGTGCCCTGTAAGCGAAGTTATTACTCCATATGCCCAACGTTTTTGTTGTTTAAATAAATCGCTAGCTGTAAACGGTGCTTCGCAATATACTTCAACATCTTCTAAATATACAATATTATATCCTTCTTGTAATAATCTTATTGAACATTCGATGTCTTCAGTTAATGAGCCACTTTTCCAGCCACCAACTTTAATAAGTAAATCTTTTCTTATTGCTTCTCCAGAACCACATAAGAATGAAACCTTTCCAAATCGTTTCATGAATGGTAAATACACATGATGGAATGATTCAACGATAATTGATCCCATAAATGAGTAAGTATTTTGATTATTGTTAATAAATTTCCATCGGCTTTGAACACCAGCAATCTTCTTATCATGTTGGAATGGTGCAACTATTCTTCTCATAAAATTCTTGTCTGGTAAGAAGTCTGAATCAAATATTATAATAATTTCTCCTTTAGTATATTTTAACATATGATTTAAGTTTCCAGGTTTAAACCCTACATTATTACCTCTACGTGTAACTTTTATTATGCCTGGATGTTTTGCTGCAAACTCATCAATTTTTTTAGATATTTCTGGTTTATTACTATCATCACCAATTATTATTTCATATTTATCTTTAGGATAATTCATTTCTAAACATTTTTGAGCACAATTTAATGCTGCAAGTTCATTAAATGTTGGTATTTGTACTGTTACAAATGGTGCTTTGGATTCATTAAGAATGTATTCTGTTTTCTTCTTCTTTGTAAATATTGCATAAATGCTCATTACGATAAATAAGAATGAAATAGCTATAGTTATGTATAATAATATGTGAAATGTATTATCAAATAATGTATGTATAAAATCAAGTATTGGTCTATTTGCTGTAACGTACTGATCTATCATCCAATTTGAATTTCTCGTATATTGAGTTGCGCTATCTAAATATGCTTGTTGAATTGTCAATTTGTTTCACCTAAAAATTATTCGGTTATTTATTTTTTAAACCCTGTTGATTTGAAAAATAAGTATTTTACCACACTAATAAATATGATTATATTAAGTATGATGGTGTACGGGAAGTAAAACACTATAGCTAATACTTCTTTAAAACCTATTCTTTCTTTGAATATAGTCATAGATATAATTATAAATGTTACGCTTATTAGGCCTGAAAGTATGCCAAAGATGCTAAAAAAGTTTATTCCCCATTCCGGAATCATATATATAGAGTATAATGGTCCAAATATGCTAAACCATCTAAATAAATACAAAAATGTATCCATAAATGTTGCAAGATTGTAAGGCAACCAGTACGCTACTTGTATCGCATACATCGGAATTGCAAGTATTGCAAATATTGACCACCACCATTGGCTAATATAGACAAATATTAATGGTACTTTTGAAATCTTGTTTTTCTTTGTGGTGTTCTTTTTACTAGCTGTTTTATTACTTGTGACTGTGGTTTTACTTGTTTTTTTATTATCGTTATCAAATTTATTTGAAACAATATTTCTATATGATGCACTGCGATTTTTACGCATAGATTGTAATACTCCTGTCCACCATCGAATTCTTTGTTTGATAAATCCTTTGGTTGTATCTGGAACAACTGTTGTGCTGTATGCATCATCCACATGTATAATATTATATCCTTTATTTTGTAATCTTATTGCAATATCGATGTCTTCAGCCAGTATGTCTGAATGTATGTATCCGATATTTTCAAGTACGCTTTTTCTATAGCAGCTCATTGCGCCATAGAACCATACACTATCATGGAATAATCTGCTAAATCCCATTCTTACAAGATTATTGTATGAGTATTCTATTGTTTGAAATGCTGTTAGCATATTAGTTCTATTACTAACATTATATGTTCCAATTGTTGCGCCAACGCTTTCTTCTTTAAATGGTGCTACAAGTTTACCTAGTGCCTCAGAATTAAGCATTGTATCTGCATCAAGTAACATTAGTATATCGTACTTTGCATAGTTTATACCATAATTTAATGCAACAGTTTTACCTTCATGTTTTGTTTGTAATATTCTCACATTCTTAAAAGTTTTAACAACCTTTATTGTGTCATCAGTACTACCATCATCTACAACAATTACTTCATACAAGTCTTTTGGATATTTAGAATTAAATACTTGTTTTAAACATTTCTTAATATTTTTTGCTTCATTATAAGCAGGAATTATTATACTTACCTTTGGAGTGTATTTATCATATTTAGGTTTTTTAAAGAATGATATTACTATTATTATATTTGTAAAAATTAAAAATGCAAATAGTATACAAAGTATAATACCGAATACAAACATTAGATTATCGAGTGTTACTAGCATATTAAACATTCCTTAAGGTTTTGCAAGCAATGTACTATTAAAACCGATTAATTCAGGGTGGAATATGGAAACATAAATTCCTATTACTGTAAATATTACGGATATTACGCCTAAAATTATTCCTATAATTGCAAAAATTTGTCCGCCATATCGTTCTGGATCCGCTCTTTGATATTTTAATGCCATTATTCCAAATACTATGGCAAGTGGTCCAAGCACCCAATTAAATAATGGTACCCAGAACAATAAACCACATATGAATGATGTTAAAGCATAAACTTTATCTTTTTTTTCAACTACAGCTAATTCATTGCTATTATTGGTTTTAGAATTTTTGGAACTTAATTTTGTTTTTGATTGTGTTTTATTTTTAGCATCTTTTTTTGTGCTTAAATTGATTGGTTGTTTCATAAGTTTAGACTATTAAATATCTTTAAAAAGTTAATTCTTTTTAGGTTTTTATATTTAATTTCCGAAAAACTTAAAACTATCTCCATAATTCTATTATTAGTCTATTATAAATCTATTATTAAATCTATTAATAGATTCTTAGTTTTGAGGCAAATTTATGCGTATTGGTGTAATAGTAAATAAGGGCTTTGAAAAAGCTGCAATTGTTCAAGTTAATGAAATAATTGGTAATATCAAAAAATCTGATATAATTAATACTGATAATACTGTTGTTTCTTTTGAATGCAAAGAATGGGAAGATGTATGCAGATTTATTTACCTGAATCAAATTGCAAATAGAGTAACGTATCTTATTGATGAATTCAAATACAAAACTGATGAAGACATATTATTGCAAGTTAATAAATCGATTCTTGCTAAAAATGATTCTTTTTTGAAAGATTTAATCGTAAATAATGCTGATTTTAGAGTTAGTGTGAGAATGGATGAACATACTGATGTGACTTATTTAGAGTCTGAAATTGGCGGCGTAATTCTTGATTATGCTCAAAAGTTAGATAAGACATTAAAAGTAAATTTGAAAAATCCTTCATTAAATATATATTTACATATTAATGATGGTATTGTATATTTTGGTATTGATTTATCTTCGGATTTAAGTAAGAGGGACTATAAGATATTTAATAATGCGGTATCATTAAAAGGACCTACAGCTTTTGGATTATTAATGCTTGCAGGTTACAAACCAACAGACACTTATCTAAATCCTTGTTGTTATTCTGGAACTATTGAAATTGAAGCTGCATTGTATGCAACTAAAACATCTCATAGATTGTATAATAAATCTTTTCCAGTAATGAAACTACTCGATTTAATTAATAGTAACACTAATAATAATGGTACTTATTGGGATAATTTTTTCAAACAATTAGATAACGAGAGAATTAAAGATGCACAAACATCAATTACTGGCTCAGATAAATTACTTAGCAGCATTTCTGCAGCAACAAAAAATGCCAAAATTGCGGGTGTTGAATCAAATATAAACTTTAGACGTATAGATTTTGATTGGATGGATATTAAATACGAAGAAAAAAGTTTAGATAAGATAATTACATTCATTGCAGGTAGCAGTAAGCATGATAAAAACATTGCAAAAGATCTTGAAGAAATATTTTATCAAGCAGAGTATATATTAAAGAAATCTGGAAAACTTATAATTATGTGTTTATCAAAAGATTTATTAATAAAATCTTCAGTTAAGTATTTTGATTTAGATAACGAATTAATTGTACATTCTGGCGGCCAGATGATGTATGTACTATATTTTAAACGTAAGAAAAGTGATAAAACTAAAGAAGATACTACTAAAGACGAAAACTTAAATAAAGCTGAATGAAGTTAAAACTAGCAGGTGATTATTATGGCAAAAGATATTCCATTATGTGAATTATGTGGTAGAAATCCTTCCATTAACAATTGTGAAATAGAAGGAACTATGATGAAAGTTTGTACTGAATGTTCAAAATTTGGTAAAGTTAGAGGCAAAAGTAATGTTAAAATTGTTGTTCAAGAAGCAAAAAAATCTGCGCCAATTGGTCCAGAATATACTTTTGTAACAGGTTTTGGTGCATTAGTAAAGAATGCTCGTGAGAAATTGAATTTAAAACAAGAAGATTTTGCAAAAAGCATTAATGAACATAAATCTTTAATACATCAAATTGAATCGGAACATATTCAACCAAATATTGTTTTAGCTAAAAAGTTAGAGCGTGTATTACGTATAAAAATTGTTGAAGAATTAAAACAAAATCAAGATTCAGATAATAATTTCAAGAATAAGGACGAATCACACTTGAATGCAAATGGTAGAGCCACTCAAAAATCTCATTCTGACGGTTTAACACTAGGCGATTTGATTAATATTAAGAGAAAGAAATAATGCTTTAGGATTATTTTCTTTAAATTATTTTTTATAATTTTTTTAGAATTCTATTTTACTATCCTAACTTCTTAGCTAAATTCTTAAAATGTTTTGCAGCTTTGCTCTTTGGATGTGTATGAAGAACAGGATTTTTTAGATTATAAGATTTAATGATTTCTTTACGATAAGGTATTAATTCAATAACAGGATAATCGTATAGTCTGTTTACGCTTTCTTGTGAACAAGTATTAAGTATTATTCCTAAATTTAATACTTTAAGTTCATTTAGCATTGTAATTGCATCCATTACAATTTTTGAAGAATGATTGGGATCATGAATAATTATTGCTTCATTTGCATTCTTTAGTACGGAGTAAAGATTTGCTTGTTCTATTGGTGCATCAAGTATTATGTAATCGTAATCTGCAAGTAAATCTTGATAATGATATGAAAAATTATCGTATCCATTATTGTCTGTTTTGTGTATTTCTGATGGTAATATCTTTAATCCGCTTATATGCGTAAATATAGAATCTTTAATATGTTTATCTCCATTTAATACTTGATTAATATTATTTGGGATATTGTGTATATCAAGATGCTCGAGCATGTTTTTTTTAGTAAAATCCGTATCATAGACTAGAACTTTATGATTTAATTTATTTAATGCTAATCCTAAGTTTAATGCAACTGTAGTTTTACCTGTGCCTCGCCCCAATGATACTATTGCAATACTTCTTACCATCTTTTTTTAGCTCCCGTAACTGTCTGTATTAACTGAACTAACAATTGAGTAATTGTACTCAATATAAAAAAATAATTAAACTATAATTTATTTCTTTTTCTTTTTTGCAGCCTTTGCTACTTTCTTGTTTTTAGCTATACGACTCTTGGATTCTTTTTTTAATTCGATAAGTTTTAATTTTTCAGCTGGAACTATTTTTTTAGGCTTTATTTTAGGTTTACGTTTTGTTATTCGTTTAACCTTTTTATCTGCTTCTATCATAGTTTTTCTGTATGCTTGTTCTCTTACTTGTTTTTCTGCACGTATTTTTTCTTTTATTTCTTTATCTC
Source organism: uncultured archaeon (assembly GCA_963777125.1). Lineage (GTDB taxonomy): Archaea > Nanobdellota > Nanobdellia > Woesearchaeales > UBA9642 > UBA9642. The sequence continues at coordinate 26,380 of CAVZPN010000038.1, read as the reverse complement.
GCGCAATTTCAAGTACTGCTTCTTTCTTCATTTCTTCAACTTGAGTCCAGTATGGATTACTAGGATTTTCTTCATCTGTATTAGATGTGTTATTATCCGAAATTAGTTTTCCGCTACTTAAAACGTATGTTCCTTTAGTTAAATTATCTACTAAGTGGAAAAAGCTAGTTAAATATTCGTAATATTGAGATATGATGTTAATATTTATTATTTCTTCTCTTCCAGAAACAATTGTTGTCATAGTAACGTGTCTTCGGTATTCATTTTCTCGACCATAATTACTCTTAAGCATGGCTTTTAATAATAGATATAAATCGATATTGTCGTATATTTCTTGTTCTTTGTAAACTTGCTTTATTATCACTGCACGTTCTTTTGGTGTTGTTGGTATTTCGCCAATCATTTTATTTTCGTACGCATATTTTAGTAATGCTAAAATTAGAAATTCGTAACAATCGACCATTCTTATTAGAATGTTTATTAATATATCAACAGTTCTAGTATATTTTAAACTGACAAATATTGAATGATCTACACGTTTTAATTCTTCTACTGCATTTTCTATTGCGTCTCTCATAGTTTACCTCTAAGTATTAATTTTAATACTTTCTAGTTATTCATATTTAATAATCTTTAAAAGATTGTCAATGTAATGCTTTGCTGTAAGGAGTGTTTTTTTCACTTCAGTTACATTTAATGTTATTATATTATAATCGTTGTCTGAAATTACGAATGTTTCTTTTTTTGTAAATTCGACAGTTGATTTTTTATGTTCATTCAATGTCTTTTTTATGTTAATAATAAATTCTATAATATCTTTGTTAATGTCGTATTTTGTTATTATTTTTCGTTTAAAAATATCTATCTTTTGTTCAAAGCTTTCATTGTAGTTTGGTATTGGTTTAAAATTTTTTTCATATTCTAAAAGAGCGCTCATACTAAATTCTAAAGCGTCATATGTGTGTATAAGTACTGACATCAACAGTTTTGGCTCTCTTACAAGTGGATAGGTTATCTCAATAAGATGGTTAGCAATTTGTTGTTTTTCGCGTGCTTTTATTGCGAGTATTTGAAATGTTTCCATTTTATATTAAAAGGTATATCCATTGATAGAGTTATATATTCTTATGGACGTTAGTATATAAATCTTACGCTGAAAAGTACGAACTTAGCCAAGTGCAGTGCCGCCGTCTTAAGGCGAACATCATGAATAATATATTATTGAAAAGTTCGGAGATAACAAGAGAGAACTTTTCTCTCTATAGTATAATAAAAATGTGAGCGACAGTGGCACGTAACTTCAAAAAGCTAAGTTTGTAAGCTGAAAATGAGCTTATTATGCTAAATATTATTCTTATGATATATTAATTTAAGAAACCTTAATTTTATTCTTCTTTTTCTGCTGTCAATAAGATTATTGCTTCAGCAATATTTCCGTTAGTATCTTCTAATGCTTTTACAGCCTCTTGTTCAGAACATTTAGTTTGGTCCATTACTGTATTAATATCTTCTTCTGTAAGTTCTAATATTTCTTCAACAGGCTCATCTAATGGCTCAATTGATTCATTACCTGATATTTGATAACTCTTGCTTCCTGACATATTAACTTTTTGAATAGAAGGATTATTAATAACTATTTTTTTATCTGAACATACAATGATTACTTGCTCTGCGTCAATGTCTTCTTGTTGTATGCCCATTTTACGCATCATTTGTTGCATTTGTCTAGGATTCATGTTAGGCATCATTTTAGTTCATCTCGTTATATGTTATTTAGGAATTTTTATAATGGTTTTTATGTTGTATTGATAAATGATATTATTCTATTATAGTTTATTTTATTGTAGTCCAAACCAAGCATATCCTTGCCAGTTAAGAACAATTTCTATTATTATTATTAGAACAATTAGTATGACAACATGTTCAGGTTTTAATTCTATCTTACTATGAAAGTCATCAAAATAAGTTGTTAAACCTGCACCACTACTTGGCATACGTATTTTATTATCACTAGACATAAATATCACCCAAAATATTAACTGATAACAACATGAATAGAAAATTGTTTATAAAGGTTGTTTTTTTGTGTACGAACTTACTATTATGAAATGCTGTCGCCTTAAGATGAACATTTTCTAAATCACAATATAGAAAAAGTTGCAGGATAGCAAGTGGCAACTTTTTCCTATGATAATGGGATAGAAATGTGAATGGCGACAGCATTTCGTTTCAAGATAGTAAGTTCGTACTTTTTTGTCAGATAAAACAATTGATAGTATAATAATTATAAACTATTGCTAGAAAGATTTATATATTTCTAAATTATAAGAGTATTATGATTGACAAAGTCAGAGATAAAATCGTTGGAAAAAGAATTGTGTTAAAAAGAACCACGCCTAGTGTTCCTGTAGCGCAAAATATATTTGAAGTTATTGATAAAAATCGTAAACATTTAGAACCATGGTTTCCATGGGTAAAAAGTACTACTACACTTGAAGATTCATTAAAATATCTTTTTGACAAAGAAGAGCAATTCAAAAAGAAAGAGAAGTTTGAGTATGGTATTTATTTAAATGATAAATATCTAGGAAATATAGGAATATTTAGCATTAATAAGGATAAAAAATCAGCTGAAATAGGTTATTGGTTATCGGCAGAATTTATTAACAATGGTTACGTTACTGAAGCTTTAAAGTTAGTAGAAAAGGAATTTTTTACTAGAACAGATATTAATAGAATTCAAATTAGATGTGATGAGATAAATATTGCTTCTGCTAGTGTTGCTAAAAAATGCGGATATGTTTTTGAGGGCATTACTAGAGAAAATTTATATGACAAATATTCTAGAAAATTTAGAAATAGTTTGGTTTTCTCTAAACTTAAGTCTGAATTTAAGAAACAAAAAAATTAGTTGAGCAGAATTAATTTTTTAGAATTTGATTAGATGCTTTCTCATTTAGCTTTCGGAGCAACTTTTCTTTTGTTTTTCTTGGAACATCCTTACCCCAGAGAACAAATAACCTGTTTATTCTTGACCAATATCTCATAGGTACATATTCTTTCAATGCAAACTCCGTCTCTGTCGGATTCTTTGTTTTTACAAAGTTTAACAGGTTAGAAATTTTATGTACATGAACGTCTACACATATTCCATCTTTGTTATGAACTTGACTTAGAACTAAATTAGCAGTCTTTCTTCCAACACCAGGAAAAGTTATTAAAACATCAATTGAATCAGGAACTTTAGAATTATAATCTTTAACTAATATTTTTGCAGTAGCAATGATATGCTTTGCTTTATTATTCTTAAAATTAACACGAGAAATTGTTTTTAATAGATCATCATGTTTTGCTTTTGATAATTTTTCTATTGTAGAATATTTTTTGAATAAGCTTTCAGAAACTGGAATTGTTGTTTCATCTCTTGTTTGCGCAGAAAGCATTGTTGCAACTAATGTTTGCCAATCTTTTTTCCAATCATCACTTGCAAGTCTTTTTATTGATTTTCCGTATTTTAGTTCTGCTTTCTTAAGGATTTTTAGAAAGTAATCTTTTTTATTCATGATATAATATATTTTATAGACTATATAAAAGTTATGATATTAATTAAGAATAGTGATAGAATAGCTGTAAGTTGCCTTCTGTAGATTTTGCGGATACTAGCGAAAACTTTCCGCATTTTTCTCAGACAGGATTATTAAGGAGTATATATTTCTAAAAGTGATAATATATTTGAAATTACAAATCATAACAGTAATATCAGAAAATTTATAAATATTACTTATCTTACAAGTAAGATGAACAACCAGCTTATCGAGATAAGGAGTGCAACAATTACAGAAAAAGGACAAATTGTGATTCCCAAAGAACTTCGAAAAATGAAAGGATTCAAAAAAGGCGAAAAAATAGCAATAATTGCATACGACAATAGAATAGAAATAAGACCAATAGGACACATAAACAGTAGTATAGAAACGTATGTTGCAAGTGAAAAAGCTTTAGCTAAATCCTGGAATAGTAAGGAAGATGATAAAGCATGGAAAAACCTCTAAAGGGAGATGTTGTAGTAATACCATTCCCTTACACGAATCTTTTGAATTCTAAGAATAGACCTGCACTAGTTGTAGCAAATCTAGTTGGAGATGATTTAATACTTTGTCAAATAACTAGTCAACAAAGAATAGATAATTATTCTATAATGTTAATCGATACAGATTTTAATTATGGAGAACTTAATGTATCGAGTATTATCAGACCAAATTTATTATTTACTGTTGATAAATCTATTGTTAAATATGTTATTGGCAGAATTAAAAATAATAAGATGAAAGAAGTTGAAAACAAATTAATAGCTATAATCGAAGGATAGATAGATTAAGAATTTATAATAGTAAAAGTTGTAGGGTAGTTGTAAGCCACCTTCTGTAAGTTCTCATATTGCTATGAATGAACTTTCTTGGTATTCGACTAAGCCTGCGTATTGCAGTTGCACCAATCAGGACTAACCGTTTCATCCTTCGATAATTCGTCGTCAAGATTTATTATTCAGTCGCCTGAAATTTTATCTATCATCCCTAAATTACCAGGTTTCGTTTCTTGCGTTGTTGCCAACCTTATTAGAGTTCTTGCTTTCACAAGTGATTTTTTATTTGGTGGGCGGACTTTCCTGAGCTCTTAACCATTGAAGATTAAGTACCCACAACCAAGTGCTACCCTACAAGAATTAGTATTGAAATATCGTTTATAAAGTTAATGTGAAATAAGGTTATTGTGATTTTTGTTATTAACTTCTATTTCATTTAAAACTAAAAACATATTTAAATACAATTAGTATTATTCTATTATGAAGATAGAAGGAAGAGTTGAAGAAAAGAAAATTGATAATAATAAAAAGGATACTAAAGGTAATTCAATGAATAATAATTTCGTATTAATCTCTCTTGAAGAGAAAGGAACAAAGAAAATTGCTGAAGCAATTAATAATGATACCGGTAGAAAGATACTTGATGCATTAGCAAAAAAAGAATGTACTGAATCTGAACTCGCATCAGAATTAAAAATTCCTATTTCAACAATACATTATAATTTGAAACAATTAGTTGATGCAAATTTAGTAATAGTTGATGAATTTCATTATTCTAAGAAGGGTAAAGAGATTAATCATTACAAACTTGCAAATAAATATATTATTATTGCGCCAAAACAAATTGATAATAAATTTATGGAAGCATTGCAAAAAATATTGCCTTTAACAGTAATTACTATGATTGCAGGTGGAGTATTGTTATTATCCAGAATAGGATTTACTTTATTTAATAATTTAGGCAGTTCGAAAGCTTCTGCAAATGTAATGTCGGCAGGTGTTGATGCTGCGCCACAATTAATGGTCGCATCATCAAGAACGATGGAAGCTGCGCCTCAAGTTGTTAGTGTATCAAGACCATTTTTACAGTCAGAAATGATAACGTGGTTTTTTATTGGCGCATTATCAATAACAATAATATATTTTATATATGAGCTTGTTAGAAAGAGAAAGTAATTAATTTTTTTAATTATATCTTATAGGTATAAATTTATAAATAATGTTTATTTTCTAAAGTGATATGCTTAGAAAGACGTTAATAAGTATTATCTTGACAGGAACAGTTTTAATTGCCCCTCAAACCACGATTTCTAGTGCGACTAATTATTCTGATTTCATTGAGTCTACTTCTTCGAATAAACCTATTACTAGTACTGCAAATTCAGCAATATTTTTAGAAAAAGCAGGATTAGAAGTTTATGGTGAAAATCCTCAAGCATTAGGGACTACTTTTTTAGAATTTTATAGATTGGTTTATTCAAGTGTTAATGATGTACGTAATCCTTTAGGTTTAAATGATTTTGGTAAAAAAACAAATCAAGAATTACAAAAAGGCTTGGAATTAAAAAATAGTTTAGAAATTAAATATGATCTATTATTTACCGAGTATGCTAAGTATAATAATTTAAATACTTTTAATATAAATTGGGATAAATTGTTTATAAAAAATAAAATTATTCCTAAAAATACTTATTGTTCCCCGGGTCATGAAGCATTAGATATATTTGCTAGTGAAGGAGTTGAGGTTTTTGCTCCTTTTAATGGAGTTATTGTTGCTTATGGTGATTATTGGGATGGTACATTTATCGATGGAAAAATTTCCACCTGGAATAATAAGGGATTAACTCCTAGAGCTGGAAATTCTATTATAATTTATAATCCGAAAGATAATGGCTATTTATTATTGTCTCATCTTAAAGAAGGAATATGTGTTAATGCTGGTGATGTGGTTTCAAAAGGACAATTATTAGGGTATGTTGGTAATAGTGGAAGTGCATCTATTAAGGGTCATGGAGGACATGTTCATGCAGCATATAAATTAAGAGATAATAAGGGATATTTGAAAGGAATTAATTTTTCTCACTTACTAGATAATTAATTTTTTTAATAATTCTTTCTTAATATATTTTTTAAATAGTTATATTTCTCATTATTTTTAGCTTAATGATATAATCCATTCTATTACTGATTTGTATGTTTTTGCTGCTGTTCCTTGTGGTATGTTTGTGTATACATATATTGATTGATTTCCTACTGTTGTATCTGTGCTTCTTGGAAGAGTTGCTGTTGTTATATTTACATATGTGTTGTTAATTAGATTATTTCCTATTGAGTTGTTTGTAGTATTTGCTTTGAAATTTGCTACTGATATGCTATCGCTTGCGTTTGTTAGGTCGTATGCCTTCAATTGTATCGTTGTGTAATTATGATTTCCAGTATTATTTAATATTAATGCATTTGTTGTTTTGTTTTCATCTCCAGCGTTTAATGTTCCGAAATTTAGATTGTTTGTATTTAATGCTATTGCATATAATGTATTGTATGTGAATGTTGTTGATGTATTAGTTGCTATTAATTGAGTGTTATCTTCTATTGTTGCATTTATGTTCCATATTCCGGCTAAATCATAATATTTCATTCCGATAGTGCAATTATATGTTGCTGTTGTGTCTATGATGTTGTTTGTACATGTTCCTGTTCTTGTTACAGCACCATTATTGAAGCTAATTATTGCTGTACTATGATTTAATGTATCTGCTCCTTGAGTATCAATTACTGTAAAATTTAGTGTAATATATTTTGTTGCTCCTTCTATCGGATCTTGCGCAGATAATGTTTGTATGTTTATTATTGTTGGAGGGGTATTGTTTAATGTTGTTAATTCGTATATGTTACTTTCATTGTAGTCATATCCATCATATGCTTCAACTTTCCAATAATATATTTCTCCTATTGTTAAATTGCTCCAATTATAATATAGTTGTGTTCCCGTGTATATTATGCTGCTATTATCACTATCTGTTACGTTTGTTATATCAGTATTTGCGTATACTATAAATGTAATATTATCTTCGTCTTGGTCTGTTACATTTGTCCAATTAAGTAGGGTATAATTGGTTAATATTATACTTGCATTGCTTGGGAATATCAAACTTGGTTTTGTCGATATTCTATTTTGAATTTGTAATTCTATTAGCTCTCCTTCTTGTATTTCTCCGAATGTGTTGTTCGCGTAAAATCTAAATTGTATTATTTCTTGATTTGTGAAATTTGTTGAACTTATTGTAATATTATAATTTTGTGAATTATTTAATATTCCTGTAGTGTAGTTTTTCCATGTTCCATTTTCCCAATTTCCACCGTACCATATTCTATCTGATGCATCTATAAGTGCTTGGAATATAATGTTGTTGTTATTATATGCTGGATTTGGAGCGTATGTCGTATTTAATATTGTTGGTGGTTGTTGATCGAATGCAAACGTCCATGTTTCGTTGCTTCTATATCCTTGCACGCTATCAATTGGTATTATTTTCCAATAATATGTTCCATCTGATAATTCATCATTTATTGTCATCGAGTAATTTTTATCTGTTAATTCTGTTTTATTTAATTCTATTATTGTTACATCACTATTATTTCCAATAATTAAATTATATGTGATAGTATCTCCATCTAAATCTATTGCTTGCGACCATGTGAAATTTGTTTTATTTGAATTTAATTGTTGTCTATTAGTAGGACTTATTAATCCTTTAGTGTTAAATATTGTTCGCGTAATATTTGATATTCTTAATTCATCAATAATACTATTTGCAGTTAATCCTCCTGCATAGTCTGTTCCTATGTGCATATTTGTTTCTGTTGCAGTTAATGTAAAGGTGTTATTAATTTCAGAAACTAAATTGCCGTCCATATATAATTTAATTCCTGAACTTTCATTCCAAGAACAAGCAATATGATGCCATTCATTACTTGTCCAAGAATTTACTAATATTTTTGCTTCTAACTTCTTACTAGGCGATTCATCGACACGACATACTAAATAATTTTGATTGTCTTTTAATATTTGTATTCTGTTTTGTTTAATTCCTGTTCCTTTTTCATCAAAGAAATAATGTCTTACGCCATCATTTCCATTCCAATTAGGTTTAACCCACATTTCAATTGTTCCAATAGTTATATTGAGATTATTATTTGTAGGATATGTTAATGTATCTGTCGAATTAATTAGAACTGCATTCATATATTTACCTTCAGTATATGAAATTCCAGTTGAATTTGCTTCATTTGCTCTTGTTCCGAGTAAACTTTCTAAGTGGTCAATTAATAGTGTATTAGCGTCTTCTGAAACAGTATAGAAACTAGGAAGAGAATTACTTATATTTATACTAGTATTTTTCCAACCACTACTTTCTGTTCCATCACTTGCAAGACAATCTAAAGTCCAATTTTCATAAGCAGTTGTTAATGATGAAGAAATATTTGCTACATTTATCTCTATTCCCGAAGTATAATTAAATAGTGTCGTTCCAGAAATATTTGCAACACCATTTCTATACCACGTATAGTTATAGCTAACATTATCTGAATTAGAATCTGTTGCATTACAATAACCAATTAAAGTATCATATGTATAGGCTACATTTGGACTAATCCTTACCGTACTCATTACTGGCGCAGTAATTGATGGACAACCAACTGTAGTTCCGCCACCATCACTAATTGTCCAATTATATATTCCTGTTAGATTGTTTCTTCCAAGTACTCCTCCTATTGTTCCTCCTGAGCAATTTGTGTATTGTGAATTTCCTCCACTAAATAGTGTATTATTTTTTTCTAATCTGCTTCCCCATCCTGTTAATAATGCATCATAATTTGCTGTCGAGAGTGTTACACTACTAAACATGTTTGTAGCTGTTGTTACATTAGATACATTCCATGATCCTAGGTTTTGGTTAAATGCTGTTGCTTGTTCAAACATTGAATTAATATTAATTACTTTTTCTGTATTCCAATTAGAAATATTTTGATTGAATGCTGATGCTTGGTAGAACATACGATTCATATTTGTTACATTGGAGGTATTCCAGTTTCCTATATTTTGATTGAATGCTGAAGTACCTGCTAACATATATTGCATATCTGTAACTGCGCTAGTATTCCATGAACTAATATTTCCATTAAAGTTTGTTGCGCCATTAAACATACTGCTCATTGTTGTTACTTTTCTTGTATCCCAATTTGTTAGATTTTGATTAAATGCTGTTGCACCTCCAAATGTATTAGACATAGATACTACGTTTGTTGTATTCCATCCATTTATATTTTGATTAAATATTGTTCCAGCAAACATGCTATTCATAGTAATAGCAGCACTAGTGTTCCATCCTGTTATGTTTCCATTAAAGCTTGTTGCTAATTGAAACATGCCACTCATTACTGTTACTTTTCCAGTATTCCATCCTGTTAAGTTTTGGTTGAATGCTGTTGCTTCATAGAACATACTACCCATGTCTGTTACGTTTCTCGTACTCCAGTTTCCTATATTTTGATTGAAGTTTGTTGCTTGATAAAACATCTGATTCATGTTTGTTACATTTCCTGTATTCCAATTTCCTATTGGTTGATTGAAGTTTGTTGCAGCAATGAACATGCTTGCCATGTTTGTTACTTTTCCTGTATTCCAATTTCCTATTGGTTGATTGAAGTTTGTTGCACCTAAGAACATTTGTTGCATATTTGTTATGTTTTCAGTATTCCATCCGTTGATGTTTCCGTTGAAGTTTATTGCGGTATAAAACATGCTGCTTAAATCTGTAGTTCCTGTCAAATCCAAATTATCTGTTGCTGTGCTATTAAGATTTGTGCATCCATGGAAATAATTTCCAGAATCTCCAACTCTTAGATCTCCCCATCTATTAATATTTATTATTTTTAATTTGTCTCCACCATTATTAAATCTGAATCCTGTTATTGCTATGTTTGATATGTTTATCGTGTATATTCCTGGTGTTCCGTATACGTGTGTATTTACTGATGTGTTGCTAAATCCATCTCCCCATTCTACAAAGTATGTTCCTGTTATTGGTAGAACTATTGTATTTGGTGCACTTCCTACTTTACTTGTATTCCATGTTGCTGAGAATGGATCATGGACAGTAACATTAGATGAATTCATCCAAGTGCTATTTGTTGTTCCGTCATTTGCTAAACAAGATAATATCCAAATATCATTCTTTGATAGATTACTTGATGAAATATTTGCAACATTAATTTCTAGACCTGGAGTATAATTAGTTGATGTAACTCCTGAAATATTTGCAATTCCATTTCTGTACCATTGATAATAATATGTTATATTACTTAATTCCGCATCTGTTGCATTACAATAACCAACTAAATCCTCATATACTCTTGCAACTACAGGACTAATTCTTGATGTATTTATAATTGGTTGAGTATTAATCGAACCAGTCATAATTAATGTCAATGGTGCATAATCTATAACTCCATTTGATACTTTATTTAGTGAGTTAGAACTATTATAAGGATATCCTGTACTAGTATTACCAATATACAATCCAATCATTGATGAATTTTCAAGGCCCGTAATACTTACACTTCCATTAATTACATTATACCAAATATTACCTTGATTCAGACCATCTATTGTGAAATTATAATAGTTTGACGTATTTAAATCATTAACATATAATCCTTGAGTGTTTGTGAAATTGTTTAGGTATATTTTGTTTCCTGAAGCAGTATTATTTAAATAAATTAGGGTGTCAGTTTCTGATATGAATGTGTTATTAAGTATTGTTCCATTCTTTGCTCCATCGAATCTTATTGCATTTGTATAATTTGTTATAACGCAATTTTTAATTGTAGTGTTGGTTTGATTAGAATAAATACCATATATATTTGCACTGTTATTTCCTAATATAGTATATCCGTTGCAATTTATCGTAATATTTTCTGCTGTAATATTGAAACAAGTTGAATCATTAATACTGATATCTGTTGTTAGATTATTTATTGCATTAGCTATTGATAACTGTCCACATATTAGTGGAGGGGTATAGGATGTTAGTGGCGCATAATCTGTAACGACCGTCGATACTTTATTTAATGAATTAGAACTATTATACGGATATCCTGTACTTGCGTTACCGACATATAATCCTGTTATGGACGAAGATATAACTCCGGTAATGCTTACATTTCCAGTTATTACATTATAATAGATATTACCTTGATTCTTTCCATCGATTGTAAAATTATAACTATTAGAAACGTTAGTACTATTAATATATAGTCCTGAAGTGTTTGTGAAATTATTCCAATAGAAAGTGTTATTGTATGAATTTGCGCTTAAGTGTACTAATATATTTCCTAATGCTCTATCAGGTATTAATGTATTATTAATTATTGTTGCTTTTGTTGCACCTTCAAGTCTTATTGCATTTGTGAAATTACTTATTATGCAATTTTTAATAGTTGTATTAAATGTGCTTATATATATACCGTATTTAGCACTATAGTTTGTTCCAATTATTGATTGTCCTATACAATCTATACTTATATTTTGTCCGCTACTGATATTTATTGCTGAAGCTTGTATGGATGATGCTGTTATATTTGTTATTCTATTATTGTTTGATGTTGATGAAATAAGTAATCCGTAACCTGAAGTACCTGATATCATATTTCTTGCAATTATATTATTAAAGGTATTATTATTAGAATTAAGATTAATTTGCATTCCGTAGCTATTGTTTGATGTTCCTGTACTGTTTGATATAATGTTATTAGTGCTTGTTTGTAGATATATTCCAACACCATTATTTGATCTTCCACTCACATTTATTAGTGTACTATTTGATAATCTATCTGTGCTTATTCCGGGGTTTGTTCCTAATGCTATTCCAATAGCATTTATTAATGTATAATTATTGGTATAATATAAATATATTCCATAAGATACACCTGTTCCTCCTGTTCCAGTAATATTTCTTAAAATGTTACTTAATCCGTATTGCATTACAATTGCAGATCCTGTGTTTGATATTGCTGTTATATTTGTGAATGTGCTGTGGTTTGTATCCATAATTTGTACTGCTGGACCACTAGCACTTATTCCATTACTATTTGTTATAGTGATGTTTGCATTATATCTGCTAAATATTCCATAACTACTTATTGATGTTCCATTTACATTTGTTATGGTATTATTGTACGAGTTAATAATGTATAATGCTGAACAACCAGCATTTATACATCTTACTGTACTATCCGATAGTGTGCTATTTCTATTATTGCTCATATATATTGCATAATTACTGCCATTTGCTTGCGCAGTTAGTCTCGTTATTATGCTATTGTCTGAATTAGTATTATATAATGCGCCTGTTCCTATTGCGCTACTATTTGTTATTGTGCTATTACTGGAATAATCAAGATATATTCCGTAACTAGTACTTTTGCTTGTTCCATTACTGTTTATTAGTGTCGTGTTTGGACTCGAACCAATTTGAATTCCAGTGTTAATTCCTGTTCCTGTGATCTTTGTTAATAATATATCTTTTGAGTTACTAATTGATATTCCCATTCCGTTAATAACTGTATTTGTACCGTTACTATTTGTTAATGTGGTATTGATATTATCTTGGATTACTATTCCTGTACTTTCATTAGAAATTCCTGTAATATTTGTTAAAATATTATTTGAACCTGTACTAATAGTTATTCCTTGTCCTGTTGTTATTGCTGTTATGTTGGTTAACTGGTTATTTGAGCCATAAATATTTATTCCTTGTCCTGTTACTGTTGCTGTTATATTCATTAGTCTACTATCATTGCTATTTAGAGTCATTCCTACTTTAGATGAATTTATTCTTAAATTGCTTATTTGATGTCGTGTTCCCTCAATGTTAAATGATATTCCATATCCATTATAGCCTAGTGCTGTTGCTATGGTTGTTATGTTAGTATTATTTATTATTGCATTATGTATTGCATTTATTGCACCTATACCGTTTGAGAAATTATTAATATTACAATTTAAAATTGTCGTTTTATTTTGATTAGTGAATATTCCGTATGTTGCTGTTGCATTGTTTCCTGTTATAGTGTATCTATTGCAATCTATTGTAATATTTTCTGCAGTAATATTGAAACATGTTGTATCAGTTATGTTTAAATCTGTTGTTAAAATATAATTGTGATTTGCTACAGATAGTTGTTGTCCACATGCTAGAGGCGGAATATATATTTGTCGTGTTAGTGGCGCGTAATCTATTACTCCTACTGTAACTTTATTCAATGAGTTTGTTGAATTATAAGGGTAGCTAGTGCCGTATGTTCCCAAATATAAATCTGCGATTGATGAAATTTCATTACCGCTTATATTAACTAATTCGTTAATTATATCATACCATATGTTTCCTTGATTCTTTCCATCTATTGTAAAGTTATAATAATTTGATGTATTTAAATCATTAACATATAATCCAGATGTGTTTGTGAAATTATTCCAGTAGAATATATTTGTTGATGAAGATTCATTAATATATACTAATGTGTTTCCTAATTTAGTATCGGGTATAAATGTGTTATTTATTATTGAATTATTAGTTGCGCCGACTAATCTGATTGCATTAGTGAAATTACTAATTACGCAATTTTTAATTGTGGTATTAAATTGATTTGAATAAACACCATAAGTATTGCTTGCATTATTTCCAGTGATATTATATCCATCACAATTGAGTGTAATATTTTCTGCGGTAATATTGAAACATGTTGTATCCGTTATATTTAGATTTGTTGTTAGTACATAGTTGTTATTAGATATAGTTAATTGTTGTCCACATACTATAGATATACTATTTGTTTGTGATGTCAATGGCGCATAATCTATAACTCCATTTGATACTTTATTTAGTGAGTTAGAACTATTATAAGGATATCCTGTACTAATATTACCGATATATAATCCTGTTATTGATGAATTTTCAAGGCCCGTAATACTTACACTTCCATTAATTACATTATACCAAATATTACCTTGATTCAGACCATCTATTGTGAAATTATAATAGTTTGACGTATTTAAATCATTAACATATAATCCTTGAGTGTTTGTGAAATTGTTTAATGCAAATTTGTTTCCACTTGAATCGGCATTTAGAGATAATAATATTCCTGCGTTATTTGTTGATATTAGTGTGCCGTTTAGTAATGTATTATTATTTGAGTTTAGGTCTATTGCTATTGTTGTTCCGGTATTTGATATTGCTGTAAAATTAGTTATAGTATTATTTCTGCTAGTGCTATTATAGAATATTGCATAACTTGAGTCTGATGTTGTTGTTAAATTTGTTATAATATTATTTGCGCTGTTAAATATATGAACACTTTTACCGCTTGTTGAAGCTGATATAATATTTTTTAAAATATTATTGTTAGCTGTAGCTGTGATTACTATTCCATTACCATAATTTGCCGTTGTTGTAATATTTGTTAATGTATTATTACTTGAATTTGATTGTATATACATACCTGAATGATTTCCGAATACGTTTATGTTTGTAAATGTATTATTAAATGAATTAGTGTTAATATACATTCCTACTCCTGCAGTGGAATTTGTTATAATAGTATCTAATCTAGCATAAGTGGTATTTGAAAGATATATCGAACTTCCACTAAATCCTGAAGGAGTAAATATTGTACTAACATTAGTATTTTGTATTGTTCCATTATTTGCATTATTAAATAATATTCCTGTAGAATAATTTGCAATATTACAATTTCTAATTGTAGTATTAAATTTGTTTGAAACTATTCCGTATGTATTTGCAGAATTATTTCCAGTAATATTAAATCCTTGACAATCAATTGTAACATTTTGCGTTGTAACATTGAAACAAGTTCCAGTAGATGAGAGATTAGTGGTTAATAAATATGTTCCTGGATTTGTTATATTTTGGCAAGATGCATTTATTGCAAAATTTAATGCATTTGGTTCTAAATCTTGCACTATATACTCATTATAATTAGCATTAATTGTTAAATTTTGATATCCTGTTAAATTAGGTGTTGTTAAATTTAATTGCCATCCCTGGTTTGGAATATATACTAAGGAATATGTTATTGTAGTATAATTGTATTTAACTGTTAGATTATCTATCCATCCAGTATCAGAACCTCCCAAGCCATTAACGTCTTTAGCATAGGCCCATGTAAAGAAATGTGTTCCAGCAGTAATATTTTTACTAATACTGGTCGTACTTACTGTTCCTGAAATTCTTTCGTCAGCAGCATCTTTTGTACAACCCGAATCACCATAACTTTTATCTAAACAGTAAATTAAGAAATCAAAGCCAGATTCACTTGAAACTTTCCAACTAAAGTTTAATGTTCCATCGTTAAGGTACTCTATATTATCTGTTTTTAGCCATGATCCTCCATTATCTAATGTAGCTCCGGCTTTAGCCGATGCAGCACCATATATTGGTGTAGTTGTACTTCTTAACCAATTAGCGTCTCCTCCTGTTGTCCAATTTACTGGCGGGAAAGTTACTCCTTCGAAATCTGTTATATTTGTAATTGTCAAGGTGTCGATTCCTACTCTGGTATTTCCTACAGAGATATTATTAATTAATACATTATCGCTTAAATTAATCCCATCCACCAAATAATTAAATATTATAGAAATACGATCATTAGCAATAACATTACGTGGATTAGAGGTATTCGGATTTATAATTATTAATTGAGCACTATCAAACATTCCTATCTTTAGTGGCGCATAATCGATAACACCTGCACTAACTTTATTTAATGAATTAGTCGCATTATAAGGATATCCTGCACCATAACTTCCAAGATATAATCCTGATATGCTTGAACTATTGAAGCCAAATATAGTTACAGATTTATTAATCGCATTATACCACATGTTACCTTGATTTTTATTATCGTATGTACAATTATAATAATTTGTTCCATTAGTATCGTTAATATATTGTCCTTGAGTATTTGTGAAGTTGTTTAGGCAGAAAATATTTTCTGATGCAGTATTATTTAGATAAACTAAATTATTGGTTGAAGATACTAGAGTGTTGTTTAATATGGTTCCATGTGTTGCGCCGTCCAATCTTATTGCACTAGAATAATTTATAATTATACAATTTTTAATTACAGTATTTTGTTGCGTAGAATAAATACCATAAGTATTCATACTATTATTTCCAATAATACTAAATCCACGACAATCAATAGTTATATTTTCTACAGTAATATTAAGGCAAGTAGTGTTTGATGTAAGATTTTCTATTAGATTTATTGTCTGACCAATAGTAGTTAATGCTTCGCAGGTAGGCGGAATTAAAGATGCTCCTATAGTTCTAGTATCATTGTATAGTTCTGATTCAGAATGTACCATACAAGATACATTTACATAATTTGCCGACGTAGTATAATTTCCATAAAGATTTGGAAGAGGAATATCGTATTTATTTATAATATAAGGTTGTTTAGGATTAACTAAACTAAATGAAGGATAATAACTCATTCCACTAATTTGTGTACTATTTATTAAAACTGGAGAAGATTGATTAAGATTAGTTCCTCCATCACCAATTCCTCCATAATTATCATTACCCCAGCAGGCAACAGACCCGTTAATTAATACTCCACAAGATCTATAGTATGATCCTGTAATAGATATAAATTGCCAAGTACTATTAGTCATTACAGGATAATGTTGTGTAATTAGTTGCCAATATCCTAACTGACCATCATAATTCTCACCCCAACATGAAATGGATCCATTAATTAATAATCCACAAGCATGATATGCTCCAGAAGCTACCGATATAAATTGATTACTACTTGCAATTAATATTGGCGAATATTGATTAGTGCCTGCACCACTTCCTCCATCACCAAGTTGGCCTCCAAAGTCATCACCCCAACATGAAATGGATCCATTAATTAATACTCCGCAAGTATGACTGTCTCCTGCTGATATTGATGCGAATTGCCAACTACTATTAATCATTACTGGGGAGGGCTTATAAAGGATTTCTGATCCATCACCAAGTTGTCCTGCACCGTCGCTACCCCAACATGCAATAGATCCATTGACTAGTGCTCCACAAGTATGTAGTCCTCCTGCCGATACAGATGCAAATTGCCAGTTGCTATTAACAATTACTGGTGAAGTTTTTGCTGTGTCTGTTCCTCCATCTCCTAATTGACCTACATTATCTGCTCCCCAACATGCAACACTTCCATTAATTAATACTGCGCAAGTATGAGAAGTGCCTGCAGATACTGATGCGAATCTCCAACTACTGTTAATTAATACTGGTGATGTTTTTGCTGTGTTTGTTCCACCATCACCAAGTTTTCCTGAATCGTCACTCCCCCAACATGCAATAGATCCATTTACTAATACTCCGCAAGTGTGGTTATATCCTGCTGATATTGATGCGAATTGCCAACTACTATTAATTAATATAGGAGATGTTTTTGCTGTGTTTGTTCCTCCATCTCCTAATTGACCTACATTATCTGCTCCCCAGCATGCAACACTTCCATTAATTAATACTGCGCAAGTATGATCTTTACCTGCTGAAACACTTCCTTCTCTATATATCCATCCAGATTTCTTCTCAACACCATCAACTGACCAATTGAAGAAATATGCTGAAGTATTTGTACCTGCAGCAGTGGAATTACAATAACCAAATAAGTTATTCGAGCGTACAGGAACAAATGGTGTCATATATAAATTATTAATTGCGAGCGTATCAGGAATATTAATTGAAGAGCTATTGCTCCAACTAGAATTTGCTAAACCATCATCTGCAAGACAACTTAATATCCAAACATCACTTATAGATGTTAAAGTATTTGAAATATTTGCAACATTAATTTCAATTCCAGCATTATAGATTGAAGTATATCCGCTACTAGTCAATATATTATTTTTATACCATTTATAGTAATAAACTACGGTATCTATATCTGTAGCATTACAATATCCAATAAGTGTATCGCTATCTGTAGGATTTGAAGGAGATATTCTAGCGGAAACAATACTTGGAGGACCGTTATTAGTTAATGGAACGTAGTCTATTACTCCTGTTGATACTTTATTTATTGAATTAGTGCTATTATAAGGATATCCTATTCCTGTTGTTCCAAGATATAATCCTAAATTACTGGAATTAAGTATTCCTCTTATATTTACAGAATTATTAATAACATTATAATAAGTGTTACCTTGATTTTTATTATCGTATGTACAATTATAATAATTTGTTCCATTAGTATCGTTAACATATAATTCTTGAGTATTTGTGAAGTTGTTTAGACAGAACGTATTTTTTGATGCTATTGCATTTAGATAAATTAATGTATTTGTTTCTGATATGAATATATTATTTATTATTGTTCCATTTGTTGCACCATCAAGTCTTATCGCATTGGAATAATTAGTAATTATGCAATTTTTAATTGTAGTATTACTTTGATTAGAATAAACACCGTAACTATTAGCCGAATTATTTCCAAGAATATTATAATTATTACAATCAATAGTGATGTTGGCAGCAGTTACATTGAAACAAGTATTGTTATATTGTAAATCGTTTGTTAATGTAATTATTTGATTTGCTGTTGATAAATTACTACAAAATACTGGGTTAAGAACAGGATTTAATGTTCTAGTTTCAGTTGAATTACAACTATTTAATGAATCGCAGCTTGTAGCGTTAATATAATATGTTCTTGTTGAAAGATTTGTAAATGAATATATTTGTTGTTTTTGAATATCTGTTCCCGTATAATTTCTGCTTTGACCATAACTATTGTCTCCCCAGCATTCTATTGATCCGTTTGTTTTTAGTGCGCAAGTATGATATTTTGCTACAGTCAATCCTATTGCGTCTGTTCCTGTATAATTTGTGGCTTGACCATAATAATTGTATCCCCAGCATTCTATTGATCCATTTGTTTTTAGCGCGCAAGTACTATACTCTTCTGTACTCATTGCTATTGCGTCTGTTCTTGTATAATTGTAGGCTTGACCATAAAAATTGTTTCCCCAGCATTCTACTGATCCGTTTGTTTTTAGTGCACAAGTATGTTGCAATCCGTTGCTTACTGCTATTGCGTCTGTTCCTGTATAATTTTTGCTTTGTCCGTCTGTGTTTAGTCCCCAGCATTCTATTGATCCGTTTGTTTTTAGTGCGCAAGTATTACTTCCTCCGTAGGTTATTGCTATTGCGTCTGTTCCTGTATAATTTTTGCTTTGTCCGTTTGTATTTAGTCCCCAGCATTCTATTGATCCGTTTGTTTTTAGCGCGCAAGTATTAGTTCCAGTAACTACTGCTATTGCGTCTGTTCCTGTGTAATTTTTATTTTGACCCCATGTGTTGTTTCCCCAGCATTCTATCGATCCATTTATTTTTAGTACGCAAGTATTTTGTCTTCCTTCAGTCTCTGCTCGCGTACTTACTGCTATTGCGTCTGTTCCTGTGTAGTTTTTGAGTTGACCGCCATTATTGTTTCCCCAGCATTCTATTGATCCGTTTGTTTTTAGTGCGCAAGTCTGTGCTACCGAAATACTATCTGTTGCTTCGAATGTTTGTCTATCATCATGTGAGGTAAAAGATTTACGCACTAATCCTGTAGAATTATATAGATAATAAGTGGTGTTTTTATATTTAGTACTGTTAGCAAATACTCGAACGATAGTTCCTGTACGATTAAGTGTTGTATCGTGTGCAGGAGTTGGAGAAACAAATTCTGTTGGTATTGGTAGAGGTGGAGCGATGTATAGTTGATTTGTTAGTGGCGCATAATCTGTTATTCCTGTTGATATTTTTCCTTGTGATGTTGTTGAGTTATATGGATAATCGGTGTTATATTGTCCTATATATAATCCTGCTTTTGATGAACTAATATCTCCTGTAATACTTACGCTTCCATTAATTATATTGTGGTAAATGTTTCCTTGATTTAGTGTTGCGTGTGTGTGATTGTATTTGTTTGTTCTATTTGTATCGTTAACATACATTCCGTTAGTATTTGTGAAGTTGTTTAGGTATATTTCGTTTCCTGATGCTGTGTTGTTTAAATATATTAATGTGTTTGTTTCTGATATTAGTGTGTTGTTGAATATTGTTCCGTTTCTTGCGTTATCAAATCTTATTGCGTTTGTATAGTTTGTTATGATGCAATTTTTGATTGTTGTGTTAGTTTGATTTGAGTATATTCCGTAACTGTTTGCATTGTTGTTTCCTGTGATGTTGTATCCTGCGCAGTCTATTGTGATGTTTGCTGTTGTTATATTGAAGCATGTGTTGTTATAATTTAGATTTTGTGTTAATGTTATGATTTCGTTTGCTGTTGTTAATGATTGACAGATTATATTTATGGTGTAGTTTATTCTTAGGTATCCTGCGGCTCCGCTTCCTCCTAGTGCGTTTCTTCTTCCTCCTTCTCCTCCTCCTCCTGATCTGTTTCCTGCTGTTCCTGCTCCTGTTGTTGCTGCTCCTTGTGCTCCGTTTCCTCCGAATTCTGTTGTTCCGTTTCCGCTGCTTATTCCTGATGCGTTTCCTCCTGGTCCGTTGCTTCCTGCTCCTCCTCCTCCTGCTCCTGATGATGCTGATCCTGTTCCGCCGTTTCCTCCGTAGTATATTCTTTGTCCTATGCTTCCTGATAAATTGCCTAATCCTCCTACTGCTCCTGTTACTGTTGTTCCTTTTCCTCCTCCTCCTCCTATTGCTCTTACTAGTGCTGTTGTTCCGTTTAGGAATGTGCTGTTTGTTCCGTTTCTTCCCCATGCTGCAGCTGTTCCTGAGTGTGTTGTAATTTCTGCTACTTGTATTGTGAAGTTTTGTCCTTTGCTAACATTAATTATGCTTCTTGCGTATTGTCCTCCTCCTCCTCCTCCTGCTCCGAAGTTTACTGTTGTTGTGCTTCCTCCTGCTCCTCCTCCTCCCCAAGCTTCGACAGTTACGTTAGTAACTCCTGTAGGTACAACCCATGAATCATTAGTGCTATATAATTGTGTACAGATATTTCCATTGCATGTTGGATCTATTATGTGATCGAATATTATTGTTCCGTCTATTATTTTTAGATCGAAGCTGTCTTGGAATTCTGTTAATCCTGTTAGATATATTTTGTTGTATGTGTTTGATTGTATGTTTGTGAATTCTGCTATGATGTTTGTTCCATTTATTTCGTATACTTCTATTCTAGGATTTCCTGATATTATTCTTGGATATATTGTTATGTCTTTGCTTGAGTCTAGTGTGTGTTCGAATTTTATTCTTACGTATTCATTTGAATTTATTTCTTCTGACCAGACACCGTCTTGTGTAATTACTTCATTATAGATGTTTGAAATAAATTCTTTATTAGTATCTAAATGTTCTGCGTCTGTTATGATTATTATTTCGAATGTTTGGTTGCTTAAATGCTCTGCAATCCATTCTATTTTATCGTATTGTGAATCGCTATTTGTATCGAGTAATGTGAACGGAATATTTTTGTATACGAATCCTTTTGTTTCTATTTCTGTTATTTCCTCTGTTGTTAGTTCTGTGTTATTTATTGAATCGTTTTGTATTTTCCATCTTAATATTACATTTCTGTATTCTTTTATTTCTGTTGGTAATTGTGTGTATGCTGTTACGTTTGTATAGTGTGTGTTTGATGATACTGTTACTTTCTTAGTATTTGTTGTCGTTTTTTCTTCTGTTAATTGTGGTGCTTCTGTATAGTATTCTATTGTTACTGTTTTGTTTGTTATATCTTTTATTTTGATTTTGCTGTTTTCTGTTTGTTCTTCTAATGTTAATGTCGGATTGATTGTATTGTTTTCTTTTTGTATTGTTATTTTTTTATTGTTCTTTTTAGTGTTTTCTTTGAATGTTTTTGTTGTTTTTTCTAGGTCATATTCTGTATCATCGTATGTTATTGTTAGATTAGTGTTTTCTGTATGTATATCTACAATTATTTCTGTATTATTTAGTAATTCTTGTGGAATAATTTTAGTCCACTTTACAGGTTCTCCTATTACTATTTTAGAATTATTTGTAATAATATATTCGCTAATGTTTAGTGTTTCATTTTCTATACTTGCGTTAAATATTATTGTGAATGTGTTTGATGTTATCGTATTTTGTCCGTCTGTTGCATAGATGTATGTTGTGTATGTTCCGTTTTGTAGTGTATTGTATGTTATTATGTTTTTATCAATAGTATATAGTAATCCTTCTGTGCTGCTTGAATCAAATAATATTTCATCATTATCTGTGTCTGTGAAGTATTCTGATAAATCTATTATGATTGTAGAATTGTTTGTGATAATATTTTCTATTAATTTTGTTTGTATTGGTGCTGATGATATTTTTGGCGTTGTGTATTCTATGTTGCTTATTTCGACTGAACTATTTTCATATACTTCAATAATTAATTCTGCACTTGTAATATTTTTATTTATTAAACATGTATCTACGCATACTAGGTTTAGTGTTTGATAATTCTTTTGTAATTCTATTATTTCTGTAATGTTTGTTTCATTAATAGTATTAATTATTTCTTCAATTGTATGGTTTGTAATATTTTCTATTGTAGTGTTGTTATTTTCTATTGTAGTTGTTGTAGGATTAGTTGTACTTATTTCTTCTATTATTGGTGTTGTAGTATTTTCTGTATTATTATTTTTTATTGTGATATTTTCTGAAATATTTATAATTATATTTGTATTGTTGATTGTTGTTTCATTAAATTCTACTATTTCTGATGTAGTGCTAGTTGCTGTTGTTATGTTTATTGTTTCACTAATTAGTATGGTTTCATTTACTATTGTAGTTTCATTTAATGTAATATTTGTTGTAATATTTTCTGTTAGATTTTCAATAGGACTATTTGTAATATTTTCTTGTATAATTTCTATAATGGTGTTATTAACATTAGTGCTATCGTTATTATTATTATCCTTAGTATTTTCTGCATTATCTTCTTCTATCACATGTCCTGTTAGCATGTTCTTATAATCTGTGCTTTCAGCTAGTAATAGCATTTCTCCACTATTGTTTATCCATATGCTAAATGTTCCATAATATTTTCCATTTAATTTAATGCTTGTAATGCTTCCATTGATATCTAATTTTTCAATGCTATTTGTCGTATAATTTTTATCTATTAGTATTGAATGTGTTATTTCATTGTTGAATGTTA
Source organism: uncultured archaeon (assembly GCA_963777125.1). Taxonomy (GTDB): domain Archaea; phylum Nanobdellota; class Nanobdellia; order Woesearchaeales; family UBA9642; genus UBA9642. The sequence goes on along the minus strand of CAVZPN010000038.1, from coordinate 2,742 downwards.
GTAATCCTGTTATTGTTCCATAGAATGTAATAACTAATAATGATAGAATTAAAAGTATAGATGCAACTAAGAGCAACTTATCTTTCGCTTTTCCATCACTAATATTGTTATTCATTTGTTGATTTTGCTTTATCTATCAATTTCAATTTTTTATTTGCTCTATTGCATACTGTCCAAACAGTTCTTGGATCAAGATTTAACAGGCGAGAAATATCTGCATAAGTGTGTCCAATTGAATGTAAATATGCGCCTATACTTTCAAGAATACTAAGTTCTTTTTTGAATGCATCAAGTGGTATTTTCTGAGTGTCGTTTTCAAATTCTGCTAAGAATATTTGTGGCATTTTTTTCTTTGCCATTGTGTATGTTGCTGTTAATGCGTTAGGGTTTCTGTTTACTAATGCTCCTATTTCTTTGTATGTTAAATTGTGATTTTCACGTAGATATTTTACTATTGCTTCAAGGCTTGAAAGTTCTTTTGTGCTAAGAATTTTTATTGGTATTGTTTGTATTAGTTCATTTTTCTTTTCTGCTAATTTTATTATTTCTTCTTTAGAAATTGCATATTTTTGTGCTATGAAATTAAATGCTGACTCTTCAAAATTATTAGAATTATTTTCAACTCCTTTTAGTTCTTTATTTAGGCGTGGTTTATATTGAGTCATCTATTAGAAATATGTTATGTAAGTATCTTTTCTATTGTTCATTTGTAAAATGAGCTTATAATTTCTATTTTTACTAGCTAATACCTTATTATGTAAGTAATTACTTTATATAGTTTATTATTTTAGTTCAGGTTTCTTTACTTCGAAATATTTAAAAACTAGATATGTAAATAAGTATGATGCGCTTAGTAATAATCGGTTCTGGTAACTTAGGAACGGCACTTGCAAAGGTGTTATCTGAGAAACATAAGGTTGTATTATATAGTGTGGATCTTAAAGCTATTTCTGAAATAAATTCCAAGCATATTAATTCTGTTTCTCTTCCAGGTATAAAACTTAATAATAATGTTTCTGCATCTAGCGATATTTCTGTAGCCAGAACTGCTGAATTAATAATTATCGCTACGCCTTCAAGATTAATGAAGGTTATTTGTGCTGACTTAAAAAAACATTATAATGGTCAAGTAATATTATCATTTACTAAAGGATTATCAGATGATGGCGAAGTTATGACTGATGTAATAGCCAAAGAATTACATTGTAATTCCGCTAAAGTTTTAGCTGTTTCTGGGCCTTCAATTGCTGTTGAACTTGCAGAAAATAAGCCTACACTTGTAATGATTGGTGGAAGAAAATCTATATCTAATAAAATTTGTAGATCTCTTGAAACTAAACACTTTTTAATCAAAACCACTAGTGATAAGAAAGGAATACAGTTCTTAGGTTTTTATAAGAATATAATTGCGATATTAGTTGGAATATGTGAAGGATTAAATCTTGGTCATAATTTTGAATCATCACTTATGACTCGAGCGTATAATGAATTTTATCATCTTAATGCCAGAATAAATATTAAAAAACATACTTTTGTAAGTCCTGCGGGCCTTGGCGATTTGTATGTTACTGCAATGTCGAATAAATCAAGAAATAGAACTTTTGGTTATCTTATAGGAAAAGGTTTAACTGTTGAAGCTGCAAAAAAGAAGATAGGTCAAACTGTTGAAGGGTATGAAAATTTACTTGTTTTACATAAAATTCGAGATAAATCTTTTATTGATACTGATTTAATGGAATTATTATATGATATTGTGCATAAGAAAAAAACAAAAGCTCAGATAGTAAAATTAATGCTTGCATATTTATATAAGTATAAAACTAATAATTTAGAAGAATTTATTCTACCAATGCAGATGCCATGAGATATAATTAAAAGATTAAAAAAATATTAGAATTAAATCTTATTCTTGTTCAGCAAATTCCTTTGCGCCTTTTACAAAAAGCCGCGCCAAAAGTGATAGTTCGCCTTTGGCGAAGCTATCGAGAACTATTATTCTTTTATTCAGAATTTTATTCTTGTTCAGCAAATTCCTTTATTGCGCAAAGAATTGTTATTCTTGCGCCCTAAAAGATTTCTATTCACTTTCCGAGAAATCTTTTATGGCATTATAGTGTTCTACTATTAATTTTGCTTTTGCCTTACCAAATTGGAATGGAAATTGATCATTATCATCTTTCTTTAATATAATCATTTTGTGTCCTTTAAATTCTCCATAATCTACGCCCATAATATCACCTATTGTTTTGTTTATTGTTAATAATTATTTATTAAGTTATTTTATTAACCCTGGTTTACTTTTAAATTTAATGATTTCTATGTATTAACTTATGAGTGATAACAAAACACAAACTTTATAAATGTCCTGTATTTTTCTTTATTATGGATAAATATAATTATAACACATTGGATGATAGGTTAGATGCTAAGTTTGGTAGTAACAATACCGGCAATAACAATAATAGTCATAATAATGGTCCTAAGAATAGTAATAACAATAGTAAATTATCAAATATGTTAAATAATATCTATTTAACTTCTAAAAATTACGTAATAGATGCTAAAGACGCATTTATAGATTTATTAAAAGATACGCGTGCAGAAATAGTAATAGGTGCAATTGCTGGAAGTATTCTTGCAGGAACTTGGACTTATAGTCTTGAATCAAAAAAGGATAGATGTTTAAGAGTAGCATTTTCTGAAACTTCACAAATTGAAAGACAAGCAAAAAAATTAGGCGTA
>CAVZPN010000037.1:0-7165 GCA_963777125.1 uncultured archaeon | reverse complement strand
TTTTAGAACAAATTTCTTTGGTGGTATTTTCTAATGATAAAAATAGATCAATTAAAATTGCGGAATCACAACATAATCTATATTTTATAACTTTGTGATAACTATCTTCGCTAATTTTATAAGGTATTCTAAAATCAGGTTTTAGTTCGCCAATAAAATTTTTTGGTTTTATAATCATAATATATTTTTTCAATGATGGAAAGTATTTATTTAACCAGTCAACCATTTGAGTTATTACATTTAAATCTGAGTTCGTGAATCTAAACTTTCTAGTCTTGTTAAACCATTCGAACCATTGTCTCCTTCTGCTAAATATAGTGCGTATCCTTCTACGAAGAATTCGTCAATATTTATAAATCTAGAAATTTTAATAAATTCGTTATGTGAACCCTGATGATAGAATCCTAAAATGTTATTCGCAAATTCTTCTGATTTAATATTCGCATTTTGAGATATCTTTAATATTCTATTAAAATTATGATGTTGATTTGATCTAAATTCTTTTTTTAAAGTTACATAATTTAATTTTAGTTGATCGTTATATTTGTATAAACTATGATATTTAGATTTAATATTTATCTTTATTTTATTAAAAAGTTCATCACTAATCTTAATATGAATTCTAGGAAACTCTTTCAAGTATTGGTATGTTTCAATTTTTGTTGAAGTCATTTTAATCTCCAAAAATATTTGGATTAAAATACGAAGATAAAAATAGAAATAAATGTGACTTTAAATATTCTGCGCGTGCATGTCCAGTGAGAAATATTTATAAAATAAAAAATAAAATAAGAAAAAATTAAGGCTTAATACCTAATTTATCTTCCATCTCTTTGATTTTAAGAGTGGTCTTGATGACTGTATCAGGATTTAGCGAGATACTATCAATTCCGCACTCTACAAGGAACTGAGCGAAGTCAACAAAGTCACTTGGCGCCTGGCCGCATATTCCTATTTTTCTATGGTATATTTTACAATCAGCAATAACTTTTTTGATTAATCGTTTTACTGCATCATTTCTTTCATCATAAATGTGCGCAACTATTTCTGAATCTCTATCTAAACCTAATGTTAATTGTGTTAAATCATTGCTACCAATTGAAAAGCCATCGAATATTTCAGCAAACTGATCAGATAATATTACATTTGCCGGAATCTCGCACATTACATAAACTTCAAGTCCATTTTCGCCTTTTTTAAGTCCATTCTTTTCCATTTCTGCAAGTACTTGTTTTCCTTCTTTTACTGTTCTACAGAATGGTACCATTACTTTTAGATTTGTTAAACCGTATTCGTTTCTAACTTTTAATATTGCTTGACATTCAAGTGCAAATCCGTCTTTGTAGTTTGGATTGTAATATCTTGAGGCTCCTCTCCATCCAATCATTGGATTTTCTTCTTTTGGTTCGTATAATTTTCCACCAATTAAATTTGCATATTCATTTGTTTTAAAGTCTGAAAATCTTAGTATAACATCTTTTGGATAGAATGCTGCTGCAATCATACCTACGCCTTGTGCTAATTTGTCTACAAAGAATTTAACTTTATCATCGTATCCTAAACTTACTTCATCGATTTGTTTTTGTACTTCTGGTGTTTGATCTTTATAATGTAATAATGCAAGTGGGTGTGCTCTAATATATGACATTATAATAAATTCTTCTCTGGCAAGACCTACTCCTTCGCTTGGTATGAACGATAAATCAAATACTTCTTCAGGATTTCCGCAATTCATCATTATTTTGGTTTTTGTTTTCGGAAGATTTTGTAAATCTGTTTTATGTATTTCAAATTCTAATATTCCTTCGTATACATTTCCAGCATCTCCTTCAGCACATGATACTGTTATTTCTTGTCCTTGTTTTATTTTTTCTGTACCGTCAATTGTTCCAACAACGCAAGGTATTCCTAATTCTCTTGATATTATTGCTGCGTGGCATGTTCTTCCTCCACGATTTGTAACTATTGCTGAAGCAATTTTCATTATTGGTTCCCAATCTGGATCAGTCATTTCTGTTACTAATACTTGTCCTTTTTTGAATTGACCAATATCATGAACATTCTTTATTACATTTGCAGAGCCTGCTCCAATTCTTTCTCCAACTGATTTTCCACGAACAACTAATTTTCCTTTTTGTTTTAATATGTAATTTTCTAATACATTGATGTTTTTTCGACTAACAACAGTTTCTGGTCTTGCTTGTACAATAAATAATTCTCCACTTACGCCATCTTTTGCCCATTCCATATCCATTGGTTTTAGGTGTCCTGCTTTTTGTGAATAATGTTCTTCAATAGCTGTTGCCCATTTTGCAAGTGTTAATACTTCTTCATCTTTTAATACAAATTTATTTCTTTCAGCAACTGGTACTGGAACATTCTTTGTACTCTTTACTCCTTCAGTTGTATAGATTAATTTTTGTTCTTTTGTACCGATTTTTTTGGATATTATTGGTTTAAATCCTTCTTTTAATTTAGGTTTGTATACATAAAACTCGTCAGGGTTTACTGCTCCAAGTACAATATTTTCTCCAAGTCCATATGAACCTGTAATAAATGCTACGTCTTTAAATCCTGATTCTGTGTCTATTGAAAACATTACTCCTGAACATGCCATATCTGAACGTACCATTTTTTGTACACCGATACTTAATGCAATTGAGAAATGATCAAATTTCTTATCTACTCTATACGATATTGCTCTATTAGTAAATAATGATGCAATACATTTTTTACATGCATCTAATATTTGCGAGTCGCCTTTAATGTTTAAGTATGATTCTTGCTGTCCTGCAAAACTTGCATCAGGTAAATCTTCGGCTGTTGCAGATGATCTTACTGCAACATCTGTATCTGATCTATCTTTATTATATGAGCCACATAAATCTCTATATGCTGTTAATATTGCTGTTTTTAGTTCGATTGGGAATTCTGCTTGTAATATTGTTTCTCTAACTTTATGTCCACGTTCAGAAAGATTTGCCATATCGCCAGTATTTAAGTCAGATAATATTTCTTTTATTCTATTTTTTATTCCTGCTCTCTCTAGAAAATATCTATAAGCGTATGCTGTTACTGCAAAACCGTTTGGAATTCTAATCCCTTTAGGTACAAGATTAACGTACATTTCTCCTAGTGATGCATTTTTTCCACCAACGTATTGTACATCATCGTTGTTTAATTGATCGAACCATAAAATGAACATGTTTGCTTTATCCACTTAAATCACCTTTTATTTTAATTATTATATTAACAATACTTTAATTATAATCAGACCCGAAAGAAAGTATCTCACCCCTTTTTCCCGAGTCCTCAATTGTAATAATTTACGCCTATATCTACTGCTAACTATAATTATGCTTAATTAGTCTAAATTCTCACTTTATACTATATAAAGGTTTGTTATTATTCTAGAGTGAGGTTCCATATTTGGATAGATTTTAGAATTATCTTGTCCTTTATTCCTTCTTTAAATGAACGGTTTGTGTTGGGAATGCGAATTGTATTCCTGCCTTTTCAAATCTTCTTTTAATTTCAAGATTTATATTTGTTCTTGTAACTCCAGCAGTATTTGCAGGTGATATTGCATATCCTCCACTAATTTTTAAATAATAATCTTTAAAGTCCCAGAATGATACATAAGGATTTACGTCTTTACTTTTTACGATATTTGCATGTTTATTTAATATATCTCTAATTATTTCTAATGCTTCTTCAACTTTTTCAGCACTGGTACTATATTCGAGTCCGATTTCAAAAGTATATTTTACTCCATTATCGCTTGTTGCACTTAAATTTTCAACAGCTGTAGTTGCAATTAAATTATTCGGTATTTGTACGAATGTGTCTGTTGGCGTTCTAATTGTAGTTGATCTCATACCCATTTCTTTTACAACACCTTCAAATTTTTGGTCAACTCTAATTCTATCTCCAATTTGAAATGGTTTATCTGCAATTATTGATATGCCACCAAATAAATTTGATAATAATGGTTGTGCTGCAAGTGCAAATGCAAGTCCTCCAATTCCTAACCCAGCAACTAATGAAGTTACATCATAACCCATATTTTTAATTAAAAATATTACTCCAATTACAACAATTACTATTTTGAAAAACTTTCTTACAAATGGTAATAAGTGATCATCAAGTTTGGATTTAGATTTTGCTGTTAGTGGTGATAGGTAATGCTCGACAAACACATCAGTTAAACGCATACATGCCCAAATTATATCAATTACAATTAATATTTCAACAATGTTAGCATGAATTTGTGTTCCGCGTACACCGAAAGTTATAAAATTAGCCATTAATTTAAATCCAACAATAAATAATGCAAATACTGTTGGTGCTTCAAGAATATTTACTAGTACATCATCAATTATTGTTTCAGTTTTTGATGCTAGTTTTTTTAATATTCTAACAATTGTTGCGGAAAATAATTGTCCTGCCCCTACAAATAATAGCATTACTGCTAATGCTAAAATATAATTTTCTAGAGTATTTCCAAAGATTACGTATTCAAACATATCCTTAAGTAGTTCTTATCTTTTTTTAAATGTTATGTATCATTGATTAATGAAGAAATATTATTGAATTGTCTGGCTATTTTGTTGCATTAATTAGTAAAATGTTCATGATCTTTATTAGTTAAAGAACATGAACAACTACGATGTTTTTCTACTAATTGTTTTTTAGCATCTTGTGATAGATTGTTAATAGCGTTACGCACATCTTTTAATGTCATTTCTCTCCATTTAACGAGTTCTGTTATTGGACATAACTTTCTTTTAGCATCATAAGGGCATTCTAATACTAAAGATAATAGTATATCTTCAGAATTCATACAATCACATACCATGTTAACATATGAATGTGGATTTAAAAAAATATCTTCGTTTGTGGTTATCATTAGGTATCGACTCTTATTTTATTTAATAATTCCGATCTAACTATAGTTTTACTAATTTATTTAGCGTATTGCATTGTTTTGTCTACTACATAAATGAATATTATTTTTTCTTTAGTATCTATTTTTTGACAACTTACAGGACAACTATAATTAACATTTTTACGTAAATTTCTTGGTATCAAAAAATATTTAGTTACAGAGTTTTTACCTCTTGATGAAATATTTGTTTCAAATTCCGCAACTCTTTCTGTAAATAGGTGTACATCATCATAATGTCCCTTTAGCATTGTGGCCTCATCATAATCCATTTCTAGTTCCAGTAATAATCCTTTACCGTTTCTTTTTGAACTTAGTATTTTTCCCAATTTAATCATCTTTTTTGTAAAAGTATGTAATATTATCCCTAATTATCAAAAAGTATATATACTCTATATATTTAATTGTCATATTATGTACATAATGTATATTTACTTTAATTTGAGAATAAAATGAGAAGAAAAATAATGTCACATGGGCCTAGCAGTATGACGATTTCATTACCTTCCACTTGGGTAAAACATAATAATCTACAAAAAGGAGAAGAAGTAGAACTATTAGAGGAAGATAACTATCTTTCAATAAAACCAATCAATAATAATAATACTCATAAATCGATAGAAGTTTCATTTCTAAATTTAGATAGAGATACTCAAAAAGATTTAATATTGTTGCTACATAAGAAAGGTTATGATGAGATAAAAATATTGTTTGATGATCCTAAATTAGTTAAGGAATTACATGAATTTCTTAATGTTATGCAGTTAGGATTTGAGATTATTACACAAGAAAATCATTCTATATCTATTAGAAATATTTCTAATCCTAATGAAGATCAATTAAGTAATTTATTCAGAAGAGTTTTTCGTATAACGATAGAATATTCTAATAAAATTGAATCAATAATAAATAATACTGAAGAAATAACGCGAAGTTGTTTAATTCATGAAACATCTGTAAATAGAATTGCCAATTATTGCAAACGAATAATTATTAAGGAGAAAAATCAAAATGCATGTTTTTTATATGCTATTATTGAAGAATTAACTACACTAGCAAGTAATCTTACAATTCTTTTAAATGAAATTCAGGAAGTTAATGAATTATCAAAAACTTTTATAGTAAAATATGCTGAGATAAATGAATTATTAATGCAAGTTTATACTTTATATTACAAATTTTCTCTTGAAGAGTATGGTTCTATAAAAAAGAAATCTGAAAACTTAAAAAAACAAATCATAAAAATGCAAATTCAAGATATTACGGGTTTTTGTGGCTGGGATATTTTGGAATCAATTCATAATGAAATTAGAGCTCTTTTAGAATCTACTTTAGCCGTTCAATTTTAAAAGAGAACTTTGCATAAGTGGTTATTGTCTAATCAACAAAAATTTAATATTTTTGTGCACAAGAAATTTGCAAAATTTCTTTGTGTGTGAGCATCAAAAAATGTATAATCGAAAAGCGACGGAAGTCCTATCACTACGTTCGGGACATCAAAAATAATTATTTTTGATATTCCATTAGAGGAGCTTTCTTTGAATTGTTTATCGAAATGCCTCAAGTTCAGGCGAACGCCACACGCTTTATCCCTTATTTCCCCATAAGATAAGGATGAAAGATAAATACAGGGATGAAATTTGCATGGCCGGCATGATCTCACAGCCGGGTTTCGCCATTCGGTATGGGTACGCTGGTCCGCTGAGGCGGCGACGCAAGCACAATATCGTCCATGAATATCAAACAAGCCACGCCGCTGCTGGGCGGCCTCACGCCAGAGCAATTCATGCGCCGCCATTGGCAAAAAAAGCCCTTGCTGGTGCGCCAGGCGATGCCTGGAATCGAGCCACCGGTGAGCCGCACCGAGGCTTCCCCCGCGGCACTGGCGGCGAATCAGGACGTGGAGTCGCGCCTGATTCGCCGCCAGTGCCGCAAGCTCGGTGCCGCCGGTGGCTCGATTCCAGGCATCGCCTGGCGCACCAGCAAGGGCTTTTTTTGCCGATGGCGGCGCATGAAAGTGTACTGGCGTGAGGCCGCCCAGCAGCGGCCGTGGCTTGTTTGATATTCATGGACGATATTGTGCTTGCGTCGCCGCCTCAGCGGAGCCAGCGTACCGAATGGTGAAACCCGGCTGTGAGATCATGCCGGCCATGCAAATTTCACCCTGTATTCTTCATCCTTATCTTATGGGGAAATAAGGGATAAAGCGTGTGGCGTTAG
>CAVZPN010000036.1:0-39423 GCA_963777125.1 uncultured archaeon | reverse complement strand
GTTGTGTCGTTGCTCGACATTACGTATTGCTACTTCACGCGTACCTCTTCGACCATGCATCATAGGTTTTCCTATTTCAGGATTTTCTTTTATTTTAATAAATTGTTTTATTATTTTATCTTTTAAACTAATATCTTTTAATTTGAAAAATGTTTTTTCAAATATAGGATTAAATGATATTTTTACCATTTTTTTGCTTCCTTAATAAAATCATCAAACTCCATGGTTTTGAACTTGCCTTGTTCATATCTTTTCCATGCTGCTTCAGTTCTTTTTGCAAAAATTAAATCTTCTTCTAATTGTTTACTAAATTTATCTGCTTTTTTCATAATAATATGATCGCCGTTTTGCATTATAACTATCTTATCTCCTTCTTTGAATGCGCCCCTCATTTCTTGAGGTATTACTATTTGTCCTTTTGAACTCATTTTTGTTATTGCAATATCCATTAAAATCACCTTGGTAAGATTAATCTTACTAGGTATATAAATATTGTTATTAATTGCCATAAAGTAAGTAATAGAATTATATTTATATGTTTTACATATAATTTATCGGAAGATTTACGCTAAAATCGAAAATAAATATAAAAACGATAATAATAAAGAAGAAGAATAAAAAAAAGATATTAGGAAAAATTACTTCTTAGCTTTTTCAGATTTAACTGATTTATCTGATTTTTCAGATTTTGATTCTGCTTTAGATTCAGCCTTAGTTTCAGTTTTAGTAGGTGCATCATCAACACGCTTTACATCAACTCTTGGCATCTTAACTGGACTAGGTAAACCTAAATCTCGACCAATAATTATTGCTTCAGTATTACATTTTGAAAGTACAGTATTGAATACTTCTTGCATTACTTCTGCATGAATTTTCTTTTCTGTTTTCCAATAATCTAGAACCATTGAACCAAATTCTTTATCGTATAATTCTACAATTTCACCAAATAAAGTTATGTTTCCAGCATTTGGTTCATATTTAACAATAAAAGTGAATTCGAACTTTAAAACCATTTTTTTAGCTTCAATAACAGGCATTTCAGTAACCATAGTAATGCCTGCATTACTTTCAATATTAACTGGTTGATTGCCAGTTGGTTTACGATCTGCCGTAATTTTTGTAAATGAAAATCCTACCATTGCCATAATAAATCCCTCACAATATTAATTATATAACATCATTAGACAAATATAACCTAATTATATTATTATATAAACTCATACATAATATTTGTCTTACTAATTATAGAATGATTACTTTTTTATAAATCTTATGCTAGTTGAGCATTAATATTATAGAAAGCTTTAAATATTAAACACTTCTAAAAGCAATATGTTTTCAAGATATCCATCGCACATGAGCAATCCATTAACTTTAATCTTAGGAGTGCTTGGTATTGCATTCAGCATCATATTTTTTCTACAGAAATTTAATATGATGTCAGTATCATTTCAAATTGATGATTCATTATATCTGTACTTCTTTGCAGGATTTACATTAGTAGCTGCAGTAGTCTTATTGTTTAAAGCAATCGGTGCTGCAAGCATGCATTTTATGTAAAATTGTACGAATTCAAAAAACAAACATTCTAGAAAAATTATAAGATAATTCAATATTTTGATAAATAATATTTTTGAAAATTTTCGCCATTAAATAGATAATGATAATTACCTAAAGTTGCTTTGAATGCTAAACTATCTTTATTTCTTACAATACCATAAAAAATACCTGTACCTAACTGATGTAAATTTCTTAAACTATTACCAAAACCATTAGAAGAAGGCCCTTGCATGTATCTGCCTGACAATAGTTGAGTAGTATCTTTTTTATTTAAATTAAAATCCATTTTAAAAAATAATTCTTCAATACCGTCCATAAAAATAACAGGGAGTTTTCTTGCATTAGAAATAACTGATTTTTTTTCTTGCCCGCATAAATTTACTAAATTAGTAACATCTTCAGGATCTAAAAGTTTGCCAGCATCTTTTTTTGCATACAATTTTAAAAACTCAGATTCATTTTTTATTTTAGTATAATCATCATCATATTTTAATTTTAAAATCGGTTCAAAAAAATCTAATTGATTATTAATATTAGTTGCGTCATGCCAAGAACATAAAAAGTTTTCTTGAGTCATTGCATTAGTATAAACTCCTTTCATTAAAGTTAAAACTGGATTTCTTTTGCCATAAAAAAGTACGTGATTAATATGCCGCGTAAACAAATCATTAGACCAATAATCTATCTCTTCTTCTAACCATTTAGTCATAACGATAGGATGAGTATATACTTTAAATATATTTTCAATTACCTTTAAAAAGCCCATTTCACTCCTAATTCTTATGCTTAAACAATTCGTTTATGGAACTTATTGTCATTTCCGATTCTAATTAGATTGTTCTATATTGATTATAATATATTTAATAATTATAGTGACTTTTGCAAAGCAAAATGTCGCTCAATTTGATAAACCTTTTTTAAAAAGCATAGAGGTATAAAACATGACACAAGAAAATTTCGAAAATTCAGACTATCAAGAACATTCGCAACATATGCGAAGATATGAAACAATGGAAGGATTCCCAGAAATAAAAGGATATAATTTTGAGGAAAAATTTAATTTTGATAAATTTACAGATTCATTTAAGAATATGGGAATACAAGCAACAAATCTTGGCCTTGGAATCGATATTACTAATCAAATGATTGAAAATAATGCAACAATATTTCTCTCATGTACATCAAATATGATAAGTTCAGGAAATCGTGAAATAATAAAATTTCTTGTAAAAAACAAATACGTACATGCATTATCAATTAGCGCCGGTGGAGTTGAAGAAGACATAATTAAAACCCTAAGACCATTTGTTATCGGAAGTTTTGACATATCTGGAAGAGCATTATTTGATAAAGGTGTTGGAAGAATTGGGAACATATTTGCTCCATTTGATAGATACTTATATTTCGAAAGATTCATGCAACCATTATTTGATAGAATATATGAAGAACAAAAATTACGAAATAAGCCATTTACATCATCAGAATTCATATTTGAATTAGGAAGAGAAGTAGAAAAAGAAGAAAAACATGAAGAATCAATATTATACTGGGCATATAAAAATAATATTCCTATATTTTGTCCCGCATTAACTGATGGAAGCCTTGGAGATTTATTTCATTTCCAAAAATTGAAAAAAACAGATTTCTATTTAGACATACTTGGCGATCATCAAAAAATAGTAAACCTTACTTTGAATTCCGAACAAACAGGCGCAATATTGCTTGGCGGAGGATCTGCCAAACATTATATATTAAATGCAAATATATTTAGAGAAGGTCTTGATTATGCAGTATATATTACAACTGCGCAAGAATATGATGCATCAGATTCTGGTGGAAATACTCAAGAAGCAATGAGTTGGGCTAAAATAAAAGTTAATGCTCCAAATGTTAAAATAAGAGCAGAAGCAAGTTTAATTTTACCAATATTAGTTGCTGCAACATTCAAAAAGAAATTTGATAGAGAGAAACCATAAACTAATATTACAAGAGATATAGATGTCACATCGGCAAAATATAACAGTTTATTTTTTATTTTCTTTAGAATTATTTTTTCTATTTTTTAATCCGAAGTAAATAACAAAAACTCGCTGCTCGAGGCTATCCTTGGGCTAAAGCCCGAGGTATTACGCCTCTCGCTTAATCGCGAGTTTTTGGGATTAAAAATTTCGACCTCAAGACCGAGGTATTAGACCACGAAATTTTTAATAAACAAAATAAATAACAAAAGTATTAGAAATAACGTTATCACAAGAGCAAGAGTTAAATCATACGTTTGTAATTCTTTTTTAATAGGTGTTGAATGCATCTGCTCAGAAACATAATTGACAACTGTATCCATATACATATTATCTACATACAAGGTTACTTGAGTATAATTGTTATTAATTTTTGTCGAACATTGCATTGTAATATTCCATTCAGAAAAATCAATTGACGATCCTAAAAAAGAATATTTAACATCTTGTGCTTCTCTTAACTTTTCTTCAACTTTATCCTCAAATATTTTATGACATGTATCATAATCAAAACCATACCAATGAACAGGCACCATACTATCAGCATATAAATGCGCTGCAAAATCTTTTGCATTAGGAGTACTTAGAGTCAAATATTTATCAGCAACCGTTCTTGCACTACAATCATATTTATTTGATGCACAATGATGATTCTTAAAAATAATATCCGGATGTTGTGATTGAATTTTAGAATTATCGGCAAGCGCACAATCTAAATTAGATAAATTTGCATCATCACAAATCCACTTATGAGTATAACCTGTCCATGAATAAGAATAAGAAGCAAAAGTAATCACTACAAATATAATTAATATAAATATAACAATTAATCTTAAAGAATATTTAGGGAATAATTTTATAGACATAAATAAGTATAACCCTAATTTCTTTATAAAAATTTGCTTAAAAAATCCGTAAAATATACGTCTAATAGAAAAATAACAGAGAAATTATTTCTTATTTTTATCTAATATTTTCTTAGTATGATTCTTTAAATGTTCAAATATTTCCATTTCTGTATCAGTAATTGTTTTTTTATGCTTTGCAATTACTTCTTCTTTTTTTTGATCCTCACTGTAAAAAGCATCTAAAGATTTATTCGACTTCTTATGTTTTTCAATCTTTTTTTCGCGAGAATGATTTTTAAGCATAAATGAATAAAATAATACAAATTTAAACATTTTACCATTCAAGCATAAAATATAATTTATTATAATTTCGTCACCATAGGCTCACGATAATTAACTTACTTTTATCATTCTTTAATAGTTACAAATCGAAATATTTATATATTAGGGTGCTACTTTGAAGATTAAATAAGAGGTAATTTATTCTAACACTAATTAAAATAATACTCACCTCTTTTTCCCGGGAAGAGTGCTCTCGCAAGAGAGTACCTTCTAGGGTTCTTATATTATACAAATCATACAATTAAAAGCATTAATAATAAATTAAAGAAATTATTTCTTACGTGATTTTGACTTAACTTTCTTTATAGAATCTAAATTTTTAATAGCCTTATTAGATTTATCAGAAATAGCATTAATAACTAACTTAGAAGCTTTTTTATTACGTAACATCATAATTATAGACATTAAGGCAATACCAATACATAATCCTGAAATAAATCCTAAGATATAAAAAGGATTCAGAGTTATAATGGTTGAAAAAGTTACAGGATCTTTTTTCTTAAAATACATATCAAGATTACTTAACTCCAAAGAATATTCAGAATATAACAAAGATGAATAAGTATCAGTATTTTCAAGAGAAGTAGAATATTCATAATAACTATAACCTAGTATCGGAAAAATATTTACTTTTTCTTGTTTTGCAATTGCACGTTTTGCAGCATTATTCTTTTCAATAACTAGTTTATGCAAATTAGATTCAGGAATAAAAATTATACTTAATAAAACATCTGAATCAGCTTTCACTTTAGACGCAGCAAATATACATAATGCATAATCGCGCTTATTATTATAATCGTAAGCTAAATTTAAATCTTTACGAATATCATTTGATGAATAATATAATTCTAAATAATTTAATCTTTCTTCAGCCTCTGAAATCTTTTTAGAACATACAATTTTTAATAATTCATCATCCATAATAAATTTTTGTCCAGGTAATTGACGAAATCTTGACCAAACAACAGCTGTTCCGAATCTTTCAGAAGCATACGCTAACTTATACGAAGTAATATTAGTTAAATCTAATTCAGATAAAATAATTTGAGCATCAGCTAATCTTTCAGCAACAACCATGTATGCTTCAAGTTCTGAAATTGTATCGATAGAAGTAATAGATGCATCCATTTCTTTTTTAAAGTTAGTAATATTATCTAATAAATTCGAATATAATATTTTAAGATCATCATTAGATAAATTTTGAATCATTGCATTATATACTTTAACATTTCCACCAAAACAAAAACTTGCAGCACTATAATAAGAATTATTCTTCATAGCATTTAATGCGGAAACAAAATTATCTTGAGAAGAATTTGTAATGTTAATTCCGTAATTAGTTAAGTTAGGAAGTATTAATTTATTATCTTCACCAATCTTACCATATTTTGTACATAAGTCAATAGTAATCTGACTCATAATCTTAGTATATTCTCTTGAATAATCAGAATTAGTAGTTAAGTCTGGCAAAGGCATAGCATAATTTTTTCCAGTAAAATAATATAATGCATCCTCAAGTGTAGATACATAAGTCACATTAATAGATAAATTCTCATTAGGAGTATTATTAACACTATCCCAATTAGGAATAAGTATGCGAGTATAACCTGCTTTTTGCGCAGCAAATGCTTTAGCAGGAACTCCTGCGACAGGCCCAATTAAATTACCACTATTAATAGTTCCTGTCATAACGGTATGACTATCTAGCGTTTGTTTATCGAGTAATGCTACAGTTAAAACTGTTGAAGCAGCTCCAGCACTTGGACCTCCAACAACAGCACTATTAGCAGTTATCGTATAGAAAAAATCATAATTAGAACAATCTTTATCAAGCAAGTCGCAAGCAACTTCAGTTGCAAAACGCATAGTTATTTGAGTATCGATTTTTGATAATGGGAAAGAGTCAATAAATATTCTTCCACTTCCAGATTTAATTACTAAATTTAAATTTGCAACTCCACCAAGTTCAGTATTATTGAGAGATTCGGAAACGGTTAGTAATGGAATATTACCTTGAGCATAAATATTATTTGAATCATATGCAGTAGCAAATGAAAACTGTAATAATAAAAGTATAAATATCCCAAATGATACTGATCTAAACAATTTTAAAAATAATTTATTCATGTTTTCTCCTTATATCTTCCACGTTGTTCAACAGTATCTAAACGTTCAAGTATTTCTTTTTTCATTTTAGGATTATATGCTTTAAGAAAAATCTCATATGCATCCGCGTATACTCTAAAATGTTTACTTTCAAGTGCTTGCTTAAAAACATGAATATCAACAGCTTTATCCTCTATTTTAGAACTATTAAAACTTAAACCAAAATCAATAAAAAATAATTTAGAGGATTTTTTAACATCAGCGTTTTTACGTTTAGTGGTTTTATTCTTAGTGATTTTAGCTTCTACTAAATTAGTATCAACTAAAATCATATTGCTTGTTGTTAAATCCCCATGAATAATGTTTAAATCATGCATAATAGTTAAATTTTTACCAATCAATTCAGCCAAGGGTATATTTTTGTCAAGTATCTTTTTTAATTGCACACCATCAATATATTCCATTGAAATAGTAGATTCAAAATCTGTATCTTGAGAAGAATTTGATTTAACGTCTTTTTTAGTCTCAGCTATAATTAATTTAGGAGCAAAACCATATGGTTCAAGTGCCTTTAATATTTTAGCTTCTTTTTTTGTACGAGCTTTTCTTAAAGTAGAATCTATTACTTCATGCCTATACTCTTTCTTTGAACGCTCTTTATCAACGACATTATTATTCGTATTAAGATAAATTGTAGCTTCAGCTCCTGACCCTAATATTTTACGCATAGAATAGAAGAAATAAGTTTAGTTTTTAAGGTTTGCGAAAATCTAAAAATTTTCGAAACGCAAAATTTACGATTTTGCTGTTTATGAAAAAAATACGAAATCATAAAAAATTATTTACGTAATAGACTATCTCGAACTTCCTGATAAGACTTCTTCTCAAATTCCATATGATACTCCACATACTTATTCCATAATTCAGTATTATTATAAGCTGCTTCACGTATAATTTTAGTATCACCCAAAATATTTATACGATTTAAATCTTGGTCTATAAAATATGCGCCAGTAGTATATATGCTTACACTTTTTGCATTATCTAGTTTGTATACGTCTGTTATTTTTCCACCATTTTCTTTCACAATAATATATCTCTCATGATTATTATTGATATTATTTGTGTGTTCTTTAGAAGTATTTTTAAAACATCCACCTAGAGTTAACGTACTTATCAATATTCCTTCTAAAAATAATCTTTTTGCATTCATTTAATTTACCTCAAAGAAATCAATAAGATAATCCATTTAATCTATTCAGCGCCTACGTCTTCAGATGTAAATAAGTCATCCATTTCGTATTTAGATAATTTAGTCTTATTTAATACTGCCATCTTAGGCTTTCTACCGTGTTCTCCTCGAACTTCATCAAATTCGAAGTCACTTTCACCACTCTCTTTAAAATCTTCAATTTCCATTATTATCCCCCTATAATTTTGAATATTACTTAGTCACCAATAATGCATTTCTTAGAGCATTTATTTTATTGCGACTGTGTAATAGTAATATGTAGAAAATCTGTATTTATAAAGTTTGTGTTTTCGTTGTTACTCGAAAGTGAATAATATATTCTTATACGGGGATAGCACTATATATTAAATATAATGTTATTATAGATTATACTACGATTTTAATATATAGATTATACTATGATTTCATTATAATGTTATTATATATAGGATTAGCATATTATACTAGAATTTATTTCGTTAACTTAACTTTCTTATAACTAATTCTCTTTATAGCATTACATTCAAGACATGTTTGAACAATAACTCCTTTTTCTAAACGAACTCTCACATTTATACCATTTTTTAGATAAGAATTACACTTTTTACAGAATAATTTTTTCTGATCGCGCGTCAGTTTAACTTTATACCTAGTAGATAATTTTCTAGCTAAGACCATATATCTTTGACTAAGCTTTGGATAAGTACTAAAAGAACTTTCTGCTTGTTCAAACAATTTTAGAATTCTATCTAACGCTAAATTCTGTTGAGAATAAGATTTATCCTTGTATCGCATAATAATCATAATAAAGAGTAATTTATAAAGTTATTTCGAAGTTAAGCGATATTCAAATTATATTTTTGTCATCAATATACGAGCATTCTCTAACTAACATAAATATGCAAAGGGAGATTCCAAGTAGGAATTTGCATATCCATACCATATAAAATATGCGAATCGATGACAAAAATAAGAAAAAGAACTCAGCATACAACAAAGTATGATAATTATAGCACGCTCACATAGAGTATTATTCTCATCTGCTCCCGATTTATTTGTAATTGAATAAGTATCTTATAGTTCGCTAAATGCTATAATTATCTAGATAGTCAACAAAAAAAATAATGAATATGAACTCAAATAGAGTATAAGTATTAACATTTCGTAAAGCATTTAAAGAAACAAAAGTTCACAAATATATGCTTAAAAGAATACTTGAAAGGTTTAAGAGTAGACCAAAAGTAAGTAATAGCGAAGAAATATTGTTATCTAAGATAGATAAACATATGAATTTCATTCTAAGAGATAGTATGGGTAGTATTAATAAAATAATTACAACAAATAGTGCTGAAGTACAAGAAAAAAAAGAAGAAACAATACATGCATTAAGAAATTTGCATAAAGCCAAATTAATGAATTCTAATATTCCTGAACGTGAAATACAAATTATGGAAGGCAATCGTGAAAATTATATTAAAAAAGTATCACAATTTGTTACCAACATAAATATTCCAAAAGCATATCTAGATACACATGACTATTGTGTCAAATCTTCTGAACAATTAGAACATTTAAGTCGTGAAATACAAAAAAACATATTCGTATTAAATCATTTTTTTACTAATGAAATAAAAGATGCAAATAGGGCAATACATGGACTTGAAGAAAAAATAATAGAAATCAGAGTACTACTTGAAAAAAACGGAATATTATATTTAAAGGAAATACAAAAAAATATTAAATTATTTGTCGACAATGTTGTTAAAATAAAAGACTTTAATAGTCAAATACGTTCTGAAGAAAAAGAAATATTCGAACATAATGATAAATTAAGTCGCCTTAATGAAAGAGTAAAAACCATAACAACAGGCCCAGACTATAGAGCTCTTGAAACATTTAAACAAGAAAAAATAAATGCAGAAAATGAAATAAAAGCTATTCTCTCAGAAATAAGTATGCACTTTTCTTCCATCGATACAGCATTACGAAAATACTACTATAAATATCCAGAAAAAAAGATGATAACTCAATACTTAGAGGATTTAAAGAACACATTATTAATTGACACTCATCTTGAAATCATAGATATTTTAAAAGAAATTAAATCATTAGTCGAAAATGGCAACATAGATTTAAAAGATAAAAAGAGAGAAAATTGTCTCGAAGCAATAAATAAACTAACAATAGAGTATGTTAAAAATATTCAATCGCAATTATTAAAACTCGAAGATCAAAAACAACATGCACAAACTAAAATCACACACAACAGTGCATCATTAAACTTATCAGAGCAACAATATTGGATTAATGCAACTGAAGATAAAATAAAACATCATAATAATAATATTAGTAAATTAAATAAAAATATTGAAATAATTAATTCTGAAAATGCTAAAATATTAGAGGATATAAGATTAGAATTAGAAAAAATGATGAATAAAAGCATCACACTAAAAGACGATATTACTAGTAGCATTCTAAATGGAACTAGAGAATTTGATGTTATAAGCGAATAAATTAAACTAAATTAATTCTTTCTAAGTTTTTCGCGTACAATACGCCCTATTTTCATTTTTAGTCTCAATTTTTCTATTAAAGGTTTAGATTTAATAATTGCAAATACTATTAATATTAATAAAATAACACCTGCGGCAATATAATATGCAGTTAAATCAATCTTTTTACTAGAAACTTTTAATGCAGAACTAGCTTTTGAATCGCCTAAAGAAGAACTTACAACAACATTAACATTATATTCGCCTGCCGGAGTATTTTCGGGAATTTTTAAATCAGCAACAAATGATGCTTGAGTTTCTATTGCAACAGTTTTACTATTATGTACTATTGATTGACCATTAGAATCTACTATATCATAATTTAATGTTACATCCATTCTCTGAGTATTTGCTAAATTCAATAATTTTATAGTAAACCATACTTCACTTCCGGAAGCCACATTTTGATAACTAGCAGGTAATTCTATCTCTACATTAAATGATTCAATTGCTAATGCAAAATAAGGTAACGTACATATTGTTAGTAATATTAATAATAAAATTAATTTAATTTTTGATAATTTATACATATACTCCTCGACTTACTCCTTACTTATTTTCTACAGTATCAAAAAAATTGAATATCTTATTTAATAATTCCTCGCCTTGAGTCTTTGGACTAAAAGCCACAATGTGTACTTGATTATCTGTTGCATACTCTGTTACTTCTTGAACAAATTTAGCCACCTTATTCTCATTATTATAAATTAATAGTGTTGATAATGCATCAATAATCATAAACTTTTCTCCAGGTATATCTTTGATAAACGTCTGTATTGCTACACTTAAAACATCAAGACTTTCAGGAGGAATGTGTAATACTTCATCATTTACTTTATCTTTAGATACACAATCAATAAAAAATAATTTAGAAGTTTCAACACCGCCTTTTCGAAGTAAATCTTCAGTACTCTTTTGTGTTTTATTTAATGAAACATATATTCCTATCTTATTTTTAAATGTTTTAGTCTTTAAAACTATATCTGATTGTAATTCTTCTACTGTGGTTATTATTAATTGTGATGTCATTTTACGTATTTTTTGATTTAAGCATAATTTTTTAGGATTTTAGGATATAAAGTATTAAGGAAATTATTTATTAATAACATAACTTATTCTAAATTTGTTCTAACATTTTTTTACTCTTGCTATTAAATCTGCCTTAACAAAAGGTTTTGTAATGTAATCGGAAACACCGTCTTTTAATAATTGTTCCATACGTTCATTACTTACGGGAATTGCACTTAAAAATGCATACTTACAACTTAATTTAGGCTTTAACTTAGCAAATATATCCCATCCTGACATATCAGGAAGCATTACATCAAGTAATATTAAATCATATTTTTTATCATTAGCTTTTTTTAAACCATTTGCACCATCTAATGCAGTATCAATTTCAAATCCCGCGTGTGTTAATATTATCTTAACTGCTTCATTCGTATCAGGATTATCTTCAACATATAGTATTTGTTTCATAAAAACCTCAACTCATATCAACATAAACAGCTCTTTGCTGATGGGTTTATTTTTTCATATTTAACATTATTTATCTTTAGTATTATTAACCTTAAGATTATTAGTTGCAGTATTAGTAGTTACAGTATTAGTAGTAGTTGTAGTAGCAGTAGTTGCAGTATTATTAGCCGTACTAGTAGCATTAATATTATCTTTCTTTTGTATTAATGGCAACAAAACTTTAAATGCAGTACCTTTTCCAACAACACTTGTGACAGATATTTTACCTCCTAAATGTTCAATCATTTTCTTTGTTAATGCAAGGCCAAGACCTGTTCCACCATATTTTCTTGAAATGCTCGAATCTACTTGATAAAAATTTTGGAATAAATTCTTAATTTTATCTTCAGGAATGCCAATACCAGTATCTATTACTTCTATAGATATAAAGTTTTCTGCTTCAGCATTAGCTTTTATTGTTATTGAGCCTTTGTCTGTGAATTTTATAGCATTACTTATCAAATTATTTAATATCTCATCAAATCTCATATCATCAAACATTAATTTAGGCAGCACATCAGGAACTTCAGCCTTTAATATTACTCCAGGATGCTCGAGTATCTTCAAATTTTCAACAATCATTAATATCTTCTTTCTAACATCAATTTCTACAGCATTCATCTCGAATCTTCCCGATTCAATACGTGAAATCTCAAGAATATTATTTATTAACATCTTTAGTTGATCATTATTCCTTCTAATAGCATCAATTCCCTTTAACTGTTCTGCATTAAATTCTCCTTTATAATCATCTAGTACATCAAGATATGCTGATATTGCAGTAAGAGGTGTTTTTAATTCGTGCGATGCAACATTTAAGAAATTAGTTTTAGCAACATCTAAGTCTTTTAAATGCAAGTTTGTTTCATTCAAATCATCCATCATATTCATTATTGCTGTTTTACTATTTTTTAAATTCGAGATATTTGTTTCTAATTCAAGAGTTTTAACTTGTAATTGATTAGTTTGTTCTTCTAAAATATTAGTCTTATCCTTAACTTCTTTTCTTAAAGATTTGGTTAATAAAAAAATGAAAATTAGTCCTAATAACATAATTGCTAATATTAGTCCTAAAATAAATAACCATATTTTATTAATTAATTTTTGAGAAGTTTCAAGAATTTCGGCTTTAGATACTTTAACAACCATAGCTATATCTGCTTGTTCAAAATATTTACTTACAGCATAAACAGGAATATCTCCATAATCTTTTACATCAAGAAATAATCGCTCATTTTTTAATAGTGCTTGTGTAATAGGTATATATATATTATCTTTCGAAACTACAGTATTACTAGTAATGTTATCATTATCAAATAATTGTTTTGTAAAAAATACTGCATCACCATTAGTATTTCTATAAGCAAAAACAATTTCTCCAGTTTCACCAATACCAATTCTACTAGAGGTGAATTCATTAAAAGTATCTAAATCTAGTCTTGCAACTAATACTCCTGAATGAAATGGTGTTGAAATAGCAATAACTTCTTTATGAATAGCGTCGGAATAATACGGATAACTAATATAGGTTTGTCTTCCATTAATAAAATAAGACTTATTTGATTTATCTTTACCTATTTGAGAAATATCTGATGATTGAACAACTATCCCTTTCGAATCTAAAACGAAAAGCTCATTAAAATTATGCGTCAACACGAGCATAGAATCTAATTCTTCATTCGTAAGATCTGATTGAGTCGCCATCACTTCAAGAGCTATTTTTTGTTGTTCAAAATAATTATTTACCTCTTGTTCTTTAGTATCTGCAAGAGACATAAGTTTTTCTGAAGCTAAAACAACAGTATTTTCTTTTATAAATTGAGTTGTCTCATAAGTACTTATAATTAATAAACCAATAATAATTATTAGAAATAAGCCTAAAGTTAGTAGCAAAAAATCATGTTTTACTTTTAGATTATCATTATGATAGAAAATATTACCAACTAACATAATTATCAATAAAGGAGCTATAATATGTAAATAATCCAACCGCAAGTTCATAACTCCAGTAATAATCATTATTAAAACTATGATGCAAACCATGCTATTTAATAATAAGGTACTAACAAATGATTTATCTAACTCTGTTTTATATAAAAACGTCCATGCAAGATTAAATAAAGAAATGATAAAAATACCTATCCAAATAATATTAAAAAATGGTCCTAAAATTAAATCTATTCCCTTTCCATTAGCCACTCCACCGACTAAAGCATAGTTTGTAAAACTTATAATTAAAACAGTTATAATATATATACCGGTAATACCTATACAAATAAATTTATCATGAATTGATTTTTTTAAATTTAGTCTATAATAATTCATCAGCAATAAACTAAATAAAACAGATAGCCATCCTATTAACATAAATTTACCTGCAAGAACGCCAATAAAGATATTATTAGTATATGTTCTAGTAACACTCGATAGTATTATTAATAATGATGCACCCATAATTAATTTAAAGCATAAATTAACATTATCATTTTCTCTTTTATTAATAGAAAGGTAATATAATAATATAATTATCAAACACACTAAAGCTACAGAACAATATATTAATTTAGCATTATCAAGCAAATTAATTGTACCTACGGCTTCTTTCACACCAATAAATTCGCTTACATCATGCACTAAAACAACCACTCCGATGTTCGTATTATTTGCATCATATAATATAAATCCTGATGTAATATATGTTTTTTGTCCTAATTTACATTGACCTAAAATATTTCCACTTATAGTTACTTTATCTAATAATTCTTGAGTAAAACATGATCCATCAAATACCAGATTGTTTCCTGTAGAATCAATTACGATATATTTAGACATATCATCATAATTATTTCTTAAATGCTGAGTTGCTCTAACATTTAACCAATCAGCTTTATTAATGGCACTTTTCTTTATAATTATCCCATAATCTAAACCATTTTCAAGCTTTAACTGTTTAATAAAATGATTAATTTCTTCACTAAATTCCACATAACCTATTAGAGAATCATTATAGTAATAAGGATGAACAACTCTTAATGCAAATGCAGTTTTTCCAAGTTCAAGACCTGTTCCAAACGAGTTTGATTCAACCGATTTTTGAAAACTTGTTCTCTTTATTAAATCGCCATATTGTTCTGGTACATGTACTCTCAAAAAATTTGTTGAATTAGGGTAAATATAATAAAAATGAGTTACTCTAAAATCTTTTTTATTTAGATTAAAAAGATCTAAACTATATTCATAAAGTTTTGTTCTATTGTGCTCTAAAAAAACCATTTTATAGTCATCTTTTTTCATAAAATCAATTAATAACGATTTAATTTTATATATATCATTGTCTTTAAGTTCATAAAAAGACTGTTTTGATTGCTCTGTTTTAAGTAATAAGGAATGTTCAAGAGTTTTATCAATAGAAATAGAATTATTTTTTACTAAGGAAACCTGTGCTAGTATTTGGTCAGATTCGATAACAAAACCATAATACCAGTCAATAGAATTAAGCTTATTATAAATAAATAAATATTCTTTACCATCATAATTAAATGTTTTTTGACCTTTAGCATCATTTATCGAAGAAATAATAATAGATAATTCTTTTTCTCGAATATCATTAAATGAAAACAATTCTTGCATCTCACCCTTCTTTTCTATTTCAGAATTGTAAGCTGGATGAACTATAATATTTTTATCATTATCAAAAATAAACGAATATCCTGCTCCATCATAAGTGTATGATTTAATTTGATTGCTAATATCTTTAAGAGTAATATCTCCTCCTGTTGTTCCAATAAATTCATCACCATCATAAATGGGATTTATAAAACTTACCATCCAATAATTTAATACTGAATCATAATATACAGGAGTCCATTTAGATTCCCTATTAGGATTATTTTGCGGATTTACAATAGAATACCATAAATCTTCTTTAAATGTATCATCATGCCCTACTTTGAAAATCCATTCATTTGGATACATAGAATCTATTCCATTTTCGAGAGTAGTATATCTATTTATAAAAATCTTATTTGTAGAAATTGCGTATGTTTTTAAGTCTCTATTTAATACAAGCATAATCTTTTTAGTATCATTAGTAAGATTATAATTACTATAAAGCATTACTCCAGCCATATCTTCTGAATTAAAGTATTGATTATAATAAGAAATATTTGTTCTTAGAGCTCCATCAACAATACTAAATTTATCGTCAAAAGTACTAATATCTTCATAAACACTATTTTTTATAGTACTAAGCATAAATTCTGAAGGATCAGGAATTTGATATAATACATTAAATTTATCATTTATTTTATCAACATACATATTTATACGATCTTGTAAAAGTACGTCATTTATTTGTCCATTATAATTAGTTTCAGGTTCCACACCTAGAGATTTTAAATATTCATTTATCGTTTCAGAATATATTTCTTTATATTTCTTATATTCATCTCCTTGAATAATAGCTTTTGCTTCATCTAGTTTTCCTTCTTTAACAAGACTATGCGCTTTAAGTTCCATTTCAACAAGATGAGTATTGGATATGTTAAGCCTATTAAATAACTCTATTTGAAACTGATTATTTTGTTTTACAGCATCCAGCTGTAATTGTTTAATTGTATCATCAAGTTTTAATCCAATATAATCATAACTATCTTTCCAGTAGCTATCGCTCGTTTCAATATAATTTTCCGATGCTGAAGTAAGTTGATAATCATATTCTACGATAAGTTTAGCCAATGTTTTTGCATTCAGCTGAGTAGTTTCAGAAACAACATTAGCATTCAAACCCGCAGAAATATTAGTTAAATTAGTAATAAATAATAAATATATAGATAAAGCTGTAATTATTGATATTAACAGAAATATTAAAATTAAATTATGTTTTTTCATGTCATTTAATAGTTTCATAATGATTTTATTTTAATTGATTATATTGACTTATACCCAGTATGTAAAAACTAATTAAGTATATATAGTATATTTAGGTTTTTCACCAATTTTTTTGTTTAATTCATTTATTTCTTTTTTTAACTCAATCATCTTTAATTCTCTATTTATAGCAAAAGAATTAAGTTTTTCTGATTCCGATACGAATTTACGTAGTTCTTCTTCATGTTTTTTACGATCAGTAATATCCTCAGATATTCCAAGCAAATATTTTGGATTACCGTCACTTCCCTTAATACACACTTTTCTAGTATGAAGCAATCGTTGGCCGTTCTTTGCAGTATTAATTAATTCTTCAGGAATATCTACTAATTCACCCTTCTTATCAAGTACTTCTCTATCCTTAGCCATAAATTGATTTGCTTGTGCAGGAGGGAAAAAATCTAAATCATTTTTACCGATTAAATCCTTACGTTCGTAACCTATAAGTTCCACGCCAGCACGATTAAATACCTCAAACTTAAGATCTTTTGCATCTTTTAAAAATACCATAAGAGGAATATTTTCTATTATAGTTTCATTAAGAGATTTAACTTCTTGAAATGCTATTTCAGAATTTTTATTATCAGTTATATCTAAAAAAATCACTATTGCTGCTTTAACTATTCCTTTTTCATCTTTAATAGGTGCAGCGTTTGCTAAAACTATACGTCTATCAGTTGGAGTTCTTTCTATAATAAATTCTTTACTACTGGTTTCACCAAACAGTATTGCGCGAGCTAATGGTACTTCATCTGATTTCATAGGTTTTCCATCAAGATTAAATAATTTCCAACTAGACACATAATTATTAATTTCTACACCAGTCATAGCTATTTTTCTATTGCCACCCTGAATATTAAGTCCAGAATCATTAAGAAATGTTAATTTTCCACTTGGTGCTTCTGCAATAGCAATACCTGCCTGACTTTGATTCATAGCCGTTTCAAGAATAGCTCTTGTTTCTCGAAGTTCTTCTTCTGCTTTCTTTTTCTCTGTGATATCTTCATATGTTCCTAATATGCCTATAGTGTTTCTTTCTAAATCTGTTAGAGGCATTTTGCTTGTTTTCAGCCAAATTGTATTTCCTTCAGGGGTTGTTTGCCGTTCTTCAAAATTAAGTTTTGATTTTCCAGAGTTTATAGTTATTAGATCATCATCTCTATACAATTTAGCCTGTTGTTTCCAGGCCATTTGGAAATCATCTTTACCAATCAATTCATTAGGAGATTTTTTACCAGCATCTTTAGCAAATATTTCGTTACATCCTAAATAATTTAAATTTGTATCTTTCCAGAATATTCTTATTGGAAGTAGATCTATGATTCTTTGTAATAATTTTTGAGACCGAATTATTTCTTCTTCCGATTTCTTACGTTCTGTCATATCTATACCTACACCAACGAGGAAAGGATCTCCATTTATCATTGTACGTTGTCCAGTCATTACAAGCCATTTAAATGCCGGTCCTCCTTTTAGTAACACCCTACCTTCAATATTTTCTATTGCGCCATTTACTAAAATATTTTCAATTTTTGATTGAACCATCTTTTTATCATCAGGATGAATAGTATCTATTGCACTAATACTCGACATTTTATCCTCAGGTTTACCGACTATTTCATCGCGCTGATAAGCATTCCAACGTACATATTTACCATTTTTATTAATCATATAGAATGTTCCTGGAACACTACTAATTATAGCTTTACTTAATTCTTGTTCTTCTTTGGATATTTCTTCTAATCTTTTTTTATCTGTTAT
Source organism: uncultured archaeon (assembly GCA_963777125.1). Taxonomy (GTDB): domain Archaea; phylum Nanobdellota; class Nanobdellia; order Woesearchaeales; family UBA9642; genus UBA9642. The sequence continues at coordinate 20,555 of CAVZPN010000036.1, read as the reverse complement.
ATCCATACATAATCCAATCATTCTAATTGGCTTGTTATTTTCGTAAATTACCTTTCCAGTAGCATGTATCCATCTAATTTCTTTATTAGGCAAAATAATTCTATAATCACTATTTAATATAGTGTGATTTTTTATAGCATCTTCTGTTCTTTTTGATGCTATTTCTACATCTTCAGGATGAATTACTTTAGTCCAAGCTTCAAATCCTGCAATAGTATTTTTAGACATTCCAAACACGGATAAAAATTCGTCACTCCAATAAAAGATATTTTTTTCTATATTCCAATCCCAACTACCTGCCCTACTACTTTCTTGAGCTAAAGCTAAAGATTGATTAATTTTAATCATTTTTTCTTCTGTCTTCTTACGTTGTGTAATATCAGAAAAACTTACAAGACTCGCCCATATTTTTCCTTGATCATCTTTAACTGGTGAACCGAATATTTCTAAAGATATTTTACTTCCATCAGGATGTTCAATTTCCATGTCATCTACATATGAATTTTTACCATTCATACCTAAGATTATTGGCATTTCTTCAACAGGATAAGGATTTGTACTTCCTAGTTTATTTGCTTTATAGAATTCTGAAATATTATGTTTGGATGCATCTGGCAGTATTCCTTTACCTAGAAGTTTAAGAGCCATATCATTTGCTAATATTGGTTTGCCTGATGGTGCTTCTACCATGAAAACTCCCATTGGAAGATTTTTTAAAAGAGTTGAAAATATAGAATTTTGATGCATAAGTTCTTCAGATACTTTTTTACGTTCGGTAATATCCATCGCCATACTCATAACAATTCTTCTTCCATCAGAAAGTTTTCCTAATGGTGCAGACATAAAATCCCATATACGCTCTTCACCAGATTTTGTTTTGATAATATATTCTCCTTCTTCTTTTTTTGTCTCTAAATTATATAAATTTTCAATATCTTTTTGGACTAACTCCATTGTTTTACCATAAGCTTTTTTAGTCCACTCAATTGTTGTCGGGATATCTTTAATAGTATAACCTGTAATTTCTGTCCAAGTATTACTAAGCATTATAACTTCTTGATTCTCCGCGTGAATCATAATTGGAAATGGCGCGTTAATAACTGCTAGACTTAAACGTTGCGCACTTTCTTTTAATTCTTCTTCTCCTTTTTTTTGTTCTGTAATATTCTTATCTGCTCCTCTATATCCTTTGAATTTACCTTCGAAATCAAAAATAGGAAAACCATTAGTTAGTACACAAACTTTATGTCCATCTTTATGTATATTCCAATTATCTAAATCTTTAATTGGTTTTTGATTTGTTATTATATCTTCAAAAATTAAACCTACACGCTTTGCCTCTGTTTCAGACATAAAATCAAAGGGCGTTTTACCAATAATTTCATTAATTTCATATCCTAGAATTTCTTTTGCATTTTCAGAACAATAAGTGTATTTACCTGTTGCATCTACTTCCCATATCCAATCAGTTGTACATTTAATTATATTTTTGTTAAATTCTTCAGCTTTTCGTTGTTCAGTAATATCTAATCCATTAATAAGCATTTCAATAATTTTTCCATCTTTGTAGATAGGATTTGATGTTTCACTAAGAGCAACAATTCTAATTTCCCCTTTTTTTGTTATTACGCCAACTTCCATTGAGTCCATAGTCTTACCTAAGAATTCTTGCGCAAGATTATAGGCGGATTGTTTAATTGAATCTTTTGTAAGAAAATCAAAAATGGATTTACCAAAGAATTCTTTTTCCGTATAGCCCATCGTATCTAATGTAAATTTATTAGCAAATACTATTTTGCCAGTACTATCTAAAATTACAGTTATTTCTTGCATTCTATCTACTAATAATTTATATCTAGTTTCGCTTTCTTTAAGCGCTAATTCGGCTTTCTTTTGTTCTGTAATATCATAAGCCATTACTATTATTGATATAATTTTACCAGTATTATCAAAGCCTGGCGCATAATTAACTTTAACCCAGCGTTTTTCTCCTTTCATTTCAATCATATTTTCGTAAGATGTTGATTTTCCTTTTCTTACTTCTTCAACATAATTTAATGCAAAATTATATGCTGTTTCACCAAGTATATCTTTAATATGGCTTCCAATTATCTTGTCTCTAGGTAATCCAAATGATTCGCTGTAAGCATTATTTACATAATCGTATTTTAATGTGTCAGCATTAACGTAAGCTACAAATCCGGGTAAATTATTCGTGAGAGTATTTAATAGTTGATGATCTTCCAATAGTTTTTGTTCTATTTTTTTACGTTCAGTGATATCATGAATTATACCAAATATTTGTTGTGGCGCGCCGTTTGGCAGTCTTTTATATATTTGTTCATTACATTCAAGCCATATCCAATTCCCATTTTTATGTTTCATTCTATATTCATTAAAAATTATTTCATCATCTTTGGCTTTAACGTATTTTGGAATAATTTCTTTGAGATATTTTTCCATGTCATCAGGATGCATTAATATAGAAATAAGTTTATCACCCATTTCTTGTAATTCTTCAACAGAATAGCCGAGTATTTTTTGAATAGTATTATTACAATAAGTATTCTTTTTATTAATTATATCGTAGATGTAACTAATATCTGAACTCATATTAACAATTTTTTCAATAAATGTTTTTTGATTTAATATTTCTGTAGAATTATTTCTCTTCTCTGTAATATCTTCAGAAATTGTTACAAAATAGTCTTTTTTAGGAGAGTAAGCTACTACCTTATACCATCTTTTTAGAACTGTAGAATAATTTTCTAATTCTATTTTTTTATTATTCAATGCAACTAATCCATATGTTCCTATCCAATCCGCAGGATCTTTTTCAATACCCGGAATAACAATAGTAACTTTTTTTCCAATAACATCCTTTCGTTTAAGCCCAGTCATATTTTCGAATGCAGAATTAATGTCTAAAAATTCATAATCAATAGGCTTACCTTTCTCATCAGTAATTATTTTATGAAGAGCAAATCCATTAATCATATTAGTAAATAACTCTTTATATAAATCTATATCTAACATAGTAGGGTCTAAATAATCTGTTTTCGTATCAGTCATAGTTTTTGCTCCATGTTAAATACATATAATATCTAGTACGATATTATAATAGATTATATTAGGATATAATATATTAAATGAGTATTATTATATCTCGAATAATCATTAATTTTAATAATCTTTAATTTTCCTCTTGAATTTTTCTATTTCATGAAACATTAAATCGGAATTTTTCAAACCCATTTCATCAACAATTTTATGAAATAATTGAGAAGGACTATTTTTAATTAAACTATTATGTGAAAACATAAATAATTCTTGTATTTCAAAATATGTATGTAATCCTTGTTTTGTTTTCGGAGCATAAAAAAAATTATCAAGTTCAGCCATATCCTTAAAACCATAACTTATCAAATGAGTTGCATTGTGTTTTGGAAGTCTATACACTCTTATTACATGAGGATTTTTTTGTAATTCTTGTTCTACCTCTAATTGCCCTCTATCTAATCCTTCTCTATTTATTTTTGCAATCGCAACAGCAAATATAGTCACGCCTAATTTAGAATAATTTAGATTAAGAGTATACGAGTCTATCACTGTCGATTCTAATTTTCTACGAATTTTACCTATTGCTTGACTAGAAATATTTAATTTTAATGCCATATCAGAGTCGCTAATTCTCGAATCATCTATAAGAAGTTTTAAGACTTTTTTTTCATTTTTTGTTAATTCCATTATTTCTCCAAAATAATTTGTACTTAAAAAAAATATTCTAATGATAATTAGTTGTAATTATAAACGATTAGTATCAGTCCAGTTTATATATTTAACCTTTCCAAATGAAACTAAATAAAGAAATCTAGTTTTATTATTCAACCAAACATTTATATTGTTAACAATGTCATTAACAATACTAATTAGTATATTGGTATGCTTTGTAGTATATCAATATATAATAAAAAACACTAATTTAGACATAAAAAAGATGAAAGAAGAAGAAATAATAACAAAATTAATGCACGATAACAATACTGGATTCAGTATCACTGAATTAGTTCTAAAAACAAATCTATCAAGATCAGCCGTTCGAACATACTTAGCTCATCTAGAAGGAGCTAACAAAATAACAGTACGAAAAATAGGTATGGCTAAGGTTTATTATTTAAACCAAGTAATTCCGAAAGCGCCAATAAAAACGCAATCAATAATTGAAAATGAAATGAATAAGACAATTACAACAAACAATATTTCAGAATACTAAAAGACATTATGATATCATAATTTATGAAAGTTTAAACCAGCAAAATACAACAAATAAAGATGATTAAAATGAACAAACCACAATACAAACCAAAAACATCTAAATTATCACTAAACATAAATAATAATAACAATAATAAGAAAAATAATAATTATAATAACAATAATAATACTATACAATTAACACAATTAAATAAAACATTAGAAAAAGCACAGTATATATCTCGTTCTACAATATCTCATTCTACAAAAAAAGCATTTACAGTATTAATAATACTAATTAACATTTTAATTATGGCAAGATTTGTTAATGCAGAACAATGTACTGAAAATTGGAGACCATGTATGTATGATGAAAATCACACTCTCATTGAATGTACTACAACAGATATGACAATGATGTTTGATGGTATTTATGATTGGTCAAGCATTGGAGATATAAGTAACTGGGACACGAGTTGCGTTACAAATATGTTTGCAATGTTTCATAATTCTAATTTTAATCAAGATATAAGCAGATGGAATACGACTAAAGTTAGTAATATGGAATATATGTTTAATTGGGCAACAGAATTTAATCAAAATATAAGTTCATGGGACACGAGTAATGTAACAAATACTGGAGGGATGTTTTATGGAGCATCATCTTTTAATCAACCAATAGGAACTTGGAATATGAATAAAAATACTAATATGGAAGATATGTTCAATTCTGCTTCAACATTTGATCAAGATATAAGTTCATGGAACATAAGCCTAGTAAATAGAATGAGCGGCATTTTTACAGGAGTAACACTATCTACAGAAAATTACGATGCACTACTAATAAATTGGAGTAATAAAGAAATACCGAGTAATATTCAATTTGATGCAGGAAACTCAAAATATACTCAAGCAGGATTAACAGGAAAAAATATTCTTATCGAAACATATGGCTGGTCAATAATAGATGAAGGAATTACTTGTAACATCTGTACAGAAATTTGTAGCCCTTGTGGCGGAGGTTGTATCGCTACAGATTTTACAAGTATGTTTCAAAATAATAGTGATTGGACAATGATTGGCGATATAACAGAATGGAATACTGGCTGTGTTAGAAATATGCATCAAATGTTTAAGGGTGCAACAAATTTTAATCAAGACATAAGCAACTGGGACACAAGCAGCGTAACAGATATGTTCAGTATGTTTTCTGGAACAAATTTTAATCAAGACATAAGCAACTGGGACACAAGCAGCGTAACAAACATGAACAGCATGTTCTCAAGCACACCATTCAACCAGCCAATAGGAAACTGGGACGTAAGCCAAGTAACAAACATGCAATCAATGTTCAACTACGCAAGCGAATTTAATCAAGACATAAGCAACTGGAATACAAGCAGCGTAACAGACATGAGCAATATGTTCTCATCAAGCCAATCAGTATTTAATCAAAATATATCAAGATGGGACACAAGCAGCGTAACAACAATGAGAAACATGTTTTATGGAGCAACAAATTTTAATCAAGATATAAGCAACTGGAATACAAGCAGCGTAACAGACATGGGAAATATGTTCAACAACGCACAAGAATTTAATCAACCAATAGGAAACTGGAACACAGGACAAGTAACAGACATGAATAGCATGTTCTATGGATCAAATTTTAATCAAGATATAAGCAATTGGGACACAAGCAGCGTAACAGATATGAATAGTATGTTCTCAAACACACCATTCAATCAACCAATAGAAAATTGGGACGTAAGCCAAGTAACAAACATGCAATCAATGTTCAACAATGCACAAGAATTCAACCAAAACATGAGCAACTGGGATACAAGCAGCGTAACAAACATGCAATCAATGTTCGATAACGCAATAATATTCAACCAGCCAATAGAAAACTTGGACACAAGCAGCGCAACAGATATGAGCAATATGTTCAACAACGCACAAGAATTCAACCAGCCAATAGGAAACTGGAACACAGGACAAGTAACAGACATGAACAACATGTTTTCTGAAACAAATTTTAATCAAGACATAAGCAACTGGGACACAAGCAGCGCAACAGATATGAGCAATATGTTCAACAACGCACAAGAATTCAACCAAAACATAAGCAACTGGAACACAAGCAGCGTAACAAACATGCAATCAATGTTCGATAACGCAATAATATTCAACCAGCCAATAGAAAATTGGGACGTAAGCCAAGTAACAAACATGCAATCAATGTTCAACAATGCAATAACATTTAATCAACCATTAACTAATTGGAATACGAATAGTCTTACAAATATTGTTAATATGTTTAATAATGCTACAGCATTCGATCAACCAATAGGAAATTTAGATATAAGTCAAATTACGTCTTTAGAAGGAACATTTGAAAATGTTATATTTTCAAAAGAAAATTATGCCAACTTATTATCAATGTGGGGAGATGAATCAGTTCAAAATAATTTAGTATTAGATATGGGTTCATCTTATTATTCTGCTGATGGAGGACGAGGTAGAAGTATTTTAATAGATAGTTATAATTGGACAATAATAGACAATGGAGAATTTGTTGAACCTACAACATGTACTGAAAATTGGAGACCTTGCGTTGTAGATGAATGTAGTCTAACTGATTTTACAAGTATGTTTTACGAAATAACAAATTGGTCAAGTATAGGAGACATAAGCAATTGGAATACAAGTTGTATTACTAATATGAATGGAATGTTTGAATCATCTAATTTTAATCAAGACATAAGCAATTGGGACACAAGCAGCGTAACAGACATGGAAAATATGTTTGCAAATACTCTATTTAACCAAGACATTTCATCATGGAATATTACGGCTGTTACAAATATGAATTATATGTTCCATAATAATTCTGCCCTATCGACAACTAATTATGATTTGCTACTTAATGCATGGAGCAATAAAGTAATTAATAATAATGTAAATTTTGATGGAGGCAATACGCAATATACTACCACAGGAAATACTGGCAGAAACATTTTAGTCAATAATTATGGTTGGACAATTACAGATGGAGGAATATATACTGAAACGAGCTCACATACTTCTTCAAGTTCCTCAAGTAGTTCAAGTATTATACCAACTAACAACATAAACGTAAATCCCACTACAACAACATGTCAAGAGGATTGGCAATGCACAAACTGGTCTTCATGTTTATCAACAAATACCATGACTAGAACTTGTACAGATAAAAACTCATGTAATACTGAAAACAATATGCCTTCAATAACACAAGCATGTACATTTAGTGATTCTGCTACTGTGACTCAAAATATCACTAAAACCAAATCCAGTAAAAAAGCATTATTTGATATAATTGCAGACATAGTTTCTGAACCAACTAAATCTGGAGAAGATTTAATATTGAAAATATCATTAATAAACTTTGGAGGATCAGATAAAGTAAATGCTAATTTAGAATATACTATGTATGATGCGAATAGTAATGTGGTAAAACAATATGTTAAAGTAATAGAAGTTACAACACAAACAGAATTTTTAGATAAAGTAAACACTACAGGATTATTAAATGGAGAATATCTTTTGAACATTAAATTGATGTATGAAGGTCAAACTGAACCAGCTCACACTGAGAAGATATTTTATATTGGAGAATCTAGAAGATTATTTAATATACAAATGCCATTCAATTTTAAAGATAGCACACTCGGCGGAACTATAATATTAATTGCTATGATTACATTATTAACATCATATACCAAAATAGTACGTAGCAAAAATAAAAAAATCAAACAAGAAATAACATCTACACATAAACATAAAGCAGATAATGACAGCACTAATAATAAAGAAGAAAACAACACTAACAACAAAGATACTAACGAGACTAAAAGCACACCTAATAGCGATAAGACCATAATCGATAATAAAAATAAGACTAATAACGATATAGATAACACTAAAAATAAAATTAATACTAACGATATTATTAGCAATAATGATGCCGATAATAATACGAATAATAATAATAATAATAATAATAATAATAATAATAATAATAACATTAGTAACACAAATAATGTCGACACTAGCAACACAAGTAAAATTGAGTCAAATAATAATAATAATAACGATACAACTATTATTAATGAAAACACAAAAACTAACAATAAGATAAACATTCTAGACCAAAGAACGCAAGAAACAGAAGCATTTATACTATGTACTGGCGAAAAATTATACTGTATACGAGATATATTAAATATTCTACCAAATATATCGCAAAATACGTTTGACCATCATGTCAAAGAAAATAATAATGATTTTGCTAACTGGATTGAACACGTACTTCAGGTAGCAAACATTGCTAACGAACTTAGAAAAATAAATACTAAGGAAGAGATGATAGCTTTACTTCAAAAATATGACCAATACTGAATAATAATACAAATAATACTGAATAATATTAATATAAATCAGAGATAATACTATGATAAAAAAATATCTAACAAATTATTTAAAAATATGTGTTTTCATATTAGCACTCTTATACAATTCAACAGTAATTGTTAGTGCTTTTACAATCATAGATTCTTGCGGTATACTCGAAACAACTAAAGAAAAATATATATTAATTAATAATGTAAGTACAGACGAATTAACATGCTTTAACATAACCGCCAATGATGTTATATTAGAATGTAATGGTTACTCTATAAACATGAATGCCAATTCAGAAATCAAAGGTATTTATTCAGAATATAATAATAGCAAAATAAATAATTGTAACATACCATTATCTACACCTCAAATTAATATTGCTGATACAAAAAAAGCATTATTTGACATAATTGCAGAAATTGTGACAGAACCAGAAACCTCAGGAGATGATTTAGTAATAAAATTATCATTAATAAATTTTGGAACATCAGACACTATTGATGCTAATCTAAAATATACTATATCAGATGAAAATGGAAGAATATTTGCAGAATATAATAAAATTGTGCCTGTAACAACACAAACAGAATTTTTAGAACATATAACGACTTCTGGTATTAAAAATGGTAAATACAAATTAACCGTAGAATTAACATATATTGGACAAACTTTTCCTGCAATTACGGAAAAAATATTCTATATAGGACTAATAACTCCACTATTTACAAATGTAAAACAAATATTTACCAAGATAAGCATTAAGACATATGCATTTAGCATCATAACAACACTCTTACTAATTAGCATATACATAAAAAATCGTAAAAATAGATTAAAAGAATTACATGAAGAAAAAAATATCTAAAGAATAATGAGATTATTTTAACCAATAACAACTACACTTCGGCTATTGTGAAACCCTCGGCTAAAGCCATCATCACCAGTCCTCGCTAATCGAGTATTTATTCTCTAAGCTCTCCTTCCCGTAGGGAGCGTCCCCTTAGTCGAGCTTTGATATTTTATCGAGAACGCTCAGGGTAGGGTGATGCACAGGGTTTCACAATAGCCCTACACTTCACAATATTTATAAATTCTAGAATATGATATGATAAAAAAGAATGTGAGGGTGAAATTATGATTAGAGTTGCTATAAATGGTTTTGGAAGAATAGGCAGACAAGTGTTACAAGCAGGAATTTTAGATCCGAATATAGAATGGGTAGCAGTCAACGATTTAACTGACACTAAAACACTCGCACATTTATTAAAATATGATTCCGTACAAGGAAAATCAAAATATCCGGTCGAAGCCACAAGCGATGGAATAATAGTTAATAATAAATTCATCAAAGTACTAAGCGAAAAAGATGCTGCAAAACTACCATGGAAAGAATTAAACATTGATGTAGTTGTTGAAAGTACTGGATTTTATACAGATAGAGAAGGCGCTGAAAAACATTTAACAGCTGGCGCAAAAAAAGTTCTAATAAGTGCTCCGGGTAAAAATATGGATATGACAATAGTCAAAGGTGTTAATGAACATGATTATGATAAAAATAAACATCATATAATCAGTAATGCTTCTTGCACAACAAACTGTCTTGCACCATTAGTTAAAGTATTAAATGATAATTTTGGTATAACAACAGGTTTTATGACTACAATTCACGCATATACTGCAGATCAAAAATTAGTTGATGCTCCACATAAAGATTTACGAAGAGCGAGAACTGCAGCTGTTAGTATTATTCCAACTACAACTGGCGCTGCAAAAACTGTTGGCGAAGTAATTCCTGAACTTAAAGGTAAACTTGACGGTGTATCATTACGTGTGCCTGTACCTGCTGGATCAGCAACTGATTTTGTATGTAATTTAAAAAAACCAACAACTATTGAAGAAATAAATAATTTATTCAAAAATGTTTCAGAACATCACTTAAAAGGCATTTTAGAATATTGTGAAGATCCTATAGTTGGTGCAGACATAATACATAATAATCATTCAGTAATATTTGATTCAATGAGTACGATGGTTATTGATGGAACATTCATTAAAATACTTGGATGGTACGATAATGAATGGGGCTATAGTAATAGAATGGTTGATGTTATAAAAATAATAGGTCAGTAAATTATTTGGTGGTAATAAAATGAATATAAAAACATTTAATCTTGCAGCAAGCGTTACTGCATTTATAATAGGAACAGCGTTCTTATTTACAGATAGCGCAAGCATAACTGCTAATGTAATAGGCGCAAGTGGAAGCAATAGTACACTTACATCAGTAATGGGTATGATGATGATGCTTGGCTCAATCGGATTATTTATTGTTTCAATGAGTTCGACAGATAATCACGGTATAAGTTTAGAAAGATTAATTCGTGGAACAAAATTTCATGAAGAAATAGGAACAACAAATAAACCTGAAGCAACTGAAGAATATAAAGAATATTACACTAAAAAAACAGAAGAATAAATAATTTATTTTTTTATTATATTTTATATTATAACACACTTTTCTAAATCTTTACTAAACAATTAATCTACAACATTAAATAATCCTGTATACATACTCATAGAACAAGCAATACTAAATATTCCTGTTTTTGTTGGAGTAAAAAGGATAGTGTTATCTTTAGTATCAACATAATCAAGTACTCTAAATGCAGGTATGGTTACTGCTTTCGAACAACCAGGCATTCGACTAATATCAGCAACTATTTTTACAGGAATATTTTTCTTAAATGTCGATGGTTCAAGAACATATTTAGAACCTGATACATATAATGTTGCTATTTGAACATTGCTTTCAGTAGCATTAATAACATCTACAAGAGTTTTATTAGGAGCATATCCTGTTAATTGCATTAATCTTTCAATTGTTTGAGCACCAGAATATTTTTGTTCATTGATTATCCACGTAGGATAACCAGTTATTCCTGCGGCACTACACGTAGCTGCTTGTTTATCACAATCTACAAAATTTACATATTTAAATGAATCAGCAAAAAAAGATTTTTGAGTTTTGCAATGAGAACACCATTCAGTTCCATACATTATTGCACCAGACTCCGTTAAATATTTAGCAAAATCATCATAATTAGTAGACTTAGATTTTTTGTTAAAAACTACGTTGTAAACAAAAAATGAACCTGTAATCAGAAGCAATATTATTACAACATAAATAACTTTTTTAAAAAAAGTACGTCTACTTTTAGTGACATCGGTATGCAAACTATGTTTATGTTTTTTATGTTTAGCAAAATTATGCGCGGCTAATGCTTCAGCATCACCAAAATCCTTATTACAAATATCACATCTTAAATTATCCATTTTAAATATCCCTCATAAAACATTAATCATTAAAATATTATTAAATTTATCTCATTCCACAACCGCATCCACCACCACTAGCACCACAACTTCCGCCAGTAGTACTAGTAGCTTTTGGTGGAGTTGATGATGTAGATGCTACTATTATGGCATTAGGATCTGATGTGCCATCAGAATTTACAACTTCAAACGAACCAGGACCCATACCCATTGAACAAGTTATCCAGAATGTTCCAGTTTTATCTGGAGTAAATTCTATAATATTATCTGACGAAGTAATATATTTTGTTACACCAAAGTCTTTTATGACAACAGTTTTCATACAGCCAGCAAGTGTACTTGCATCAACTTCAATTCGAACAGGCACTCCTTTAATTAATTTATTCGGTGTTAATTGATATGAAAAATCCACTAATGCAAGTTTTACATTCTGAACATTTCCTGTTTTACTTGTTTGAACATTATTTGTTGTAGCGGTGGTAGTAGTTGTTGTGGCTGCTAAATTATTTGATTTAATATTTGCAGCATTATCATTAGCATAAACAGCATTTGATGAATTTGATGTTAACATATTCTTTACAGAAAATCCTATTATCAATACAAAAATTAGTATTGCTCCTGCGATAAGGTATTTTTTAAGTGTCATTTTATTTTCCTCCGATAAATACTAAGTAATAAATTAAAATTTATAATTAAAAAAATTAATCATACTAATTATTTATGCAAACAAGGGTGATTTTGGACCATATATCATTATTACCATTATTATGGCAGTTATTATTATACATGCCGATGCAAAAGTTATAAAATCCATAGATTTCTTTTTAACATCTTTTTTACCTTCGACAACTTCTTCATAATACAGGTATATTAATCCAAATAATATTATTAAATTAATAATCATATAGTAAGGCATAAAAATAAATACTCTGTCAGTAAACATCATTACAGTAATCATTGCGCCCATGGTTCCTGCCATTACGCCAGACATCATTCCTTGAACAGCACCCATTACTCCGCATACTGCGCCAGTTAATGTTCCTGCAATTACTGCAACAGTCATTCCAACCATTGCGCCAGTAAAAAATCCATTTGTTCCACCAACAACTGCGCCAACCATCATTCCTGCCTGCATACCGACAGTCATTCCAATCATCATGCCAGTCATGCAAGTTACTGTTCCTTTGTATGAAGACATATACCATAATGTTGCACCAATACTTGCAATACTTAAATCAAGATATAATAACCACCATGCATAATGACTAAAAAAATTAGGAATCATACTATTTAAAAAACCTGCAAATGCAATTACTTGAAGCAGTAATAAAATTACAAATGTAATTGAAGCATAAGCTAATGCCTTGTAAATCATTTCATACTTATGTGAATTTTCTCTAAAATCTTTCCATCTTTCCTTAAAAGATTTTCTTTCAAAAGGATTAGTTGATGCTCTAAACCCTAAACTTTCTATAGTCGATATTAGTTCTTTTTCACTTATTGTATCAGCATCATATTTTACATTCATAGAATCTTGATGCAATTCATACTCATCAACACCTTTAAGATTAGTAAATTTTTTATTAATTAATTTTGAACAACTAATGCATTCAATATCAGGTATGTATAATTTTGTTTTTGCCATTTTTCTCCTCATAATTTAATTATTCATAATTTAATTATTGATTATAATCATTCTGATCATAATTTAGTAATAATAATTCTAATTATAATTTAGTATTTTTTAATAATAAACTATTTGTAACAACACTAACACTACTAAGTGCCATTGCGCCACCAGCAATAATTGGCGATAAAAGCCAACCAGTAAATGGATATAATACTCCTGCAGCAATAGGAATTCCGAGTACATTGTAAAATAACGCCCAGAACATATTCTGTTTAATTTTAGCCATTGTTTGTTTACTTAATTTTATTGCCTTTGGAACATCAAGTAAATCATTTCTCATTAATACAATGTTACCTGATTCCATTGCAACATCAGTTCCTGAGCCCATCGCAATACCAATGTCTGCTTGCGCAAGTGCGGGCGCATCATTTACACCATCTCCAACCATTACAACTTTTGATGAATTACCATTTTTATCTTTAATATCCTGTAATTTCTTCACATAATTTGCTTTATCTTCTGGAAGTACCTCAGCAAATACATTATCTACACTAATGCCTGCTTGTTTGGCAATAGCTCTTGCTGTTCTAACATTATCGCCAGTAATCATATATGCATCAATTTTCATTTCTTGTAATTGTTTTACTGCAAGAAATGACGTTTCCTTGATAGTATCTGCAACAGCAATTATTCCAAGAAGCTTTTTTGCATCAGAAAGTAGCATTACAGTTTTTCCTTGTTCTTCTAAATCTTGTATATTATTCTCATATTTACTAAATACGATCTTTTGCTTTCGCATTAATTTAATATTACCAAAATAATATTGTTTATTTTGTATTTTAGCATTTATACCATATCCAGGCAGGGCTTTAAAGTTTTGTACTTTACTAATTGTTAATTTTTCAATTTCCGCTTGTTTAACAATAGCATCTGCAAGAGGATGTTCTGAAGGTTTTTCAATACTTGCAGCAATTTTTAATAAATTATCACGAGATAACTTTTTATCAAAAGAAATTACATCTGTAGTTACTGGTTTTCCATTTGTAATGGTTCCAGTTTTATCAAATATAACATATTTTGTTTTATGTGCAGCTTCAAGAGAATCTGCGCCTTTAATTAATATACCTTCTCTTGCCCCTTTACCAGTACCAACTATTATTGAGGTTGGCGTTGCAAGACCTAACGCACACGGACATGCTATTACTAATACTGCAACAGCAGTTATTAATGAAAATGATAAAGATTTTCCAACTAAGAAAAACCACACACTAAAAGTTATAATTGCGATTAATATTACAACTGGAACAAAATATGCAGAAATAGTGTCTGCAAATCTTTGTATAGGCGCTTTGCGACCTTGCGCATCTTCAATTAATTTTATAATATTTGCAAGAGTGGTATTCTCGCCCACTTTTGTTGCTTTAAATGTTAATGTACCGTGTTTATTTATTGTTCCACCAATTACAGTATCACCTTTCTTTTTCTCGACAGGAATACTTTCTCCAGTAATCATACTCTCATCAATAGAAGACAATCCTTCAACAACAACTCCATCAACAGGAACTTTTTCACCAGGTTTTACTATAACCATATCAGTTAATAATACTTGATCAACAGGTATTTGTATCTCTTTTTTGTTTCGTATAACAGTTGCAATTTTAGGAGATAATTCCATTAATTTTTTTATAGCGTCACTAGTTTTACCTTTTGCAATAGCTTCTAAATATCTTCCAAAGATTACAAATGTAATTAGTATTGCGCTAGTTTCAAAATATTGACCTAGTGTAGAATCGAAAAACACTGCATATACACTAAATAAATATGCTGCAGTTGTTCCGATAGCAATCAATGAATCCATATTTGCAGACTTATTTTTTAATGCCACCCATGCACTCTTGTATATATCAGATGCT
The DNA here is from genome assembly GCA_963777125.1 of uncultured archaeon. GTDB lineage: Archaea > Nanobdellota > Nanobdellia > Woesearchaeales > UBA9642 > UBA9642. The sequence goes on along the minus strand of CAVZPN010000036.1, from coordinate 4,979 downwards.
ACAATAAACTGAACAGGTGTTGCAAGTACAAATAATATGAATAATTCGTAAGGTATGCTTATTTTTAATGGCATTAATATCATACCAATAATAAATGCTGGAATCGTAAATATTAAACTAAAATATAAACTACTTTTAATTATTTCAATTTCTTTTTTTTCAATTACTTTTCTATCTTGCGCATCATGCTTAGTACTAAGCGATGCATCATAACCTTTACTTCTAACAATCTTTATCAAATCTTCTTCAGTAAGTTTATTCTCATCATAAACCACTAGAGCTTTTGCTGTCGCATAATTTACATTTGCTTCACTAACACCTTCTGTTTTAGATAAAGATCTATTTATTAGTGTTGAGCAACTTGCACAATGCATACCAACAATATTCAAATCAGTTTTTTTCATGAGTACACCTTAAGTTTTTTACTTTTTCATCTTTACTTTATATCCTTCAGCCTCAATAATTTTTACTAATTGTTTTTCATCAAGCAATTTTTCATCATAAGATATTACTGCATTATTTTTTTTCAAATCAACTTTTGCACTAATTACGCCTTTAGTTTCTGTTAATGCATCATTAATTAACATAACACAACTTGCACAATGCATACCAACAATATTCAAATCAGTTTTTTTCATAATTTCACCTCAATAAGCACGATAATTAAACTAACGCTCCTTTTACAACTTTTTGCGAATCATTAAAAAAATCAGGTTCAACAAAATGCATCATATCCATACCTGTATTAGTTTCAACTAATACACCCACTATAATAACATCTTTACCAAAAAAATTATCTAATGTATCTCCTACTTTTGTAAAAAGTTTTTCTTCTTTCATCATTTTAGCTTCTTTTGAACCTAAAATTAAAGGATAATATATTTTTCCGCGATTAACATGTGGATAAAATAAATCTAAACTACCCTCACTAAATTCTAACTTCACAGATGAAGGACGAGTAGTATCGTATAAATAAAATAATTTAGGAGTGTTAATATCTTTAAATTTTACAAGTAATTTATTAGAATCACTAGTTAAAATAGTATATTGTTCTAAATTAATAAAATGAAAATCATCGGCAAAAGTATTTGTTTTTACAAGCACTCCATCAACCCTAAAAACAACATTATAATCAATTAATGTATCCCCAATATTTTTGAATTCATCTTCTTTTTGCATCATTGAACCTTCAACATTACCTAGAACCATGCCACCTTGCTTTGGAATAGAAATACCCAAAGACGAATTAATACGAGCTAAATCTTTATTTTTTGCTAAAGCAAACATATCGATAGTTCCTTCATCAGTATAAGCTGCCTTTAACTGAACATTTTGAAGTAAAAATAATACTTTAGGATTAATTGCATCTAACTTATTCATAGAATCGCTATTTTTAGTTGCAATATCAAATGCAAAGTATATTGTACTTCCAATAACTAATAATATTACTGCAAAAATTACTGCTGTTTTTCTTTGCATAAAATAATCTTTATCAATCATAATAATTCACCTAAATCTATTTAAATTTTCTATGTCCTTTAACACAACAAGTATTTTTACTATTTTGTTGTATAAGCCAAAACAATAATAAAATAATTATACCCCAAAACAATAACATAATTAACAAACCCAAAAATTCTATACCAAAACACGTTCCCAGTCCAAAATCATTAAGTTGCATCATTATCTTAATTTGATAGTTTTTATATGTATCGCTTATCTTATATAATTCTATAATTAGGATTACTTATTAATACTATTTGCAGTCTTACTCTACATCACAACTGCAGAAATTTTATAAAGGGCTAAATACATTCTCTTAACTATGTCGACATTATTTATGTCTCCGAATTGGTTTTTAGGATATGATATAATTTTTGAATTGTTCTTCTTTATAATTTCATTAATTATAGCAATTTATGCATTAAAAGTACATAGAACAACAGGACAAAAACTAGCAAAATATTTCGGATATGGTTTCTTATTAACGGCTGCAGCATATTTATTGCAATCAGTATCTAATTATTTAGTATATTCTAATCTTAACAATAATTTATGTCAAATAGCAAATCTTGCATCTGTATCAACAATTGATGCTATAGGAACTTATTCTTACATATTATTTATGATTTCAGGATTAGTAGTATTATTATTCGTTAGTCTAAAAAGCGATAAACAAAGAACACTTTGGATATTATTATCTACATCAATTATTGCAATAATCTTAAGTAAAAATCCCATGTATGTATTCTACTTATTATCCTCCATATATCTGGCATTTATTGCATGGCACTTTGTTGAAAACTATTTAAAAAATAAGCAAACCATGACTTTAACTGTTGCTATTGCATTCATATTATTATGGTTTGGAACATTTCACTTTTTAATTTCTGTAGATCATGAATTATTCTATGTAATCGGACACATATTAGGATTCTTTGCATATATTATGATTTTAATAAATTGGTATTTGGTCAAAAAATGAGTGGCAAGAGAGATAGAATCACAATAATGAATGACATGCTAGAATTTATTAGAGATAAAAATGGAAAAGCAAAACCTACACATATAATGTATAAAGCAAATTTATCTAATGAAATGCTAAATGAATATCTAAAAGAATTAATATCAAAACAATTTATTCTCGAACATACAGATAAAGATAAAAAAAGAACATATAGTTTAACAGATAAAGGATATAAATTCTTAGCTGAATATAATCAAATGAAAGGATTCTTAGCATCATACGATTTGAATTAATACATAATAAATAATATTATTCTTATAACTAAAATTCAAATATAACACAGAGGCACTAAATCTTATTAATCAACATGATACGTATGAGAAAATAGTTCAGTATTCGTAACATAATTTCTAATTGCAGGCACATGATATCGAACAGTTTCTGCAAGATATTCGAGCGATTTATCGAATCTTTCTTTTTGCGCATCAATAATATGTTCTTTATCAGCAAGAATAATATGTGCAGGAATTGAAAGGCCAGGAGTAATAAGTTGCTGTACTATTTTTTGTAAACCAGTAAAATCTCCATGATACTGCAATCGACTAACACCGTAATGACCTGTTTTAAAACTAGAAATAGCTTCTTCATTACCAAAAAGCTCAGTTACAAATATAAAAGGATCTTCAGGTAAATAAGCAGGATCTTCTATAGTAAAATGATATAATCCCGTAGTTTTTGAAATATTACCAACAATTTTTAGAGAATCAAAACCACCATCATGCAATTTATCACAAATATCCATAATAAGTTCTTTTCTTGAATTAGTTGTTAATAATTTATATTGTGTCATTTGAAATATCTCACTAAATTCTAAAACATCCCTTTAAACAAATCTCTTTCTAACCAAACATATTCTATTCCAGAATATACTGTTATAATTGTTGCTATAAACATTAAGATATATGAATATGGAATCATTAACATTACTGCAATTATTGCAATTATTTGGAAAAACATTTTTAATTTTCCAGACAATTTAGCCGAGATTACTCTATCTTTATTCTGAAGTAATGCAAACATGCGCAAGCCCGTAACAATAAATTCTCTTGCAAGTATCAAATATGCCATCCATGCATCAACGCCCTTTCCTATAAGAAATATTAATGCTGCACTAATTAATAATTTATCAGCTAAAGTATCTAGTAACGCACCAAACTTCGTAACTTCATTATATTTTCTTGCGATATAACCATCAAAAAAATCAGTCAACGATAATAACACAAAAATTAATACTGCAACATATATGTGATTATTAAAATTTATGACTAATGCAAGTATAAATAAAGGAATGAATAAAATTCGCGTAATAGTAATCTTATTTGCAGTATTAGATGTCCTTTTTTTAGAGATATTTTCTAATTTTTTAGACTTATTCTTAAGGGGTTTCATTGTTTACCTTTAGCATCATTTTTAGCCAATATTTGTCCTATGCGTGAAATATAAGTTATTCCTGAAATTAAAGTTGCTACAACAGTCAGATATAATAATAAATCAATCCAGAAGGAATAATAATTAACAAGCGAAGCAATAATATAAATTATAATTGTTGTCATTTGAAAAAATGTTGAAACTTTACCAAAAATATTTGGCCTCAGACTTTGCGATTTATGATTCATAAAAAATATTAACCCACCAATTAGTAAGATTATATCTCGCGACATGATTACTATTCCAATCCATAATGGAAAATGAAACTTAATTAATAATGCGATAATAGAACAAAAAATTAAGACTTTGTCAGCCAAAGGATCAATTATTGCGCCTATCTGTGTTTGCATATTTAATTTTCTTGCCAAAAATCCATCTAAAAAATCAGTAATTGATGCAATGAAAATAATAATTACGGCCGCAATATAATCACTAACTAACATTGCCCACATAAAAAATGGTGCGAGTATTATTCTTAGTATTGTTAGAGAATTAGGCAAATTAAATAATGTTTTAAAAGATAAATCTAACTTAGTAAAATCACTTTTAGATGAAATATTCTCTTTAGTTTTTACAATTTTATTTTTTAACATAATCCTTACCATTTCTTCATCTGGCTTCTGACTCGACAAAGGGGTTAGGTCAGGCAGATAGCCGTGAACACGGCTTGGCGGATTTTGTCCAAGTTGTCGGGGGTAAAGGGCAAGCCAAAATCCCCTGTCTTGATTGACTGGCGAATATTGCCCGCCATCACGCGGGCAAGCTGATGTTAAACTCGACATACCAGTTAAAAAATGCTTTGAGTTTTTCGCTGTCGAGATTCGTGTCAGAATAGGCAGGTGTTAAGGTTTCAAGGAAGACTGACCGATTTGGGTGTCCTTTTTTTGGTTGGTTTAAGTGGCACCCGCGTGTTGCATCGCCTGTCCGTGCCAAACAAATACGGGCTTGGAATGGGTGCAAGGCTTTTGCAGTGGGTAAAATGCGAGCAAATGGCCAACTGCGCGACTTTGAGCTGGGTAATTGG
>CAVZPN010000035.1:0-22471 GCA_963777125.1 uncultured archaeon | reverse complement strand
CATTTTGTAAGAAATATAAAAATGAATAATAATACTTTTAAAGAAAATGATAATGTCTAACTCAGGCTAATTTAGACTTTAATCTTGCCTAAAAATGAATAATAATAGCTTGAAAACATTACTATTAGAAAGAAATCTTGATGGTAGTAATTTACATGAAAAATCAAGATTTGTACTGGAAAAAACAAAAAAATAAAGGAGAAAATTAATCTTAGCCAACTAAAATTCAGTTTATCTCGTTATGATTTATTTACACTATTTTATAACTGAGATCAATGAGTATAGTTCTTTACTTACTTCCTTAAGCAATTTATATATCAATGCGATTTTCATGTTCCATAAGCATTAAAATCAAAACAATAATAGGTAAGTTTTTAGTAATTGGGCCAAATGGATGCAACCAAAATGATGCATCAATGAACGTAAGTAATAGGGTATAAATAGTAATGACTGTTATTTGTGTAAGACAGCATAGTTTTAGTTGTTTTCCACTTAATAACCATAAACCCAAAATGATGTCTAGTGCACCTCCTGAATAAATGGAGGAATCTGCTAACTTTCCAAGTATATTCGCATTACTTAAAATCTGATAGCCAATTTCTGGCGCAAAAAAAATCGATGTTAAGCCTGTATGTACCCACAAAAATGAGAGTGTATAAATGGCTAACTTAAAAAGTTGACGTTGATTTAATATTTTCATATTGAATAAGAATTACATGAGAGGAAATGGTTTAAATACCATAATCCAAAAAATAACTAATATGGCTGAAAATGCTGGTATGCCCATTAATGTCCAAGTACGCATTAATATTTTAAATTCAGGCGTTACTTCATTGGTTACCAAACCACTTTTTGATAATTCATAAAGACGATATTGAATGCGTAAAACAGGTATCCAACAAATTCCTACAAAAATAAATAAACTTATTACCCAATAAAACCATGGCGATGAAAATGAATAGCCGAGTAGCCTCATTAGAAAAATACCGGTGATAAATTGGATAATAACGGCAGGGGTAGTGAAAATCCAATCACCTAAAATCACATGGCGTGCGGTGATGTAAATGGCTTGAGCATTATTTGAACGATTCGCCATAAACATAAAAAAAGCAATGCCAGTACCAGTACCGGCAACAATGACGGCGGCTAAAATATGAATCAGTTTTAACCATAAATAATTATCCAATTGCGTGCCCTTTCTTTTCTTGAATAAGTTGCCTTTCTTCTTTATGGTAAATGCCTAAACTTTCAAAGTAAGGAAAAAAATCTTCTAAGCAGAATTGTTCCATACAAGGTATTGCCCCACTTTCTATGATCATTTTTTGCTTATAGTTTAGTTTCGCCGCAATTAATTTCTTAGAAAGGATAATAGCTGACAGCGTTGGAATATATGGACCAATTGCATTCATGGCATATAAAGTCCATTTTATTTCTTCTAGTTGAAGTTGCTTATTTAAACCAGTGATAGTGACCTGCATTGCACCCTCGTCACTACCTAAAAACATAAGGAAATTGCTGGCTTGAACTATGGGTTTGGTAAGTGATTGCCAGTTTTTAATGATTCTTTTTTTTACTAGGTATGCCATTCCAACCATGGTTAAATGTAGAAATGAAAGTTCTAAGCCTGCTTGAAATCGCACTTTGTTTGTGACTTGATAATGCTTAGGGAAAAGTTCTAAATCAGGAACGTCAACATTAGCAAGCCAGCGTTCACCGATGATGTCGCCAAAATCATTTTTTCTAGAGTTCATCCATCCAAAAATATCTTGCCATTGACCATGTTGGAAGGATTTAAATGCATGACCTGTGTAAGATAATATTGCGCTTACAGTAGCTTCACCACGTTCAGCTTTGTTTCCCGGCGCGATGGTTATATCGATAGCTTGAATTTCTGAACACCGATAACTCCACTAATGGGTGTACCGTAGACTTCCGTTATTTGTGTATCTGGATAAATATTTTGTTGTTTTTGTATTTTTTCTAGAATTGTTATATTCCAATGACATGGTATTGTAATATGGGATGTGGTATTCATGAATGATTTATTATCCATGTTAATTACTCCTCTATAATGAATAATTACTATTATCTAGTTAATAAAATGTTGGCTTTTTATAAATTTTGTTAATTCGTTGGCTAATATAGACTTCTCTTTGTTGTTTTTTCTGAGCGTTTTAGATAAAACATGAAAATGCGACGAGAGGATGCTCTTGTGTAGTTTCGTTCGTAAAGTTCTGAACGTAGTAATTTAATTCTTGACTAGGAGAATTTTGAATAATAAAAATGCAATTAGCATGATTGACACTAATATTGATGTAGGGGTTTATATTAACTTAATTTGTTTAGATATTAAGAATTATATTTTTTATTTAGTTTACTGTTCCTTATAGAATCCTTCTATTTGAGATATTGTTGAGATTTCGTCTGGACTTCTGTCAAGGCGAATTCTTACTAATCTTGGAAATCTTAATGCATATCCTGAACTATATGATGGACTTTTTTGTATTTCTTCAAATTTTAATTCAACAACAATGTTTGGTTTTATTATAACTTCTCTTCCTTTCTCGACCATAATGTGTGGTTTTAAACTTTCAGTCAATTCTTCAAATGAAACTATATTTTCATTATCTTTTTCTTCTTCGTCTTTCTTTTCTTTTATTCCTGTTCCGAATTTTCCAATTTCTAAATATTCGTTTGTGTCTTCATCGTATGCAGCAACGGTGTAACTTGTTAGCCATCCTGCTCTTTTTCCTTCTCCCCATTCTGCAGCAACTATTACTAGATCGAGTGTTTCCATAATTGGTTTTAATTTTACCATAGATCCTACTCGAGAACCTGGTTTATATGGTGAATCAAGTGATTTAAACATTACTCCTTCATTTCCTGCAGTTAAACTTTGATGATAGAATTCTTCAGCTTTCAAATCATCGTCTGTTGTTATTTGTACGGCAAGTCTTATGTGTTCAGGTTTTTCAATAATTATTTTTTCAATTAATTTTCTACGTTCAACAAATGATTCTGTAATTGTAGATTTGCCGTCGTAATATAGAATATCAAATATATTTAATTCTACTGGAACATCTTTTGCCATTTTTTCAATGTCGTATTTTCTTCTAATTCTTTGAGAAATATTTTGGAATGGAACATATTTTTTGGTTACCGGGTCGTATCCTACTGCTTCGCCGTCGATTATACATGATTTAGTATTAATATTTTCTCTTACTAATTTTACAACTTCTGGAAATTGTGCTGTTACATTTTCTAATCTTCTTGTATGGATAGTTATTGTATCGTCTTCTTTTCCAATAAGCATTCTAAATCCATCATATTTGTATTCGATTGCAGCAGGTTTTCCTACCATCTCAAATGCTTCTGCAATAGTTTTTGCTTTTTGTGCAAGCATTACTTTTACTGGTTTTTTAGTATTTAATTTTAAATCGTTTAATACTTCAATATCTTTTTCAATTATTAGTTGCGCAATTATTGCATAATCGTTAGTTACATCGTATGCTTTTTGTATTTTATCTCTTATAATTGTTAATTCGTTTCCTGCACCAAAACTTGGATCTTTACTTTCAAGATCAATTACTCCGCCGTGTTTTTCATAATATGCTATTGCAATTGCATCACGTAATGTGCCTTCGCCTAAACCCACTCTTAAATCTTCAAGTACTGTTCTTACAACGTATCTTGCTTCTTTTGGTTTTGCACTTGTGAGTAATTCTGCTATTGTTTTTAATTTAATATCGGTACTTCCGATTCCTTCCATTGATGCTAATTTTTGTATGTTGTTAAATATTTTCTCAACTGTTAATTCTTCACTAAATAATGTGTGTTGTTTTTTCTTTTTTATTAATTCTTCAGCACTTATTCCTAAATCTCCTGTTTTTTTCCAAGATTTTTCAATCTCTTCGACTGTAATTCCTGTTGCCGTGTTTAATGCTTTAATTATTAATTTTGATGCTATTCCTATTTTTCTATTATCTGTTTTAGAAAATACTAGTCCTTGAACTAGCAGCATCACTCTATCTACTTCTTTTTCTGGACAATTTTTTAGAAATTCAGCTAAAAATCTTGTTTTCTCAAGTCTTTTACTTGTGGTTTCAAGTTTTTCGTATAAATCTGTTAATGAGGAATAATCCATATGTTTTGTTATATTTTGTTGTTTTAAAAATGTTTATCTTTTAGTTTTATCTTACTTATTGTTATAATAACACTATTATATTCTATAGTACAACAATATTTATATATTAGTTAGTGTATTTAAAACACTATTGACACAAAATAACTTTAGAAACGAGTTACTAAGTGTCCAAAAAACACAAAGGCTTTGAAACCCTCTGTGTGTATTTATCGAGTATAAATATAAAATTTATATTATTACTAATAATGTCCTTTAAAAAGCCTATTTATATAAATGATATAAAAGATATAAGAAATATATAAATCCTTGTTTGCCTTTCTAATCATTAAAGAAAGGTCAAAGAGAGACAAAATGAAGCAACAAAATCTTGAAAACATAACCATTTCAGAAGGAACTAATTTAGATAAAAAAAGTTTTATTAATAATTCTCCAAGTATTAATCCATTAAATTCATATCTCATAAATTTTACGATCATCGGGGAAGAATTATTATTTTAGTTATTGTGATTTAAGCGATTATGCTAGCGATAGCTTTACTCTCGATGGTATTGCCGCCGGGCAAAAAACGGGGAGATGAAAAAATGGGAAGCTATGATACTGGAGAAAATTATACTCCGAGAAATTGGAATGCGAATACATCGCGAGAAACAACTACGCCACAACGTTCTGAGAATGTGACGCCTGCACCAAACTATGTTACTAATCCTTCGGTAACACCTAGCACTTCTTATGATGGTGCGCCACTATTAATTTCTTTAGGTGGTGGATTAACTCCTTCAAGAATTGTTAAAAAAATACCTGAAGAGTTTGGTGAAAAAACACTTTATGATGTAGTAAAGTATATGCTCGCAACAGAAAATTTAGTTTCAAATGAAGAAACAACTATTGCTGATGCAGTAAGACAAAGAATGCAAGCAACTGATTATAGAGGTATAATTAACAATCGATTTAACTATCACAATGATAGATTAAAAACGGATTTGTTAAAGACTTACTTAATCGGGGATGAAAGAAACACTGAGGGCGGCACTGTAAAGTTTAACAAAGCAGATATTGCAATTGTTAGCCACGATGAAGGTGGTAGAAAGTATCGCACTTTAGATACGTTATTCAAATAAGCATATTTGATTAATTAGTGTTTTTATTTTTTTATTTTTTTTGTAATACGACTTTATTGATTAATTATTAAAAACGTTTGGTGACAAAATGGAAATTCCTACTCCTTACTTATTCAAAATTGAAACTCCAACGCTTCTTTTTAATAAACATCTTTTCCAATTAAGTAATGAAATGATGCCTAATGCTACTGCTTCTAACATTAATGATATTAATACTATTGGTGCTGATAACTTTATAGATATTTATGGAAAAAAGTTTAATCTTGTAGAAATTGCAACTCCTAAAGTCTTAGAAGATTTATATTTCGATAATAATAAAGAATTATTTGAACAATATAAACAAAATTTTGTATCAACATCTATGAATCAATTATATTTCTCTGCTGATCAAATAGCATCTGAATTAAAGAATAATAAAACTTTAAATCTTATAGTTAATGAAATTCTGCCGGTAATAACTGCTGTTAAAGTCGATAATCAATTAGATGCTGCATTAGCTGATAAAGTGTATAATCCTCGTGAAGATATGAAAGATATATTTTCTACTTTAAATAGATCTTCTGGACGTGTAAATGCAAGTAATAATTCTGCATTAGTAGATAAAACTAAAGATGATCTAATAAAAAAGATTGAAGAAGAATATAAAAACGTCGGAATTAAACAACCAATATCATCAAGACAATCTTCTTTAGAAGATAATATTTATCGAGAGCTTATAGGTGGCGGATCAAATAGGGAAAGATCTTTACCTGTTGCTCCATCTATTCTTACTAATGAACTTCTTTCTGAACAAAATTTTCTTTTTATAGAAAATAGAGCTTACGAATTATGTAATGTGCCTAAATTAGTGCTAGATTTTAAAAATAAAATATCTGATAGATTTTTTAAAGAATTATCTTTAATTACTCCAGATACTGATCCATTAAGAGTTGTAGATATTGTGAAACAAAATTATAATCAAGTAGAACCTTCCGCAGTTTCAAGATTAATTAATAAATTAAGAAGTACTAAATTTAAGATTAATGGTGATTTTTTCTTTCCGTTATATTTTAATGAGTCGGCAGGCATTGTATCTGATTATAAAAAATTAGTCGAGAAAAAATTAAAAATAGATTCAATTAATCATACTAGATTTCAAGCAGAATCTTTAAGAAAAATAGAAGAAGAAAAAGCTCAGCTTTCTAAACTTGTTAATACTGATAAATTTGAACTTAATGGTGCAGGCTTTGAAAAAATTAATGGTGGTTATTATGTTTTTATAACAACTCCTGAATTTGTTTTGAAAAGTCCTCATAATAATTTATATTACAAATTTGGTAAAGCAAAAATAGGTTTAGAAATAAGTATGAATGGTAATTATGTAACAATTGAAGAGCCTACCGTTCTTAATAGTTATAAACATCCTTTTTTAAGAGGAGAATGTACTTATCAAAAAATATGTATGGGACAATACAATACCAGTGTAGCTAAAAGACTTCCTCCTGGTCAAGCAGTATTAACAATTTTAACTAAGGCTCAAGAAAATCTCATGATGGGTTATAGAACTGGTAGTAATCCTCATAATACTCTTACTGATGCTAAATTTCAATCATATAAAATTAGTAAACCAGATTTTGAACGTTCAGGTCTTGTTTGTTTAAACGATTATAAAGATAGAGTTGCATAACTTAATTATTGTAAATAAAAAATTATATGGAGTAAAAAATGACTACACTACCTAATGAACAAAAAAATATAGGAAATAAAAATACTGAATATCAGAGTCCTGATACTGAACTTAAATTTTTAGAAGCATTAGTAAAAGAGGATAAAGTTATTTCTAATAATTCTAATAATAATACATTTAAGATAACTAAAGGCGCTTTTAATAAAGCAATGACTTATGCAAAAGCTATTGGTCAAATAGCAGGAACTGGAATTGAATGTTATGGGTATTTATTAAAACCTGCAGATAGTTTAGATAATGTTGTAACTGATATATTTCTTGCACCAAATCAAACTAATCAAGCAGCATATGTACGTGTTAGTGCTGAAGGTGTATATCAATCTTCACAAGAAATTGAGCCTCGTGGTTTAATGATGGTTGGCTGGTGGCATTCTCATGGAACATTTAGTACATTCCATTCAGGAACAGATGTTCATAATTTTGAAACTGTACTTCATTCTATTGCACCAAGAACATTATATAAAAATGAAAAAGGACAGTATACTTATAATGAAGATACTAAAGAATTAATGATTAATGGTGCAAAAATAAAAGGTGTATCAATTCCTACTGATGCGCAAATTGAAGTTATAAGAAAAGTTGAACAAGATCCATACGCCTATAGTATGGTTGTTAATATGCGTAGGGATTATTATTTGGAAAAAATTACTAAGACACTTGTTTCAAAAGAACTAGGATTTAAATTAAATCCTCCAGTACGACCTACACTTGAACTTGTTAATGTAGCTAATGATGTAAAATACACTATTAGTGAGATAGAAGATGATATTACTAGTAAAGTTGAGATAAATAGTGGATTTAATGCATTTTCAAACTCTTATACTGGTTCGTATTGGACTCCTAAAAAAACTACTTTCGTTAATTATCCTAGTAATATTATTAAAAAAAATAATAAGAATAATAAATATGAGGAAACTATTTTTAATTTTGCAGATAAATTAACTAATGGTATTCCTGATTATTTGGTTGAATTTGTTGACGGTTTAATGAAACAAGAAAAATCCGTTTTATCAAAACTTAATAGTTCGCCTTCTAAAGATGATACTAAAGATAATATTAAAGATAATGGTGGTGTTTTAACCAAAGATAAGCAAGTTGACTTAGTGGATTTATGTGTATTACTTAGTGATAGATTAGAGAATGTTTCAGATAAATATTCTTTAGCTAAATCTTATGATATAAATCGATTACGAGAAGAATTAATTTTACATTTTATTCATTCTTATTCTACAGAGCCTACTATTGATGTGGTAAATAAATTTGCAAGAATTAATTCTAATGTATCTAACAATTTTGATATTGCGGTAAATGCTGGGAAATCTTTAGCCAAATATTCAATGGAAAGGTTTACTGATTATAATTCTGAGTGTAAACATAAGTATAAAAATTTTATAGGTCATTTCTTAGATAGTATGAATACTAATAATTATTCTTCTCTTAGCTCTGGTTTTAAATTTGGAGAAAGCTCCAAATATGACAAAGCTACAGATAAATTATTTTTATATGAAGATAGATTAAAAATAATAAATAATATGTTCACAACATTAACATTTAAATCCGAGGAATTAAAATTAAAACCATTTTTAATGGATTTTGCAGAAGAATATCAAAAAAATCCTGCAAGTGAAAAATTAGATTCTATAATCGAACAAAAATTATTTTCAGTAATGGGTGTTACAGGTAATAATTTGGAATCTTATGTTGATAGAACATCTTATGAGCGAAAAGGCATTATCGGAAAGATATTTGGTGAAGTAAAAGATTATTTTGGAGGCGCTAAAAATGCTAGACAATATTGAACAATTAATCTCTACTGCGAATAGATATGATAGACAGCAATTAATTGAAGGATGGGATCAAAGAGTTCTTAGTAATTCTACACTTGCAATTGTTGGTTCTGATTTACTTGCAAATGTTGTTGCATTAAATGCTGCAGCTTTAGGATTTGGAAACATATATATCTATGGTTCAGGTTTAGTTAAAGAAGCTAAAGCATCTTTTTCAACTAATGTCTCTGCAAATGTTGGAAGGTCCAATATAAATTATGCTAAAGGATTTTTATATTATAATTCTTTAGATTCAGAAGCTAAAACTAAAAGTATTGCAGATATTTGTCTTGCAATAAATCCTGATATAAAAGTTATTGGTGTTAATATTGATTTAGCCTCTTATAAAAATTGGTCAGTTTTAAAAAAACCGACAGTTATAATTGATGCTACTAATAATTCATTTTCAAAAGCAATTGGTGAGAGTTACGCGCAGTCTAATAACATCCCATTTGTTAGTGTAGCTTCTTCGAAAGAATTAGGGAAGTTAGGTGTTGTTAGGCCTAATGAGAATGTTAGTAGTAATTATTTAGCAAATGTTCTTTTTCCTGAAGTATCTGGCGATCAAGGAGAAGTTACTAGTTTAGTTGTGTCGGCTCTTGCAGTAGATGAAGCAAGAAAATCTTTAATGTTACTTCCGGGAGAACAAAAACTTGAAGATATCGTTGTTCATAATAGAAGATCTTTAAATAAATTTAATCTAAATTCTGATTTTGAAATAAAAAATAATAATGTGTTATATAATAAACATATTCTTCAAATAGGTGTTGGTTCAGAAGGTAACTTTACCGCACTAGGATTTGTATTAAGAGATATTGGAAAACTTACTCTTATTGATGATGATGTTGCCGAAACAGTAAATTTGAATAGACAACCATTCCTTTATGGTGGTGTTGGAATGCCAAAAGTTGAAGCTGCCGCAGATAAATTTAGAAAAATAAATCCTCGTGTTGAATATGAATTAATTCAAAAACGTGTAAGTTTAGATTTTGAATCGTATTTTCAAAATAATAAACCTGATTTGATTGTCGATACTGTTGATAATAATAAAACACGTGCATTATTAAATTATTTTTCTTTAAAATATAACATTCCTTTTATAAGTGGTGGAACAAGACATAATAGCGGTCAAGCAATTGTTTCAGTACCTGGAGTTACTGCTTGTTTAAATTGTAAAGCCGATATTGATAAGTTATCTTTACAAAGTTATAATCCTCAAAGTTGTATTCTTGCGCCAACTCCTAGTGTTATAACTTCTAATCAGGTTATTGCAGGATTAATGGTTGATGAAGCTGAACGTATACTTGCTCAAGAATCATATGGAAAACCAACTAATAAAATAATAAAATATGTTTCTGCAGAATCAACAAGACTTGGCCTATTGCCAACTGTTGAGAGTTGCAATTGTCATAAGGATAAAAAATATTTAGGTGGTTGGGTAGAGCGTATGAAACATTTATATGAGGTGAAAAAATGAGTGCTGTTGCTAATAATTCCAATAATGCTGCTAGTTCTAATAATTCTAATAGTGCAGGTTTAGATAAAATTATGGCTGAATTCAGAGTTGGTGATAAACAATCTAATATTATGCAACTTAACATGTATACTTATTTTCCAAATGATCCAAAAACAAAAATTGCAAGTTTACTTGAACAAAGCAATAATCTTTCTAATAAGGTTTATCGTTTAAACTTCGATCCTGTTCAAGAAATCATACTTAAAAAAATGGTTGGTGTACAAACATTAGATAAAAGATTAATAATTGAGGAACACGATTTCTTTAAAGGCATTTTTTTGTTGAATTATTATTGCACTGTAATTGCTAAAAATTATGATGTTATTGATTCATTGTATGCTTTTGCATTGCAAATCGAAAAAATTGATAGACACAAAGATCCTGTAATAAAAGATGTTGTTGAATATATTTTACAAGATTCTTTTAAAAAGAATATTTTTGTTGGAAATTATTTTGAAAGAGGAACAAGAGCAGCATATGACTCTTTAAAACAGCCTATTGATTTATCTGGAACACAATTTATACAAGTCAGCCCAATTTATTCTACTGCTGCAGGCATTATAAATGATACTTTAACTAATTTACCTTATAACGTATTATCTATTGAATCGAGAGCCGATTTAAGTGCATTAATTTTTACAGATGCACTTTATCCTTATATACGTACAGATCCAAGTATTTCAAGTGTCAATCTTATGCTTGAGAAGAAAGATTTTTTGAATGCATCAATAAGTGCACTTAAAATAGCTTCAAAAAATTATTATAATGAAAATATTGATAAAAAATTAAAGGTGAATATATAATGTCTTCGAATAATTATTCTAAACATTCGGCTAAGTTAGACACGCAATTTATAGATGACTTAGTCGATGTAGAACCTTGGAAAATTGCTTTAAAATTAAATTTACTTAATTCAAAGGAAGGTTCAAGATTTACGATAAATGATACTTTAGATAAATATTCTTCTGCTATACGATCTAAATTTACTGAAGAAAAATTCAAAGAGTTGAATGGTGTTGTGGCTTATGCAAATTCTATGCTACTTGATTTTGAATCAGCATTACCTTACGCTTTAATAGAGAATAATAATGAATCTCTAATATCACTTGAAGAAAATGCTTTGCTTTATGGTAGAAATAATGTTGTTTCGGCTCTTGATGCTTTTGGTAGACAAAATAATATTTTTGAATTAATCGTGGATAAAAAAGATATGCAAAATTTCCTTATCTATCATGCTCTACCTCAAATAAGATTATGTAAACGTGAAAATGTTTCTTCTCCTTATAGATATGATTATGAAATAGAACCAAATCTTCTAAATAGTATTTTGGATAATGTCGGTGTTGATAAAAAAAGCGCAGTATATACGGCATTAAATCTTCTAGAAGAGAAGCATAATCAAAATATTCCAAGAAAATTAATTTTCTCAAAGATTTTAGGAGATGGCGTATTAACTGATATGTATAAAAAAGAATTTAAAGAAAAATATTTGACTCCAAGAAGCAGTATAGATGCATTAGTTAAAGAACGTGCTATATTTTCTGATTCTGGGGAAATATCTAGATTACAATTTGGAGATGAAAATCCTCTTTTTCCTACTGCTAGTAATATTTTTTTAGTTAATAAGTCAGTTGATGGTGTTGAAAGTAAAAAAGTGTGGAAGGAGGATTTAAAATTATATACTAATTTTTCACGTCTTGATGGTTATTCTTCAGAAAGAGAAATTCTTTCAGAATTAGATCATAGTAATATTGTAAAACTTTTAGGCACTTTTAATGAAAAAAATATACACTTTTTAGAGTTAGAATATGTTTCCGGAAAGTCGCTTGATAAATATGTTGATCTTTCTGAAAAAGAAGCATTAGGAATTACTATTACTCTTTGTGATGTACTTAATTATTTACATAGTAAAAATATTCTATATATGGATATGAAAAAAAAGAATGTGATGTATGATCGTAATAAAGATTTTAATAAAGGTATTAATAATGATTTTAATCATAATAAAGATAATCATAATAAAGATTTAGACACCGATTTACAAAATAATCAAGAAAATATTACTCTAGAATCTATTGCCAAAAATGTTAAACTTCTTGATTTTGGAATGTCGCAAAAAGCAGAAAAATTAGATACAAATACGGTTTTAACAACTTTATTATCGACGCCAGAATATCTATCTCCTGAATTAACGGGATTTAGAGCAAGTATTGCAACAGATACGTTTCAATTAGGATTATTACTTCATGATTTAGTTTATAAGAAACATGCATTTGTTGATGATTCAATAAAATTAACCGAAGGTGATGAATTCCGAGAAAGTGAAGTTTTAATGTATGGGCTCGCAGTTAAATTTGGAAAATATACTCCAAATAAAGATTCATATGGTTCCTTACTTTCAAAAATGTTTGAAAAAGAACCTTCTAAAAGACCTGATTTAAATTATGTTAGAACTGAACTTATGAATATTTATGCTTCTAAATTTAATTCCGAGTTAAGCAGTACTACTAATTCCGTTTTATCTGTTCCTGCTTCAGTTAATTCTATTTTATCTATTCCTGCTTTATCTGCTTCTATTTTATCTAAGCCTATTTCATCTGATTATAATTTATCGAGTTCTAATTTACCTGAATCTAGTTCCAAACAAAATTCTTTAGAATTATCCGAGGTGGTCGTATGAGTACTTTAATAGAGAATAAACTTGAAACCAATATATATAAAAATAATTTAATTGAACCAAGAAGAGCGTTATACATTGGAAGATTTCAAATGTTACATAATGGTCATCTTGGCGTACTTAAGTTTATAGAATCTCAAAATGATGTCGATGAGATTGTAATTGGTATTGGAAGTTCACAGTATAGTAGATTTAATAAGAGTATTGAGGCTCCGCTTTTAATGAATCCATTTTTATTTGAAGAAAGAAAAGCTTATGTTGAAAGAGTTTTCAAAGAGAATATAAAAAAGCCCTATAAAATTTGTGGTATTATGGATCAACATGATCATGATAGATGGGTTAAATACACTTTCACTATTGTTCCTAAAATTAGTTATATTTATACTAATAGTCGAGGCGAAATAGATGCTTTTTCAAAAGCAGGTTATGAGTGTAGAAGATTTCCTCTTTCTTCAAATTATAATGCTACAATTATACGAGAACTTATGGCCAATGATGGTCCATGGGAAAAATATGTTCCTTCTGCTGTTAAAGATGTTATTAAAGAAAAAAACTTAGATAAAGTTGTAAAAGAGTTATTCTCTTCTAATACTGCTGAAGTTGAAGCAATACATAAAAATAGGGTTAGAAGAGGAGAATTAAGTTATGAAGATTTTTTAATTCAAGAAAGTTTATCAAATGATAATAAAATAGAACTTAATAACGATACTGATGAAAAATAATAATATGACTAATAATGAGATGTCTAAATGAAACAAGCCCAAATTACGTGTACTCTCGGAACAACAACAGACAATAAATCTGTTCTTGAACAAATGGTGGAATTTGGAATGACTGGTGTTAGAATTAACACAGCATATGCTTCTATTGAAGATTATTCTTCTAAAATAAATATGGTGCGCGAGGTATCTAAAGATATGAATACTTATTTAGATATAATGCTCGATATTAAAGGGCCTCAAGTTAGACTTGGAGATTTTGATTTTTTTAGAATTGATAAAGGTTCAACATTTTCTATTGATTTTCCTTATGAGAATAACTCAGCGAAATATTTAGATGAGGTTAAAAAAGTAACTTTTAACAAAAATTTCTCTTCTGATCTGAAAGTTGGTAATTATCTTTTAATTGAAAATGGCTCTATTGTAACAAAGATTGAAAGTTGTACTAATTCAAGTGTTTCTTTAAAAGTTATTGAACCAGGAGAAGGTATTATTCATAAATACATGGGTGTTAATGTTCCTGGAGTGTATCTTAATGTAGATAAATTATCTGATAAAGATAAAGATGTTATCAAATTAAGTCTTGATAAAAGTATTGATAAGATCGCATTGTCTTTTGTAAGAGATGCAACTGATGTAAAAAATTGTTATGATTTTATGAAGAGTTATTCGCAAGAAAAATATAAAAATACTGAACTTTGTCTTAAAATTGAAGATAAATTTGGTGTGACTAATTTAGATAATATATTACAATACACTAAATCTTTAGATATAAAAACTTCAGTAATGGTTGCTCGCGGAGATTTATTTGTTGAATTAAATTGTGAAGAGTTACCTTTTGCCCAAGATTATATTGTTTCAGTATGTAAAAAACATAATGTTCCTGTAATGATTGGAACAGGCATATTATCTTCAATGCAAAATAGTGTTAATCCTTCAAGAGCAGAAATTTGTGATGTGTATAGTATTCTTAAATCTGATGTTGACAGTTTTATGTTGGCTGGAGAAACTTCTTATGGTCAAAATCCTGTATTAGTTGTTAAAACTTTAAACGATATTTCAAAAAAATATTATGAGAAAAAAGTTATAGAAACAAATCTTAGTTAGTAAAGAAAACTTTACAAAATTCGCTTCGCGTTATTGCCGGCTCGCATTTTAATCAATTAATCTAAGAAAGCTCCTCTCTTGTAACTTCAAGGTTACGCCCTTGAAGTGCCGAACGAAGTGTGATAGCATCTCCGTCGCTTTTCAATTTATTAATTTTTAATGCTCGCGAATAGGCAATAATCATTTATGCAAAGTTCTCTTAAATCTATTTTGTTTGTATTTGATTTATTTTTTGTCTATACATTAAGGACAGTTGTGTAAGATCAACACAATCTTCAGTAATGGCAAGTGCATAAATTATTGCTTTTCTAGAATTTTTATGTTTTTTTAATGCTTCTTCCGTTTTATCTTTTACTTTATCTCGAAGAGCGAATAATTCTTTTAATTTTTCTGGTGAAGTTTGATAAAATACTGCAAAAGTTTTTTCTAAACATTGTTTAGATAATTTTAATAATTCTATTGTGATTTCGTCTGTTTTTTTCTCGAGGACTTCAGAATCCCAAATTCTAAAAATATTATCTCCTATTTTTTCTAGTTCGAATGCATATGTGAACATAATCTTTCTCATTACAGAATCTGTTGCACCTTTTTTTATCATACTTCTTTCAAGAAATAACGCATATTTATTTATATCGTCATCTTTTTTTCTAATATTTGATGTTACTCCTTTTTTTTGATTAGAAATGTCTTCGATTGCAAGTTCGTAAAAAGCTATAACGGTTTGAAATACTTGTTTAAATATTTCTTCTAAGTTTTCAAACGTAGACCCACTAATGTCTTTAATTGTGCATATATCTTTTTTTTGAGTTACTACGGCATAACCCATCATCTGATTTAAATCGAGCATTTCAAAAGTATAGTTTATTATATTTACTTGGTCAAATCCTCCAGTATATGCTGCATTTAAATAATTATATATGATGCGTGTGTTCATATCTTTGGCATCAATTGTTATTTCTCCGCCAAATTGCCTATTATCTGTTTTTATTATAAGATCTTTTCCATCAGATGTTATTTCAACTTCATCGCCGGCTTTTAATTTAGAATTTTTAACCCAATCAATAGGTAAAGTTATAGTGTATGCCTGCTTTGCTTGTTGTATTATTTTACGTCTCATTTTTTATTTTATATACTCGTGATATATTAATGATTGCCATATATTTTAATTATTATCGTGATTTTAATACTTTATGGTTATACTTAACATATTGTTATTTTAATTTATTTTATTCTTTAAATGTTATTAATCCTATTAATATTGCGGCAAGACTTAGGATAAGTGATGCTTTCCAATTTTGTAATACTAAGGCTCCTGCAATAAATGCCACAACTACTGCAATACCCCCCAATATTCCTCCTTTACGATATATTTTTAATATGCTTAATATGGTTGCAACTGTTAATATTATTGGAATTATTGTAAATATTTTTTGAATAATTAAAGGCATGATTTTTATGTATTGTCCGATGAATGTTAATATTATCTTCTGTGGATCTATTCCTATGCCGAACCAAAATCCATTTAAGAATCCGAAACCTATGATTAATTCCTTGGTTATTGGCCTAAATATTCTCATAATATTACCTTATATTTATCTATAATTTAATAACTTTTATAAATGTATATTTATTCTTTTGTATTATGGGATTGTATGATGATTTACTAAAGGGTGATCATTCGTTATTTAAGAACGAGTATGCTTTAGATTATACTTTCTTGCCTAAGGCTGTTCCGTATCGTGAAGAGCAACAAAAATATCTTGCATCTTGTATAAAGCCGTTACTTTTAGATCATAATGGTCGAAATGTTTTAGTTCATGGTCCGCCTGGCGTTGGTAAGACTGCGGCTTTAAAGCATCTTTTACGCGAGTTAGATGAAAGCGATGAATTTTCTGATAAATTGTTTCCAATATATGTTAATTGTTGGCATAAGAATACTACTTATAAGATAGTTTTAGAATTATGCGATGCTGTTGGTTATGCGTTTGTTCAAAATAAAAATACTGAGGACTTGTTTAAAATTGTAACGCAAATAATTAATAAGAAAGGAGCTATCTTAGTATTTGACGAAATAGATAAAGTTGAAGATACTGATTTCTTATATATTCTTTCTGAAATGTTATTTAAAAAAACAATGTTTTTAGTTACTAATTATAAATCTTGGTTACTTGATTTAGATGATAGAATAAGAAGTAGAATGATGCTTGAGCAAATTGAATTCCCACATTATAATGAATTAGAAATGGAAGGAATATTACTTGACAGAATTTCTTATGTATTCAATTCTAATTGTATTGATTCTGATGCATTAAAAGTTATTGCGAAGAAAGCAACTGAATTAAAAGATTTAAGAATAGGATTATTTTTGATTAGAGAGTCAACAATTATTGCCGAGACTTCAAATAAAACTCGTATTACTCTTGAGCATGTTAATACTGCTATTTTAAAAATAAATCAATTCACAATTAAAAATACTGATGAACTTGATGAAGAGTCAAAACTTATTTTAAAGATTGTAAAAGAATTTAGTGGTAAGAAAATTGGCGATTTATTTAAGTTGTATGAGAAAACCGGTGGAAAAGCTTCTTACAAGACATTCCAAAGAAAAATAACTAAACTTGAAGAAGGAAGATTTATTTCACTTGAAAGAACACATGCTGGTGGAAATACCACTATTGTGAATAAAAAATTAACTGAGTATTAATTATATGAGGTTTTATGGCAATTGATGTAACAAGTATAATATTAACTGCTGTCTGTACTGGTATTGGTATTAGTATTGGTAGCGGATTATACGAAGTTTATTTTAAAGATTCTTTATTAAAATTAAAAGCCAAAAACAAACGCATTAAACGATTGAATGCTCTTCGTTTAAAAAAATTACATTCAAAATTACTATCGTATAAATATCCTTGGCTCGCATTAATACTTAATGTATTCTTATGGGGTACTGGTTATTTGTATGTTAAACGTAAAAGATTTTTAGGAATATTACTTTTAATTGTTCAAATATTTATTATTGGTGGTTATGCTTTTGGTCAAAGTAATTGGCAAAATGTGTTTGAAGGAATTAGTTATAGTTTCTTAACTATAATTCTTGCAATATACTTAGGTATTGACGCATATCGCTTAGCATGTAATGTTAATTCAGGAAAAGAATAATTAAATTAATATTATGAGAAATTAATGGCAATTAATATGAGTCACTTTGTATAATACTATATCGCTTGAAGGTGAAATGTGTGGTTAAAAAAATAATCGGATTATCATTTCCAGAAAACAGTGTTAATTTGGGTTTAGAGCCATCAATATTAAATGTTTTACCTCCAGGAGATAATGTAGAATATCATTCTAAAAATATTATATTTAATGATTCTGATGTTGAAAAATATTTATGTTCAATATATATTTCAGGTATGGATGAATTTAAGAAATGGGTTATACAACATGATAAAAGCAAAATAATAGTTGGAGGATATCATCCTACAATGTTTCCTGAAGCTTTTTTAGATTTTGCAGACAAAATTGTTATTGGTCCATGTGATGATATTGATGTTACTTTATCTCAAAAAGATGTTTTTTATGAAAGAAGTCATTTTGATAGTGATAAGGTAGGAAATGCTAGATTCATTGCTGGAAAGATATTGCATACATTAGATCCTGTAGAAGGATGGGTAAGAGTACATGGTGAAAGAAAGAAAGATGGCGAGCAAGAAAAATCGTCTGGAAGAGCAGAAATTATTAAAGATAAAATTTTGCCAGGAGTGTTAACATTCAAAAATACTCCTAGATATGATTTGTATGATATGCGAAACAATCAACAAGTTATTCCTGATAAAAATATTGAAGATATATCAACAAGTGTTAATAGTTCATTTGGCTGTCCTTATAGGTGTGATTTTTGTTGTACTCCTGTAATGTTTGGGCCTAGGATAATTTCTAAGCCATTAGAAGCTTATGAACGTGAAATAGCGTTAATTACTCAAAGATTAGATAATCTTGATTCAAAAGGAAATAAGAATAGATTCATGTTTTTTAGGGATGAAAATTTTCCTTTATTGAAAGATTATAAAGAAAGGTTAGTTATAGCTCAGAGAACAAAAGCTAAACTATATTTATTTGCTTCTGCAAATATGATTACTGATGAAGTAGCCGATACTTTTGCTGCAAATAATGTTTATATGGTTTGTTTAGGTTTAGAAGATCCTACTAAAAATTATGTTAAAAATAAACATTTGGATGATGCTGTTGCGCGACTTAAAAAGAGAGGCATTTTTACTTATCTCTCATTTATTGTAGATCCTACTTATATTGTTGGAAAAGGAGAGAATGGTAAAACGGGAGCAGATAAGGGTAAAGAATTTTATGCTTTACTTACAAAAAGATTTGAAGAATTAAAACCTGAGATGATATGTGGAAATTTTTTAATGCCCTTTCCTGGAACTCCTCTATGGGATGATTATTATTGGATGGTAAGTGAATCTGATTTTAAACATTATGATAGTAAAACGCCTTTTCTTGCAAAAAATAATCTTGTAGCCGAAAAGATGAAGTATTTTATGTTCGAAGTACAATGGAAATATTTTACTTCAGAGCTGTATAATGATCATGTTAGAAAATTTGTTGTCGAAGATACATTACATAAAAGATTTAAGGAATTGAAAACAGAATTTGATAAAAAACTAGGAATATTACATTTGAGGCCATAAGATGTTAGTAAAAATTATTTCGCCAAAGAGAGAAAAAGTGTTAACAGAAAAGAAGATAATTATAGATGAAAATAAATTTAAGCAAGTTGTTGATGGCTATGATTTTTTCAGAGTTATTCCTGTAGAAGAAATTAAGGAGTATGATACTTATGATTCTGTTATAAAAATTTTGGATTGTAATACGGGCTCAATATTACTTTGTTCGCAGAATAAAGAGTTATTATCGAGTGTTATTTCGGCAGGATTTGAAGCTATTGTAATTGATTCTCAAGAAAAGATATTAAAAACGTTAGAAGAATTATATTCTCAACACAAAAAACCTGTTGCGATACTTTTTGATTATACTTATTTGAGGACTAATGTTCATTCTTATTTGAAAGAAATATATATAAAACAGCACTATCATCTGTTCAGAAATATTCCTTTAATTATTACTAATTATAGTGGTGATTCATCTCCGATGATAGAATGTATTAAAATATTATCTGTTAATGGTTCTCCAAGAAAAGAAGGAGATACAAAAAGACTGCTTAATGAAGAAATTTTAAAATATTGGTCAGGACCTTATTATCAAAATAGTTTTATTGATTTAGAAAATATTATTGAGTGTGTTGCTTGTGGTGGGCATCAAAAGAATTGTAAACCGGAATGCATATTTAATGATCAAATGAAAGAGATAATGCCTTTAGTAAGAGAAGCGGATGTTATGCTTTTAGGTAGTCCTGTATATATGGATATGCCTACTGCAAGAACAATTGCTTTTTTGTCTAGATTGACTGGGAAGACGAAATTTAATAGACGTGAATATATTGGTAAATATGCTTCGGCTTTATCTCCTGGATGGTGTTCGGGAACAAAAGCAGTTATAAGTAGTTTAGTTAATGCTCTTGAGATGATGGGATTTACAATTCAAGGTAGATCTACACGAGAATATATTGGCTTGTGGCAAGATGGTAAAACTCGCGGAGGAGTTCCTTCAGATTTTTATTGGCCAGAATAGTATTTCTTTTGTACAAAATTTCCGTATTTATCTATACTGTGTTTCTAAATAGTTTAATATTTATTAAGATTGATAATTTAATATTTTTGTCCACGCATTTTGTGCTTATTTGTTCTTAACTGGACACACTGGACAGATAGAAACAGGGTATTTAAATGACTGATATTATGTTTTATTATCGTGTTTGAAATATTAACAATATCCAAACGGAAATTAAAAATATTAGAAATTAATGTTGAAGCAACATTTGAGGTGTAAAATGGTAGTTGATGAATATATGTCTGAACAAGTATTTGCATTTGATGAAACAGGTTTTGTTGAAGGATTATTTTGGGATCAATTTAGAACATTAACAAGAAATACTAGGTAGAATATAATTGAGGTAAGTGATGTTAATTTATTAGGTTTATGTTATTGATTATGTCTGTTGCGTCCGCTGTTATGTGGGGTGAAAGTATGAAAAGAAAAAATATTGTGAATTTACTTGAAACATACGAGAATAGAGATTTCTCATATGAACGTGCTAAAAACTGGGAAGAAAGCCCATTAAATATTCATGATGAATTGATAGCATAATTTTTATGCTTTTTTTGAGTTTTTAATTCTCTGATTCCTTCTTTCATCAACTTTTTAAATATCTAAATTATTCTTATTTTATGATTGTAATAAATTTTGACGAATATAACGTTAATCATAAAACAATTCTAAAGGAATTGCCTAAATGTGTATTTGTATACCCAACAGATACTATTTACGGTATTGGATGTAATGCTCTTGATTCAAAATTAGTTGCTAAAATTAGAAAATTAAAACAAAGCGATCATCCATTTTCGGTAATTGTTCCAAATAAGGAATGGATTTATGAAAACTGTGTAATTACTGCTGAAGCTGAAGAGTGGATTAGAAAATTACCCGGGCCATACACGTTATTATTAAAATTAAAAAATAAAAAAGCAGTTGCTGCAAATGTTCATAATTATGATATGAAAGGAGATGTTGTTATTGGTGTTAGAATGCCTAATCATTGGTTTTTAAGTGTTTCATATACGTTAAAAATGCCTATTGTCACAACTAGTGCTAATGTTACTGGTAGTAATTTTATGACTTCACTTGAAGATTTAGATATTGCCATTAGAAACAATGTTGATTATGTATTTAATGAAGGAGCAAAACATGGTTGTCCATCAACACTAGTTCATCTTGAAGGAAAAACAGTACATTTACAATCAAGAGATGGATTAAAAAATTCTGCTAATAAACATCCTGTTAAAAAGGATTTTTCATTCCCATTAAAAG
Organism: uncultured archaeon; assembly: GCA_963777125.1. GTDB lineage: Archaea > Nanobdellota > Nanobdellia > Woesearchaeales > UBA9642 > UBA9642. The sequence continues at coordinate 633 of CAVZPN010000035.1, read as the reverse complement.
AAATTAATTCTGTTAAAAGTAAGTAATAATCATACTAATTAAAATAGTCAATAATAATAATAATAATAATAATAATAATAATAATTTAATCAATTGTGATTAATAATATATCATTGTAGGGTGTCTTTATGAAAATATTATCTGCTGGAGATTTACACGGTAATAGTGGACTTGCAAAAAAACTTGCTGAAAGAGCAGCTAAAGAAAAAGTAGATTTAGTAATTCTTTGTGGCGATCTAACGCAAGGGGACGAGAATACGAACAATCTTATCGGACCATTTTTAAAACAGGGCAAGCGTGTTGTGCTAGTTCCTGGCAATCATGAAAGTGTTGCAACAGCTGACTTTTTATCTCAAGTTTATGATGTTAAAAACTTACATGGTTACGGTATAAAAATATTTGATCCTGAACCAGTGGGCAAGCATTCAAAGAATTCTAAAGATAAGAAATATGTAGGATTATTTGGTTGTTCGGGTGTTAATATTGGAATACATCAAGTTACTGATAAAGAAGCTTATGATATGTTAATTCGTGGTCATAGTTATATTAAAGATGCTAATGTAAAAATTATGGTTAGTCATGTTCATCCTGCAGGAACTAAGATGGAAAAATTTACTCATTATTTTGAAGGCA
>CAVZPN010000034.1:0-5969 GCA_963777125.1 uncultured archaeon | reverse complement strand
TATGTTTGCATCTTACTTTGACGAGTACCGTATTGCTCTTAGAGGAATTCCTGCTGTTCCAAAATTTAATTTAGTAGGATTTCTTATTTGTATTTTTGATAAATTTATATCCATGGTTTCACTTCTCTTAATATTAGTATTGGCTCGTTATATATTAATCTAATTTTATATTCTTACTGTAATATTCGTTAGCTTTTATTACTCTTATAACCGGAGCATCATTATAATCACAATCTCTGTATTGTGCAAAATGGAGTGCTATTTGCGCATTTTTCTGAATAGTCATAATTCCATATGGCTTTAGGTGTGCGTAATAATTTTCTTTTTCTGCTGTTTCATATAACTTAAAAAATCCCTTATTAAAATCTCCATCGCCATTTTTCATTAATAAGTCTATTATGTTTTTTGCCAATTCAGAGTTATGTACCCAACTGTTCAAATCTATTATTGAGACTATGTTATTATGTGGTCTTGGAATATCACTAAGTGAATTTCCTATTATTAGAACATCGGATGATGCATTAGTTATATTGTTCTCTGTTATAACTTTATCATATTTTTTTGGATTGCTATATATTCCGGATATTTGTTCTCTTGCATATATTTTTTTAAAATATTTGTTAAGGTTTGTTCTATTCATTACTTCTGTTGCGTAATCTTCAGCTGCTGATGTAGTTACGTATTGATGAAATCCTTTGTTGTTTAATTCTTCAAGCAATCCTTCTATGCCTTCTCTTATGTTTATTGATTTTAACATATATTCAGGCGGTTGTAAATTATTCATCCAATAATATATCTGCTCGAAGAACCCTAGTGTTCCATCCATGTCCCAAAATATGTTTTTTACCATTTTGTATTATTTATAATTTTTATTTATAGGTTATTATGACCTATATTTATATGTTAATTATTCTTTATTTTATACTTATCATATCCTTCTTTTTCGAGTTCCAGTACTAGTTCTGGTCCGCCTTCTTTTACAATTTGTCCATCAAGCATGATTAATACTTTACTTGGATTAATGTAATCCAGCATTCTTTGATAATGTGTTATTATTAATATTGCTAAATCTTTATTTTGTTCTCGTAAAATATTGATATTTTCACAAACTTTTTTTAATGCATCAATGTCAAGACCTGAATCTGTTTCATCGAGTATGGCAACTTTTGGCTCAAGTAATGACATTTGTAATATTTCCATCTTCTTTTTTTCTCCACCAGAAAAGCCTTCATTAACGTATCTTGATGCAAAGTTTTTTGGAATATGCAATAATTCCATTTTTTCATTTAATAATTTACTAAATTGTAATATTTTTATTTGATCTGTTTTTTCTCTTCGTGAATTTATTGCAGTTCTTAAGAAATTAGCAACACTTACGCCAGGTATTTCTATAGGATTTTGAAATGATAAGAATAATCCTTTTTTTGATCTTTCATTAACTTTGTAATTTATTAATTCTTCATTGTCAAGCATGATACTGCCTGTTGTAATATAATTTGGATGACCCATAAGGCCATTTGAAAAAGTACTTTTACCCGAGCCATTTGGACCCATTATTACTACAACTTCTCCTTTATTTAATTCTAGATTTATTCCTTTAATTACTTCTTTATTATTAATGCTGACGTGTAAATCTTTTATACTAAATACTTTATTCATATTTTCACTCCAATATATTTCTTGTTAATCGGTTATTGCTATTTATTATTGAAAATTTCTGTCGAAATTTTCAATTCCAAAACCAAAGAAATCGAAGATTTCTTGGTCCCAAAAATCTTGGATTTTTGTGGAATTCGCGATTAAACGAAGGACGTAATACCGTGATCTTTAGGTTGCGGATAGTCCTAAGTAGCGAATTTTTGTTATTTTGTTCTTATAATTTTGATTCATACTCTAGTATGCCTTTTTTTAATGTGACTAAACTTAGCATTGCGCATTTAATTCTTGTTGGTGTTAATTGTAATTGTATTAATTCTAGTAAATCATCTGTATTCATATCTTTTACTTCTTTAATCTTTTTGCCTGTTAATTCTTCAGTTAATATTGCGGCTGTCGCCATACATATAACGCATCCCTGACCTGAAAATTTGATTTCTTTAATTTTCTGATTATCAAAATCTTTCTTAATATCTTTAGTATTTATTTTATTTTTATCAGCATGTTTATCGAGTTTGACAAATATTTCTATTTCATCGCCACAACTAACATTAATGTCGTGTTTATGTATGTCTGCATCTTTTATTGTACCTTTATTTTTTGGATTGTGGTAATGTTCAAGTAAATATTCTCTGTATAAGTCACTCATGAAATCACCTTATTCGGATTTAGCATTTTTATTGCCTTATTAATTGCAATAATTAAACTATCAATATCTGAAGTAGTATTGTATGCTCCAATGCTTATTCTTGATGTAGCAACAAGTCCTAATTTTTTATGCAAGGGTTCTGCGCAATGATGTCCTGCTCTTATACAGACAGTATTATCGTTACATATTGTTGCTAAATCATGTGGATGAATATTTTCTATTGTAAAACTTATTACTGGACCGTATTTATTTGTAGCTATTTTATTAATATTATTTATCTTTGTATTATTGATATGATTAAGATTGTTATCTAAATCTTCATGTCCAATAATTTTTAATTGAGGAATTTTTCTTAATTCTAAAAGTGCATATGAATATACTTTCTGTTCGATATTTATAATTATATTATAATTTCTTTTAAGATAGGTTATGGCTTTTGCAAGAGCATTTATTGCTGCAGTATCGGTTGTTCCTGCTTCAAATTTTTCTGGAATTTGAGCCCAGTCGCTATCGTATAGACCAACATGATTAATCATATTGCCACCATAGTTAAATGGCTCTATTTTTTCTAGTAATTCTTTTTTAGCATATACTATTCCAACTCCAGTTGGACCATATATTTTATGTCCAGAAAATACTAAAAAATCAACATCTAATTCTTTTACATTGATTAATTGATGTGCAATTAATTGTGTTGCATCAACTATTATTATTATGTTTTTATTCTTTTTACGTATAGATTTTATAATATTTTTAACATCAGGCATTAATCCTGTAACATTACTCATTGCTGTAAATGCTACAAGCATGGTGTTCTCATCAATTTGAGAACTTATGTCTAAAAGATTGTTTTTCTTTAAATCATAATCAACTATTCTAAATTCTGCCTTAGTTCGTTTAGCTAATTGTTGCCAAGGGATAAAATTACTATGATGTTCGATTATTGTTGAGACAACATTATGTTGATTTGTGATAATTAATGTTCTCTCAAGACTATTTGCAATATTATTTAATGCATCAGTGCTATTTTTTGTAAATATTATTTCATCTGCGCTAGCATTAACAAATTCTGCAATGATTTTACGCGAGTCGGATAGGATTTTTGTTGATTCTTCTGATAATGCATATATTCCACGATGTGAATTAGCATTGTGTAATTCGTAATATTCTTTTAATGACGCGATTACTTCAGTCGGTTTTTGTGTAGTTGCAGCACTATCTAAATATGATATTTTTCTATTATTAATTAATGGGAAGTCTTTTCTTAATGGATTACTATTCTTTACCTCTTTCTTACTCATTCTAGTGCCTCTTTTCTAATTGCTTCTCTTAATTTTTCATCTATGATATTTGTAAGTATAATGTCGTAAAATCCTTCAATAAGTAATGTTTCGGCATCCGTTTTATCAATGCCTCTTGATTCTAAGTAAAATATCTTTTCTTCATCAAGTCTGGTTATTGCTGAACCATGACTGCATTTTACATTATTATTGTGTATTTCAAGATCTGGGAGAGAAATTGCTGAACTATTATCATCCATTAAAATCATGTCAGATTTTTGATATCCTTCGCTATTGTCTGCATTAGTGTTTATTTTTATTAATCCTTTAATTATTGCTTTACTATTTTTAATTACTCCTTTATTTTGTATTTTAGACTTAGTATTTGTATTATTATGTTCGCAAATAGTATTTAGGGTATAATTGGCGTTGTTTCCGCAAACAATATTGTTCAATAAAATACTGCTATTAGTTCCATTCAGACTTGCTTTATGTTCTAATAATGTTAATCTAGAATCTTTATCGATTGTAATCCAATTTACATTACAGTTTTTGTCAATAATAATATTTTTTTTACCATAAATAATATCTTCTGATGTCAATACTCTTTGCTCAACGATGTTAACTGTGCTATCTTGTGCTATTAATATGTCGGTAAAGTCTGTAATCACGTTTATTTGAGTGTTTTCTTTTTCTCTTCCATTGAGATTATCGGAATTTGATACATATACTGTTCTAAAATATAGATTTAAGTCCGATTTTTCTTCTACAATAATAATTAGGTGAAGATGATTATTTTCAGCATTCTCTTTGATTACTCTTTCAATTTGAATAGTATTTTTTAATTGACTTTCTTTATCGAATATTATTAATTCTATATTTGCAAGTGTAAAGTGTAGGTAATCAAATTTATTATATTCACTTATATTGACGTTATTTTGATTATTGATATTATGCTGATTGTTATCTAGTATTTTTTCTTCAAAGTTTCTTGTGATTTGGGTTAAGACTTTATTTTTGTATTCATCAGTGTATTTTGTACTACTTAAAAATTCTTTAAGTGAGACTTGAACGTATTTATTGCTAAACTCTTGAATTAATATTTTACTTTCATCTTTTACATCAAGTATGCTGATATTTAATGTATTATTATTTTTATTATTCTTATTATCTGTGTTGTTTTCATCCTCGTTAAACTTATTAGAATTAAATTCTATTTCTTTCATAAATTCTAATTCAGTACTTATGTTTAATCCGTGTTTGATATTTTTCCAAGCAGCACTATTATATTTATTAAGAGCATCTAATCTATATTCAACTAATTCTTTATCTTCTAATGATTTCACATTCAATTTTCTATTGATCATACTCGAATTCATATTATTAACCTAGTTTACTCTCTATTTCAAGTTCAATTAATCTATTCATTTCAACAGCATATTCAAGAGGCAGTTCTTTTATTATCGGCTCAATAAATCCTGATACAATCATTTGTATTGCTTGCTCTTCTGATAAGCCCCTACTTTGTAAATAAAATATTTGATCTTCAGAAATCTTTCCCACACTTGCCTCATGTACTATATCGACATTTTTTTCGTTAACATCAAGACTCGGATAAGTATTACTCACGGACTTGCTATCGAACATTAATGCATCACAATTGACTGAACATTTACTATTAATTGCGCCTTTCTTAATTTTAACAAGTCCTCTGTATGATGTAATACCGCCATTTTTCGAGAGACTTTTACTTTTAATTATGCTTGTTGTGTTTGGTGCTAGATGATAAACTTTAGCTCCAGTATCTTGATTTTGTCCAGAACCAGCGTATGCTATTCCGATATGATTGGCTTTTGCTCCAGATTCTAATAATACGCTTGTCGGATAGAGCATTGTAACGCCTGAGCCCATATTTCCTGAAACCCATTCCATTGTAGCATTCTCTTCAACTAATGCTGTTTTAGTATTAAGATTGTAAGTATTCTTTGACCAGTTTTCAACTGATGAATATCTCATTCTAGAATTTTTATGAACAAATATTTCAACGCATCCTGCATGAATGCTACTTGCATTGTATAATGGTGCTGAACATCCTTCAATGTAATGCAGGCTTGCGCCTTCATCGACAATAATTAATGTATGTTCGAATTGTCCCATACCAATAGTATTCATTCTAAAATATGCTTGTAACGGCATATCTACATGAACTCCTTTTGGAATATAAATGAATGTGCCTCCACTCCATACTGCGCCGTGCATTGCTGCAAATTTATGTAAATTTGGCTTGACGCATTTTGACATGAAATATTTTTGTACGAGTTCAGGGTATTCTTTTACTGCAACATCCATATCTTCAAATATTACTCCTTTAACTTTTAGGTCTT
>CAVZPN010000033.1:0-8351 GCA_963777125.1 uncultured archaeon | reverse complement strand
CTCCAATGATGAATATCTGAGCTTTCGCTAAATTTTCTGATTTGTTCTTTCTTTACTCCTTGAAGTGTAATACTTCCCGATCCTCTACTACGTGTAAGATCAGATTTATTTGCGCAAAGTATTTTTTTATTATTCAAAAATGCACCTTTGCCCAATTCAGCATAATATAATTCATTAGTTACAGGCGCATAGAATGCTCCTATTATAATTTCATTTTTGTATTTTACTGCAATTAGCACACCATAATTTGGTATTGTTCTTTTAAAGTTAGATGTGCCATCGAGCGGATCAACAATCCATGTATATTCTGAATTATTATCTTCAGGCGAGGTTTCTTCTGTTATTATATTATGTTTTGGAAAATATTTTTTTATTTCTCCAATTAATATTTTGTTTGATGCTAAATCGGCTTGTGTTACTATATCATTTTCATGTTTTTTTGTATACTGAACTTCAGCTTTTCCATAATATTTTAATGTTTCTGCGCCTGCTTTTTTAATAATTCTCTCAATAAATTCTTTTGTTGGTTTTAGTTCTTGTTTCATTTCATCTCTATTTTGTTGCTTCTTCATATAGTTTTTCAACAACTTCCCAATTAATTAATTTAAAGAAGTTTTCTACGTATTCCGCTCTTCTATTTTGATATTTTAAATAATATGAATGTTCCCATACATCAATTAATAATATCGGCTTCATTCCATCTGATAATGGTGTGTCTTGGTTTGCTGTTGAGATAATTTCTAAATTTCCATTATTTACAACAAGCCATGCCCAACCAGAACCAAATCTATTCATTGCAGCGTCAGTCAATTGTTTTTTGAAGTTTTCAATACTGCTAAATGTTTCAATTAGTTTACTATTCATTGATTCACTCATCTTAACATCTTTTTTTAATATGTTCCAAAATAGTGTGTGATTTAATACCCCGCCACCATTATTTTTGACTGCATTTCTTCCATGTTCTGGAACAATAGTTAAGTCACTAAGTATTTCTTCTGTACTTAAATCATGTAATTGCGGATATGGTTCTATTGCTAGATTAAATTTATCCACGTATGTTTGATGGTGTTTATCATGGTGTATTCTAACCGTTAATTCATCCATATATGGTTCAAGTGCATCGTATGCATAAGGTAATTTTGGTAATTCGTGTTTCATTTTATTTTCCTCCGAAAATTATATCTGTATTTATTTTATTCTTATAATCTATCTTTAATGAATCTATTTTGTTATCTTGTTTTGTTTCTAAGATACCTATTTCATTTTTCATTGAATGTATTTCTTTGTGATGGCTATTTTGTACTATTCTTCTGATATCATGTAATGAATCCATTTTAAATTCGTAATTAAGTATATTATCGGTGTTTTTTCTATTTTCATACAATAAATCTATTTGGTCATCCAAGGACTCTATTCTAGAATAATATGCCGCATTTAAATCTCTTTTAGCATTGCTAATTGAGTCTATTTTAGAGTTATAACTTTGTTCAATAATACTAATTTGAGGTATTTGGGCTTTAAGTTTATTTTCTGTAAATACATTTATAGCATATCCTATGTACATTAAACCTATTGTTGTAATAATTCCTGTAACCTCTAAAATTCTATGTTGTCTATGGCTTAACTCTCCTAATTCTTGTGGCATCTTATTTTCTCTCCAGTTTAGTTGCTTTTATTATCATTTCAAACCTTCATAATATTTCTTCATTAATTGTGCATCATCCTCGATGTTTGGGCTTTCATTGATTACTGCGCCTTTAATTTTATATTCTTTCCAAACTTTTAATAAATCTTTCCAGTTAAAATCTGATTCTTCTAAAAATAAATGATTTTTTTCTCCTTTTGGACCATAATTTATTCCTGACATGTGTATGTGCATGTTATCAAGACCTCTTCGTCCAAGGCCAGTTTCAATCATTGTTAATACTTCTCTAAATTCTTCTGTAGTATTATATTTTCCGTTAGTTCTTGCATGTAAGTGTGCAAAATCCACACACGGCAAGACTTGTTCTACTTCTTGTGATAGTTGTATGATTTCTTTAATGTTTCCAAATTGTGTTTCTTTGCCAGTTGTTTCAGGCCTTAACCAAATTTTGTTTCCGCTTTCTTCAAGTTCATTTACTAGATATTTCATTTGTTCTTTTACTCTATCATAAACTAGCGATTTATCATCTTTTAAATAATATGCTGCATGAAATGTTATTGACCAGGCTCCCGCCATTCTTGCAGCAGTTGCTCCTTCCAGTATTCTTTTTTTGCTTGCAATGATTGTATCTTTGTCTGCCGCATTTAAATTTATGAAATATGAACCATGACAAGTGACTGTTATATCTTGATCTTTGTTTTGTTCAAGCATTTCTTTTGCAATTTTCGGATTTACATTAACGCTTCTTACAAATTCTAGTTCCATTGCATTAAGTTTTAATTCTCTTAATCGCGCTAATGCATTAATTGTATTTCGTGGAGTAGTACTTAGAGGAATTCCTGCTGTTCCAAAATTTAATTTAGTAGGATTTCTTATTTGTATTTTTGATAAATTTATATCCATGGTTTCACTTCTCTTAATATTAGTATTGGCTCGTTATATATTAATCTAATTTTATATTCTTACTGTAATATTCGTTAGCTTTTATTACTCTTATAACCGGAGCATCATTATAATCACAATCTCTGTATTGTGCAAAATCGAGTGCTATTTGCGCATTTTTCTGAATAGTCATAATTCCATATGGCTTTAGGTGTGCGTAATAATTTTCTTTTTCTGCTGTTTCATATAACTTAAAAAATCCCTTATTAAAATCTCCATCGCCATTTTTCATTAATAAGTCTATTATGTTTTTTGCCAATTCAGAGTTATGTACCCAACTGTTCAAATCTATTATTGAGACTATGTTATTATGTGGTCTTGGAATATCACTAAGTGAATTTCCTATTATTAGAACATCGGATGATGCATTAGTTATATTGTTCTCTGTTATAACTTTATCATATTTTTTTGGATTGCTATATATTCCGGATATTTGTTCTCTTGCATATATTTTTTTAAAATATTTGTTAAGGTTTGTTCTATTCATTACTTCTGTTGCGTAATCTTCAGCTGCTGATGTAGTTACGTATTGATGAAATCCTTTGTTGTTTAATTCTTCAAGCAATCCTTCTATGCCTTCTCTTATGTTTATTGATTTTAACATATATTCAGGCGGTTGTAAATTATTCATCCAATAATATATCTGCTCGAAGAACCCTAGTGTTCCATCCATGTCCCAAAATATGTTTTTTACCATTTTGTATTATTTATAATTTTTATTTATAGGTTATTATGACCTATATTTATATGTTAATTATTCTTTATTTTATACTTATCATATCCTTCTTTTTCGAGTTCCAGTACTAGTTCTGGTCCGCCTTCTTTTACAATTTGTCCATCAAGCATGATTAATACTTTACTTGGATTAATGTAATCCAGCATTCTTTGATAATGTGTTATTATTAATATTGCTAAATCTTTATTTTGTTCTCGTAAAATATTGATATTTTCACAAACTTTTTTTAATGCATCAATGTCAAGACCTGAATCTGTTTCATCGAGTATGGCAACTTTTGGCTCAAGTAATGACATTTGTAATATTTCCATCTTCTTTTTTTCTCCACCAGAAAAGCCTTCATTAACGTATCTTGATGCAAAGTTTTTTGGAATATGCAATAATTCCATTTTTTCATTTAATAATTTACTAAATTGTAATATTTTTATTTGATCTGTTTTTTCTCTTCGTGAATTTATTGCAGTTCTTAAGAAATTAGCAACACTTACGCCAGGTATTTCTATAGGATTTTGAAATGATAAGAATAATCCTTTTTTTAATCTTTCATTAACTTTGTAATTTATTAATTCTTCATTGTCAAGCATGATACTGCCTGTTGTAATATAATTTGGATGACCCATAAGGCCATTTGAAAAAGTACTTTTACCCGAGCCATTTGGACCCATTATTACTACAACTTCTCCTTTATTTAATTCTAGATTTATTCCTTTAATTACTTCTTTATTATTAATGCTGACGTGTAAATCTTTTATACTAAATACTTTATTCATATTTTCACTCCAATATATTTCTTGTTAATCGGTTATTGCTATTTATTATTGAAAATTTCTGTCGAAATTTTCAATTCCAAAACCAAAGAAATCGAAGATTTCTTGGTCCCAAAAATCTTGGATTTTTGTGGAATTCGCGATTAAACGAAGGACGTAATACCGTGATCTTTAGGTTGCGGATAGTCCTAAGTAGCGAATTTTTGTTATTTTGTTCTTATAATTTTGATTCATACTCTAGTATGCCTTTTTTTAATGTGACTAAACTTAGCATTGCGCATTTAATTCTTGTTGGTGTTAATTGTAATTGTATTAATTCTAGTAAATCATCTGTATTCATATCTTTTACTTCTTTAATCTTTTTGCCTGTTAATTCTTCAGTTAATATTGCGGCTGTCGCCATACATATAACGCATCCCTGACCTGAAAATTTGATTTCTTTAATTTTCTGATTATCAAAATCTTTCTTAATATCTTTAGTATTTATTTTATTTTTATCAGCATGTTTATCGAGTTTGACAAATATTTCTATTTCATCGCCACAACTAACATTAATGTCGTGTTTATGTATGTCTGCATCTTTTATTGTACCTTTATTTTTTGGATTGTGGTAATGTTCAAGTAAATATTCTCTGTATAAGTCACTCATGAAATCACCTTATTCGGATTTAGCATTTTTATTGCCTTATTAATTGCAATAATTAAACTATCAATATCTGAAGTAGTATTGTATGCTCCAATGCTTATTCTTGATGTAGCAACAAGTCCTAATTTTTTATGCAAGGGTTCTGCGCAATGATGTCCTGCTCTTATACAGACAGTATTATCGTTACATATTGTTGCTAAATCATGTGGATGAATATTTTCTATTGAAAAACTTATTACTGGACCGTATTTATTTGTAGCTATTTTATTAATATTATTTATCTTTGTATTATTGATATGATTAAGATTGTTATCTAAATCTTCATGTCCAATAATTTTTAATTGAGGAATTTTTCTTAATTCTAAAAGTGCATATGAATATACTTTCTGTTCGATATTTATAATTATATGATAATTTCTTTTAAGATAGGATATGGCTTTTGCAAGAGCATTTATTGCTGCAGTATCGGTTGTTCCTCCTTCAAATTTTTCTGGAATTTGAGCCCAGTCGCTATCGTATAGACCAACATGATTAATCATATTGCCACCATAGTTAAATGGCTCTATTTTTTCTAGTAATTCTTTTTTAGCATATACTATTCCAACTCCAGTTGGACCATATATTTTATGTCCAGAAAATACTAAAAAATCAACATCTAATTCTTTTACATTGATTAATTGATGTGCAATTAATTGTGTTGCATCAACTATTATTATTATGTTTTTATTCTTTTTACGTATAGATTTTATAATATTTTTAACATCAGGCATTAATCCTGTAACATCTCTCATTGCTGTAAATGCTACAAGCATGGTGTTCTCATCAATTTGAGAACTTATGTCTAAAAGATTGTTTTTCTTTAAATCATAATCAACTATTCTAAATTCTGCCTTAGTTCGTTTAGCTAATTGTTGCCAAGGGATAAAATTACTATGATGTTCGATTATTGTTGAGACAACATTATGTTGATTTGTGATAATTAATGTTCTCTCAAGACTATTTGCAATATTATTTAATGCATCAGTGCTATTTTTTGTAAATATTATTTCATCTGCGCTAGCATTAACAAATTCTGCAATGATTTTACGCGAGTCGGATAGGATTTTTGTTGATTCTTCTGATAATGCATATAATTCCACGATGTGAATTAGCATTGTGTTAATTCGTAATATTCTTTTAATGACGCGATTACTTCAGTCGGTTTTTGTGTAGTTGCAGCACTATCTAAATATGATATTTTTCTATTATTAATTAATAGGAAGTCTTTTCTTAATGGATTACTATTCTTTACCTCTTTCTTACTCATTCTAGTGCCTCTTTTCTAATTGCTTCTCTTAATTTTTCATCTATGATATTTGTAAGTATAATGTCGTAAAATCCTTCAATAAGTAATGTTTCGGCATCCGTTTTATCAATGCCTCTTGATTCTAAGTAAAATATCTTTTCTTCATCAAGTCTGGTTATTGCTGAACCATGACTGCATTTTACATTATTATTGTGTATTTCAGATATCTGAAGAAATTGCTGAACTATTATCATCCATTAAAATCATGTCAGATTTTTGATATCCTTCGCTATTGTCTGCATTAGTGTTTATTTTTATTAATCCTTTAATTATTGCTTTACTATTTTTAATTACTCCTTTATTTTGTATTTTAGACTTAGTATTTGTATTATTATGTTCGCAAATAGAATTTAGGGTATAATTGGCGTTGTTTCCGCAAACAATATTGTTCAATAAAATACTGCTATTAGTTCCATTCAGACTTGCTTTATGTTCTAATAATGTTAATCTAGAATCTTTATCGATTGTAATCCAATTTACACTACAGTTTTTGTCGATAATTGTAGTTTTTTTACCATATTAATATGTCGGTAAAAGTCTGTAATCACGTTTATTTGAGTGTTTTCTTTTTCTCTTCCATTGAGATTATCGGAATTTGATACATATACTGTTCTAAAATATAGATTTTAGTCTGATTTTTCTTCTACAATAATAATTAGGTGAAGACTGATTATTTTCAGCATTCTCTTCTATTACTCTTTCAATTTGAATAGTATTTTTTAATGACTTTCTTTATCGAATATTATTAATTCTATATTTGCAAAGTTATGTAAGTGTAGGTAATCAAATTTATTATATTCACTTATATTGACGTTATTTTGATTATTGATATTATGCTGATTGTTATCTAGTATTTTTTCAAAGTTTCTTGTGATTAAGTTTGGGTTAAGACTTTATTTTCGTATTCATCAGTGTATTTTGTACTACTTAAAAATTCTTTACAAGTGAGACTTGAACGTATTTATTGCTAAACTCTTGAATTAATATTTTACTTTCATCTTTTACATCAAGTATGCTGATATTTAATGTATTATTATTTTTATTATTCTTATTATCTGTGTTGTTTTCATCCTCGTTAAACTTATTAGAATTAAATTCTATTTCTTTCATAAATTCTAATTCAGTACTTATGTTTAATCCGTGTTTGATATTTTTCCAAGTAGCTAGCTCATTATATTTATTAAGAGCATCTAATCTATATTCAACTAATTCTTTATCTTCTAATGATTTCACATTGAATTTTGATCCATATTCAACTTGAATTCATATTATTAACCTAGTTTACTCTCTATTTCAAGTTCAATTAATCTATTCATTTCAACAGCATATTCAAGAGGCAGTTCTTTTATTATCGGGCCCAGATACAATCATTTGTATCGGCTTGCTTCTTCCCATAAGCCCCTACTTTGTAAATAAAATATTTGATTTTCAGAAATCTTTCCCACACTTGCCTCATGTACTATATCGACATTTTTCTTCGTTAACATCAAGACTCGGATAAGTATTACTCACGGACTTGCTATCGAACATTAATGCATCACAATTGACTGAACATTTACTATTAATTGCGCCTTTCTTAATTTTAACAAGTCCTCTGTATGCTAGTAATACCGCCATTTTTCGAGAGACTTTTACTTTTAATTATGCTCGTTGTGTTTGGTGCTAGATGATAAACTTTAGCTCCAGTATCTTGATTTTGTCCAGAACCAGCGTATGCTATTCCGATATGATTGGCTTTTGCTCGAGATTCTAATAATACGCTGTCGGATAGAGCATTGTAACGCTCTAGCCCATATTTCCTGAAACCCATTCCATTGTAGCATTCTCTTTTTCAACTAATGCTGTTTTAGTATTAAGATTGTAAGTATTCTTTGACCAGTTTTCAACTGATGAATATCTCATTCTAGAATTTTTATGAACAAATATTTCAACGCATCCTGCATGAATGCTACTTGCATTGTATAATGGTGCTGAACATCCTTCAATGTAATGTAGGCTTGCGCCTTCATCGACAATAATTAATGTATGTTCGAATTGTCCCATACCAATAGTATTCATTCTAAAATATGCTTGTACCGGTATATCTACATGAACTCCTTTTGGAATATAAATGAATGTCTCCACTCCATACTGCTGCTCATTGTCTCTAAATTTATGTAAATTTGGCTTGATGTATTTGACATGAAATATTTTTCTAACGAGTTCAGGGTATTCTTTTACTGCAACATCCATATCTTCAAATATTACTCCTTTAACTTTTAGGTCTTCAC
>CAVZPN010000032.1:0-5974 GCA_963777125.1 uncultured archaeon | reverse complement strand
GGGCACGGTCGAACGACCATCCCAAAGGGAGTAGAGTACAAGCGTATTCGAAAAGGCAAGGTTCCTTTATCTGCAAAGGAACATGATATGGTCTTATCCTTATGGTGACATAAGGCAGCTAACATACGGTGGTTAGCGGGCAGGGTTTAGCGCACCCTGTTGAAAATCAATGATTTCAGGTACATTCAACTTCATGATCGTATTCCAAGCTGAGCATAACATTTTAATGCACCCTTTCCACATGTTAGGTGTTGCTGGTGTTTTTGGTGGTTCATTATTCTCTGCTATGCATAAGAACTGTGCCGTCGATGATTAAACATCGAATGATAATTGGGTGAATTGCGTGGAAACCTTAGTTTGAAGATCTTTAGAGCCAGTTTTCGTCCGTGCGTGCTGTTTTGATTTTTTTAGACTTTCAAAATGCATAGTTACGTTAAATTTACTTTGCAATTTATGAAAATTTTAAGCTGTTGTTGTTTGACGTGTAAACATCCATTTTTTCCTCAGTGTTTCCAAAACGAAGAAAATCAAACGTATTTTCAATTTATTCAATCGAAAGCTCTTTTAGGTCCAAAGTCAAAGTTTTTAGTAACGCCAGTAGAAAAAGCAAAGCAACCTAAGGGTTGCCAATTTTTGTCTTTGCATCTTCATCACGTTATTCCAAACTATTACTTTAATGATAACCCCGATGATGAAGCCTTTCGAAATTGTAAGTCTAATTTAGTTTTTTTAACATTGGCGGATCATATACGCGCTCATGAAATTTTATATCAACTTTATAAAGACCCCCGAGATAAAGGAGCTATTTTTTTATTACAACATCAAACCAAGCACGCACAAACAGAATATCGGCGAGCTGGCGCTAAAGCAGTTCATCAAAAACTCAAAGTTCAAAAGCGAAATTTCTGGAGTTCCGAAGAGCAAAAACTTAACGCCAAAAAGTCACTGTCGAAAAAAGACGCCCTCGTTACCAGGAGTCAAGGGGGACTAAAAGGTGGGTATAAGCGACAGTGTAATCGAATTATAGTTCGAACTTCTCGGCTTTTGTTTTATTTTCAAAAAACTCCTTTTTTATGCGTCATGAATTGCAAAACAGGAGGGGATGTATTGAGAGTTTTACACGCTGCGAAAGCAACTCCATTACAACGCGTAACTCCTCTTTTAACCGGCCAACGATCCAGTCTTCATGGCTGGTCTTGCATTTGGCTTTGAGGTTGGAAAATGAAACGTTCAACAAGGTAATCAGCAGCCAAGCCTAGGGTACACCCTAGGAAGGTTCAGAGACTACTGGAGAGGTCAAGCCCTCTTAATTACCAGCTTGAGCGCCCAACACCCTGTAAAACGTCAAGTTTTAGCTTCATTTAGGGTGATGATATAGTCCGACACCTTTCGAAAGAAAGGATTAACAACCTACGGGTTCTTTAGTAACTTCATCTTTAATCCGTGAAACTACAGAAAACGAATCAACAAATGCTGGATACCGCTTCGGCCAAGAAGAGGAAACTTACAATATCGTAGCTTAACCTTAGGATCAGGCTACAGAAAATTGGGTGAATTGTCTGGAACCCTAAGTCTTAAAATAACTAACAAAGGTATGAAATATTCAGTACACGATGACGAAAAATGGGAAGTTTTGTATACAAAACAAAAGTTAAGCTGCAAGCAAATAGCTTTGCAAACCAAAGTCCCTATTTCAACCGTCAAAGCGTATCTTAAAAGAAAACAATTGTTAAGAACCAATCGTGAATCGAAATTAGGACGTATTCCATGGAATAAAGGAAAAAAAACTGGCCAAATTCCCTGGAATGCAAAAATGAAAGGGCGGTATCCTTATAGGTCACCTTTTTTAGGAAAAAAGTCTTTGCAAAAAGGCGTTTCTCGTTCAGCAGCCATTAAAGAAAAAATTTCTTTAACCCATACTTTGAATCGTTGGACAGGTTGTAGAACTTATAAAGCGCATTTATTGCGTCAAGACTTTCTTTATTTTTGTGTTCTTTGTGAAAATCATACCTACTTTTATAAAATTGGACGGACTTTTTATACACCACGCTTACGATGCGGACGTTTTCTTGTTAAAACCATTGGGCTTTGGCAATCAACCCATTCCCGTATTGTGACTGTTGAGAGTCAAGTGCTTTTGTTTTTTCACGATTACGCCTATCGTCCTTCTACACTAATTTCTGGACCAACCGAGTGTTTTTCAATTAATTTACCTTGGTTAAAAGTTTTTCATTTTATAGATTTTTTCATGGTGGCTTTAGGAGATATGCGCGCAAATAGGTTAGATTATGATAAGGTTGCACATGCGCTTAAATTAACTCCTTATGCGACTAACTCTATGTATATTCCGTTTAATTCATGGCAGGAAACGACTAATAGAACTATGTTTGCTAAAAAGTAATTTTAATTTTTTATACCTTGATCTATATATAAAAAATTTTGCCTTCATATTATCTCTTCAAGCATATTTATGCCGTTAGTTTTTATGCGATAGCTATTAGAATATAATATGTTGTCAATTGCTGTTTTAAATATTCTAGTTTCTTTAGAATGATGTTCTTGCATGTATTGTTGTAATTTCTTGGCTCCAGATAATGTTTTGGCAACCCAAATTCCGCCAAAATCAGAATTTCCGCAAACAATTTGATTTTCAGGTAAGAAGTACCATTCGGCTATATTATATTTGATTATATTAGGATTCTTGCGTAAGCCAAGTGATTCTAGTTCTGATGTTACAACTTTATATCCTAAAGAATATATTTTATTATCAAGCGTGATTGTGTTTCTAATCTCACTTTTCATGAATTATAGAAATGTTATATTCTTTATAAATATTATTTGTTAGATTAATTAAATTTAGAATTTATGGCTCTGCCTGTATTATAAAAATTTTGCCTTCACTTTGATCGTTGGGGGTGATGAGTGAAGGCAAAGAATTACATCCATAACGGATCGTGAAAACATTCTAAGCGTAATATCCCACTAATATTCTTTGCATAATAATGATTTTGATGTTATAAAATTATAATAAAAAGATAAAAAAATAAATGTAAGATTTTATCTTACAATTTCTATGCCTAATTCATCAGACATTTTTTGTCTGTTTGCTTTAGCTTGCTTTGGAGTTGTTTTTCCAAGTATCCATGGGCTCTTTACACCAGTGATGATTGTCATTACTGTTAATTTGCCTTTCATTGATTCGGAAACTCTTGCTCCCCAGATAACGTTTGCATCTTCATCCATTGCTTCAGTTACTAATTCACCGACTCTACTTATTTCATCAAGTGTCATGTCGTTTCCGCCGCTAATGTGTATGATTGCGCCTGTTGCTCCATCGTAGCTAATATCTAATAATGGATTGCTTAATGCTCCTTTTACTGCTTCTTCTACTCTATTGTTTGTATCGGATGCACCAACACCAATTGCTGCGACTCCACCATCTGTCATTATTGCTTTAACATCTGCGTAATCTAAGTTTACAAGTGATGGTATTGCGATTGTTTCTACTATTCCTTTAATCATTGTTGCAACTAATTCGTTTGCTACTGCAAATGCTTGTTGTACTGGTAAGTTACCTGCAATTTGTACTAATCTATTGTTATCAATTACAATTACAGTATCAGCTACATTTCTTAATTGTTGTAATCCGAATTCTGCTTTATCTACTCTTGCTCTTTCAATCTTGAATGGCATTGTTACAGTTCCAATTACTATTGCGCCATTATCTTTTGCTGTTTGTGCAATTACTGGTGCTGCTCCTGTTCCAGTTCCGCCGCCCATTCCAGCGCAGATAAATACCATATCTGATCCTTTTAATGCTTCTTTAATCTCTTGTATGCTTTCTTGTGCTGCTTCAGTACCTCTCTCCGGGAATCCGCCACAACCTAATCCTCTTGTGACATCTTTTCCGAGTAAGAATTTTCTATCAGCTTCCATTAAGTTTAAATGTTGTTGATCTGTATTACATGCAATTATTTCTGCACCTTTTATTCCTTTTTTGTAAAGCCAGTTAACCATATTGTTACCTGCTCCACCAGCTCCAATAACTTTGATATTGGCCTGTCCTACCTCTACTCCTTCAAATCCTTTTGCGTTTGTTTTCACGAAATCCATGTTCTCCATCCCCCAGGTATAATTTCCCTGACTTTTTTTGTTGAATGATTATTTTGCAATATATAGTTTGCAAAACCTATTTCTAACTATAAATATCTTTATATAGTACCTAATACTATTACCACTTAGAACAAGTTTTTATCTCGCCAAAGATAAATTTTAGCTATCGTCTTTTCGCCAAAAAAGTTCGATACTAGTTACGTTTTTTGTATATCTGGAATCAAAGTTTTCGCCAAAAAACTTTAATTAGTTCTATTACTTACTAAACTAATATATAAATGTTTCTGTGCTATAATATACTCGTTATAAAGTATATTTTACAACAGATATATTATAAATTATCGCTTCTAGTTATACTTATGCTTATTTTATGAAAATTTAGTTCAGAAATCTGTTTTTTCTAGAATTATTTCTTTCTTACCAGGGTATAAATTCATTGCTGCCATTTGTTCATATTGTGTTTCTGTAAGCACAAGATGTGTTAAACTAAAGTTATATTTTTCTTTTATTTTTATTATTATTTCTCTAATTAAACTATTATCTACGCTTTCACCTATTATTAATAAGTTGGCTTTATCTTTTTCTTCCCGACCATAAATCATGATTGTTTTAATTCCTGCAATCTTACTTGCTTGTTCTAGGAATTCATCTATTATTGTTTTCTTTTCTTCAAACATGGTTTCTAAATACTTTGTTTTTTCATTTTCTGCAAGCTTATATATCTTTAAATGTTTGATCTTTGTTTTTTCTATTATTTCTAATTCTGTTAATTTATTTAGTATTCTATATGTGGTTGCAAGCGATACTCTTGTTTGTTTACTTATCTCTTTTAGATAGAATTGTTGATCTTTTTTCTTAAGAAATAGTTTTAAAACTGTTAACATTTTCTTGTCAAACAGTCCTTCAAGTATTTTCTGAGAATCCATAATTTGCAATATATAGACTCCTATATAAACTTTTCCATTTATGAAATATGTTTCCATAAGTGATTTTAAGTAAATATCTTACGTTGTATTACCTTTCTAGTTAAGTATTTTTGTTTTCATTTTTTAATAATGTTTTTAAAGTAATACTTTATCTTATTCTTATGAATAATCTTATTGTTGCTCCAAATTATATTGATCTAAAAGATAAACCAATTATATTTTTGGCAGGACCAATACAAGGAACATTTGATTGGCAAAGTATTGCGGCATCTTATTTAAGTAAGAAAATTTTGAGCGGGTATATAGCTTCGCCAAGGCGCAGTATTAAATTTCAAGGCGAGTTTAAAACGGACATGTATAATAAACAAGTTGATTGGGAAACGCATCATTTGAGACATGCTGGTTCATATGGCGTCATACTATTTTGGTTAGCAAAAGAATCTGAGCATGATTGTAAAAGAGCATATGCTCAAACTACTCGTTTTGAACTTGCAGAATGGAAAGTGTTACATAAGTATAATAATGCAAAGATAGTTATTGGTATTGAAGAAGGATTTACTGGCGCTAAATATATTAGAAGAAGGTTCAACCAAGATTGTCCTGATGTGGTAGTTTGTTCCACTTTAGAAGAAACATGTAATCAAGCAATAAATTTATTAAAATAATTTTCTTCTTAAATTATTCTTAGTATTAATGTCTTACTTCTTCTTACGATATATTATTGATAGTATTAGAACAAGCCATGATCCAATAACGCCCAAAGAAAAACTTATGATTATTGGCAGGGAATTTATGCTTAAACCATAAATGAACCATGTAAGTGTGCCTAAGGAAAATAAGGTATAACTTATTAATGAAATATTTTTGGAAGATTTATTTTTTATAATTTTGTATGCTTGAGGATAATATCCAAGAGACATTAATATGCCCATAAT
>CAVZPN010000031.1:0-48900 GCA_963777125.1 uncultured archaeon | reverse complement strand
TCAGCGTCGCGAGCACACCGAGCACACAGCCGAAGCAGTGGAAGAACGGCACCGGCAGACACACCCGGTCCGCCTCGGTGAACTTCTGGCGCTCGCCGATCCAGAAGCCGTTGTTCAGGATGTTGCGGTGCGTGAGCATGACGCCCTTGGGGAATCCGGTCGTGCCCGAGGTGTACTGCATGTTGATCGTATCGGTGTTCGACAGGCTGGCCTTGGCCGCCGCATACGCCTCGTTGTCGCCATGTTCACCGAGAACCAGCAGCTCGGGCACGTTGTAGAAGCCGCGGTGCTTCTCGGGACCCATGTAGATGAGATTCTCGAGCATGGGAAACTCGGGGGCGTTCAGGCGACCGCGCTGCTGCGTCATCGACTCGGGCACGAGCTCGCGCACGATCTCGACGTAGTCGACGTCACGAAACGCGTCGATGATCACGAGCGCCTTCATGTCGGACTGCTTGATGACGTACGCGAGTTCGTGCGCTCTTGTAGACCGGGTTGACGGTGACGAGCACGACGCCGATCTTGGCGGTCGCGAACATGAACGTCAGCCAGTCCGGCACGTTGCGCGCCCAGATTCCCAGAGTGGTCTCCGCGGGCTCCATCCCAATCGCGAGCAACCCCTTGGCGAGAGACGGTCCGCCGCTCATCGAACTGCCTCGTACGTCCAGCGCAGGTCGCGGTCGGGATAGACGATGAAGTCGGCGTCCCGCGGTGAGCGCACCTGCTCTTCGAAGTACGGCCGATGGTGAGTTCTGTGTGCGGCATCTCGTAGCGGTCGTCTCCCCTAGACCGGCGCGTACACGACCGCAAGGATGCGGGCGGGCACGGGCCTCGCGCCGCGGCCTGGTGCGGCACGATCGAGTCGAGGTAGATGCTGTCGCCCACGCGAAGCACGTGCAGTGTCCTTGCCGTACTCGACCTCGATCTCGCCGTTGAGGACGTAGACGAACTCCTCGCCCTCATGGCTCGAGAGCGAGTGCGTGCCGGAGTCAGCCGGGTTCACCGTGATCATGAACGGCTCCATGTGCCGCGAGGTCTTGCCCTCGGCCAGCGAGAAGAAGTCGAGCACGCCACCGTCGCTGGAGGTCTCGAGCGACTTAGCGGGCGACCTCCTCGGCGGCGTCTTTGCGGGTGATGACGGGGCCGACGTGGGTATCGTCGTCGAGCAGCGTGCCGAGGCGAACGCCCAGCGCGCGCGTGATCTTGATCAGCGGCGCCAGCGACGGAGCGATCTCGCCGCCCTCCAGTCTCGTGATGGTGTCGGCATCGCAGTCACAACGCTCCGCCAGCTCCTCGACCGACAAGGACAATGACTCCCTCAGCGTGGTGAGCTTGTCCCCCACGGCAGTGTGCTCGGACATCGATCCACCCCTCCCCGAGGCGGTCGCGACGCAACCGCCTACCACGCAGCTACGCGCATTATAGACGCGAAAGAGAGGTGCCAGTTCAGCGCCGAAGCCCTCCCTGCCACAGCGCAACATCAACGTAGCCCCGCTATGCGCTGGCGCCCGCCGCCCGGTTGGGCAGCGGGACTCAATCGCTTCAAGAGCTATCGCGAACCAGATCGTCTAGCCTGCAACCTGCGCCATGGTATCTGCGAGCAGTGCGCGGAACTGCTCGGCATCGCGCGCGCTCGAGCACGCCAATTTCGTCGTCGCGCACTGCCGTGATCGGGGTATTCGTGATCGCCGCCGATGAACCGCGTTGCATCACCGACAACCTTGTCCAGCCGGTTTAGAACCAGCTGCTGGAGAGACGAGCATCGTGACCGCCATGAGAACCGCGAGAATGACAGCGATGAACATCGCGCGGTTCCGATTCCCGGCCATGTCCTGGAACAACTGGTCCTGAATACCACCGTGGACGCTCCGAACGTGTCCGTGAGCAACGCGACGTTCTTCTGGTACGCCATGTTCATTCCGCCGATGATGATCGCCCCGCTGAGCGCGTTGACGGCGATGACGATAAGAACGAGCTTCGCCTTGATTGTGTTCACTTCGGTCTCCCTATCTCACCGGGGCTCGGGTCAGATACGCGTTCCGAGAACGTCGAATGCTGCATCCCGCAAACGACTGCCTTTGTCGATGTTGTCAGGGGTCGACTCGCCCACCAAGCTGAGCATGAACCCCGCCTTCATGGAGATCTTCCTGACGAAGTACTCGTCAAGCCCCTTCTGGGAATGACAATGTCGATCGTCGGCTTCAGATCGTTCAACTGTCCCATCAGATCCCCTCCCAATCTGCCCCGCCTGCAACCCCGGCTCGCTCAGAGCCGGAAGGTCGCTTCCCCCGCACAAGGTTCATCGGCAGAACGACAGCAGACAGACTGATACTTGCCGTGCGGATTTAGCGAAACGCCGGAACAACAAGGGACCGGGAAAGTGCTCCCGGTCCCTGTCCTCGCATGTTCCGTGCTGGATGTACGCCGTGTCGCTAGCCTTCGCCATCCAGACGATCCAGGAGATCCTCCGCGTTCGCCTCGGCAAGTTCGCGTTCGGCGTCCACAATCTTGCCGCTCTCTCCGCCCAGCAGCGAGCCTACCTCCACCGCGACGCCCCACACCTTTGCGGCGCTCTCACGGATGCCCTCTTTGAGCGTGTGCTTGTCCTCTCCCGACGCGGGAGCGACAGGTTCCTGCTCAACGTCCTCTCGGAAAACGCCGTCAGTCATGGTAGCCTCTCAAGTCGCAGATCCTCTGGCAACGATGACGCCGAGAACGAGCCTCCGTGCAGCATGACGGCCCATCCCGATGTGCACCTGCCAGAGTTGACTTCATCATCTCACCGCTCCCGGTCCACTGAGGATGCGCAGGCCACGATAGCCTCCACGTCGATATCCCCCACGCATGCAGCCACGCCGTCCACCAGCACGATCGGGAACGAGCCCCGCTCCGCGACAAGCGCGTCGAGAGCGCCCGTCTGCTCGTCCGGCGTCAATCCGTAGAGATCCACCGATTCCACTCGGCACGCATCTCCGATGCCCTGCTTGAGTCTCGCCTCCAGCACGTGGAGGAGCCATGCCACTGGCATAGCTCAATTCGTTCCTTCATCGAAATCCAACTGCTCAGGCGGACCGCCCGAGTAGAGCAACGTGCCGCCTCAACCGCACGCTTCGGCATCGATGACTTTGACCACTACTTCGCCCATCGAGACCACTTCTCCTTCACGCGATCCAGACCAGATACGCTCCCGCTACGAGCATCCCCGCCCGCCGATCTTCGTCACTGTGCCGGTCACACGTGACAGGGATCGCATCAGCGAGAGAGAGCCCGATGCCAGACCCAGAAGCAGGAGCGGATCCATAGTTAATACGCCAAGAAATTTACGTTTTTTACTTATAACAATAACCATATGTGCATGTCTTAGTTGCATCATTTTTAATGCATAATCAATTTTTTTCTCAGGATGAATAAATACTGTGTATTCTACAAGATCTTTTAATGTGATTTCTTTTTCATTGCGTAATGCCATACTCATAGCGTCTTGAACTCTAACTATTCCTTTCATATTATTGGTGTTTTTATCATATACGGGTATTCTTGAAAATGCTTGTTCTTCAAGAATTGGCAGAGCATTTTTTAAAGAAGTATTCCATTCAAGTATTGTCACGTCTTCTTTTTTAGTCATAATATCTTCTACTTTGATATCGTTAAATTTGAATACGTTATTTATTATTTCTTTTTCTTGTTCGTTTATTTCTCCTTCTTTTTCGCCAATCATTACGAGATATTTTATTTCTTGCTCTGTAACTAAGGGTTCTTTTGCACGTTTTTTCCCAAACTTATTAATCCATACGCCTAATTGGGTATAAAACCACACAATTGGAAATAGTATTTTAATTAATAGAACAAGTACTGGAGATACAATTAGTGCTATTGGTTTTACATTTTTTGATGCTAATGTTTTAGGTAATATTTCTCCAAATGTTAATACTAGAAAAGTTATTATTCCGGTAGCTATCCCTAAATAAACATCTCCGAATGTATCTATGGTAAATTTAGTTGCAAGAACTGTTCCTAAAATATTAACAATATTATTTCCTATAAGTATTGCAATTAAAGTTTCGCTAGTATGTTCTTTTAAATAGAGTAAATGTTTTGCGCCAGGTACTCTATAATGAACCATTTGTTTTGCTTTAATATGTGTTATTCCGAGTATAGCTACTTCTGATCCGCTAAAGAATGCAGAAAAACAAAGTGTTATAATAAATAATATTAATGTAAAATCCATTTCAATCAAGTACTTAGAATATATATTTGAATATAAATCTATCGCTAAATGACTGCGTAGTTAGTTAGAGTGTCGTGCTCAATAGGTAATAAGAACTTTACATAAATGTTAATTGCCTATTTGCGAGCATCAAAACCTATATAATCGAAAAGCGACGGAGATCCTATCATTGCGTTCGGGACTTCAAGGGCGTAACCTTGAAGTTACAAGAGAGGAGCTTTCTTCGAATATTTGATCAAAATGCGAACCGGCAATTACGCGAAGCGAATTTTGTAAAGTTCTCTAATAAGAATTAAGAAAAATAAATTATAAAATTTGTAATTATCCTAACACATTTGTTACTGTAACATATAATGGTCCTATTTTTTGGATTTGACCAATTGCAATGTATTCTGTATTATCATTAATTTTGATTGTACAACCATTATCATTAATGTCTGTGATTAGAATATTTTGTCCTAGATAATCGACATTAGAATCAACTTGAAGTCCAGTTATAAGATTAGTATTATCATATGCTTCACTTTTACTAACTATAAATTTACATAATGGCCTATCCTCTATATTTGCCGTTATTACTTCTGATACTTGACCAACCGTATCTGCATTTGAACTAGACTTGATTGTATTTTGATTGTGACTAATTGCGATCCAACTTATTAATAATATTCCAATTATTGCAACAATTCCAATTAACGTTGTATTAATTTTATTAGATTTAGTTTCCTTTGAATTAGTTTTCATATTATGACCTCGAAGTATAATTGTTATATTTGTATTATTTTATAATTTACATTAAAAACAATCAATATACTGGTTTTAGAGAATGTTATTTATATATTTTGTGTTATAATGATAGAATATATTAAGATAGTGAGAGGAAATAGCAGATCATTTGCGTGTCCTTTTTTTTACTAAAAGAAGACTATGCTTTTTTAGCTATATCCCAGAGTATTTCAAATTGATTTCTGTATGCATCCGCTATTTCTTTCTTTTCTATGATTATTGTTGTGAATGGTTTGTGAAAATCTACTATTGCAACTTTGTTTCCGTAAATCATTGTTCGAACCGGCATTGTTTGTCCTTTTGGTAAATATCTTATTTCAGCAAGAGGACTTGGTGAGGACCATTTTCCTTTTGTGAATATTAGGTGCCACTTTACTTTGTATTTTTTTTGTTCTCTGAAATGATCTTCTATGTCTGCCGGTAAGTAGTCTTTATATGGATCTTCATCTGTTCCAAATCCCATTAATTTTTCACCTTTTCTTCCTGCTTCAATGGTTTCTTTTAGAATTATCTTCGGTCCTTGTGGACCACTGTACACTATTACATTATTTTTATTTTCTTGTTCGTTTCTTTTAAGTTTAATTAATGGGATTATCTCGCTGATTTGGTTTTGTGCTTTTGAGATTTTTTCTTTTTTTTCTTCAAGAAAGTCAATTAGTCTTTCAGGCGGTGTTGCATCATAATATTTTATATTCTCTTTTATAATGTATCCTACTAAACCTTTTGTTTCTAATTTAAATAAAACGTCGTATACTTTTGAACTGGCTATATTCGCTTTTTTGATTATTTTTCCTGCTGTTGTTTGTCCTAGTTCTATTAATGCTGTGTATACTTGGCTTTCTCCTTCTGTTAATCCTATTGCAGTCAATGTTTCTTTTAAATTATTCATACTCTCCATTGAGGGGGGAGCAATATTTAAATAGTTTACGGTTATTACTATGTTATGACAACTAATAATTTAGAAAATTTTTTTAATGAACAATATCTTAAATATAGTGAGAGAATTCTCGATAGTTTTTATAATGCGCGATTAAAATCTTTATTAGGTCTTTCAAACTTCAAACCATCTAAAGATCTTGTTAAAGAAGCATACATCCTGTCTTTGAAAACATATTCCTGTCTAAGAGATGAAGGAAAAATCGATGATGCTTTTCAAGATTTAGGAATTGAAATTCCTTCACTCTTAAAAAACGAGATTGAAAATATTCATTATTGCTTTTTTAAGGGAGATCTCTTCACGTGTGTGAGCAAAATGAGTTCATTACACAGAATTACAGGAGTTCTACCAAAATTACCTGAAGAAGAAATTCAAGAATTTTATAAAAAAGAATTGTATGATGAAAGATATTGCCATTTAGATGAACTTATAGAATTAAAAAATCTTACCAAGATAATACCTAAAAATTTAGATGAAACGCGTTTAAGTATAACTTTTTTAAATATGGCTACAAAAATATCGCAGAGTTATAAAAGTCAAGCAGAAGATTTGGAGAGCATTGTAGGAATGAAGTGTATACCTAAGGAAATTTTTATTCAGGAAAAACATTTGGAACTACTTAAAGAAAAAGATGCAAATGGATATTATTCTGATTATAATAGCAAACTATTAGAAGAATATTTTGAAGTTAAACCTTCAACTGAGGTTCTTTCTGAAGTATTTACACATTTTATTGATAAAAAGGATTATAAACATATAGGACATTTAGCGAAAAAATTTAATTATAATTTTAGTAAAGAAATGAGAGATGGATACAGAAATCTTGTGATGGAAAAAAATGAATTTGGATATCTTATTCCTTTCAAGAAAGAAACAAGCATTCAACATGATTTTAATTATGAGTTTGTGCAAGAAAAATATTTTGAATTAATAGAGAAACACGATTTTAGTGATTTAGAAATATTTATTGATTTTACAGAAATTTCTCCATCAAATGGAATAATTCAAGAAGGATATAAACTATTTTCTCAAAAAGGACAACTCGAATATATTGCATATTTAAAAAAAATCTCAGGAATTGAACCTGATGCAAGTGTTTATGAAGTATTTAATCAAGGATTACTCAATAATTTTGAGGAACAAAAGAAAGTAAGAAAATTTTCTTTGAAATCATTGTTTTTAAAAATATTATCTAAATAAGAATTAATTATTATCTTATTCCACTTTTCTTATTCTTGCAACAAAGAATCCTTCAGTATCGTTATCGTAAGGGTGTATTCTTAGGCATTTCTTAACTTCTGGATTTATGTGTAAGTTCTGGAATTTAAGTATTGAATCTGTTCTTTTTATTCCGAGTTTATTATGATCTATTTCTTCTAATTTTGCATTAGGATATTTGTCAAGTAAATATGAGACAACAGCTTCATTCTCTTCAGGTTCAATTGTGCAAGTACTATATACCATAACTCCATCAACTTTTAATAAATTAAATGCTACATCAATCAAATTCTTTTGAATTTTATTTAGTTTAGTTATGCCGAGCGGATTCCACATTAGAATTGTTCTAAGTGATTTTCTAATAGTTCCAGTTCCTGAACATGGCGCATCAACTAATATTCTATCGAATTTAAAATTAGGATTTTGATTTGCAATTCTTGTAAATCTATGTTCTTGCATCATTGTAATTACGGAATTGCGTACTCCACAACGCTGCATATTCATTCCAAGTGCGCGTAATCTTGCACCAGCAATATCGTTAGCTACTAGTATTCCTGAATTTTGCATATACATTGCAATTTGAGTTGTTTTACTTCCTGGAGCTGCGCACATATCAAGAACCATATCTCCTGGCTGTGGATCAAGTACTACTGGTGGAATCATTGAAGCGGCTTCTTGAACATAAACATATCCTAGATGATGCTCAATTAAATTTCCTAAATCAAATCTTTTACCATCTTTGTAACTAATCCAAAATCCTTGAGGACACCAAGGAATTGTTTCAAGATGCCATCTATCTTCAAGTCTTTTTTTAATTTCATCTACATCTGCTTTTAATGTGTTTACTCTTATACATTTTCTAATATACGATAAAGAATAACTCATAAATTTATCATAATCCTCGCCAAGTAATTCACGGTAATGATCTTCAAATTTTTGCTTAACATTAACGTCTCTTGGAATTCTTTCAAGATTATGAGCAGAATGAACAGTAGAATAATCTATTTTATTGGCGTTATTATCAGAATTGTTATTCTCATTATTATCCAAATCAGTATCAGAATTATTTGAAGAATCATCTAGTATTGTTTCATCTACTTCTTTTTTAATTCCAATAACTTGATCAATATCGAGTAACTTTGCCATTCTATTTTAAGAATGTGGATTTGTTTATAAAAATAACTAAAATACAGATTATTTTCTAATAATTGTTTATATTAACAGATGCCTTGATTTATAGTATATGATGCGTTACAATGTATTGTATAATGTTTATGATGTGGCTACTATTTT
This sequence comes from uncultured archaeon, assembly GCA_963777125.1. GTDB lineage: Archaea > Nanobdellota > Nanobdellia > Woesearchaeales > UBA9642 > UBA9642. The sequence continues at coordinate 40,438 of CAVZPN010000031.1, read as the reverse complement.
ATCCGCATATTTCTCTTTAATCAATAGTTTACTAATTTCCATCATGATAAATCCGAAGCTCGATATTCCAATTATTACGGCCCAATGTGTCCATCCTAATGCTACTGTTCCAAAGAATTTTTGTAGGAACGGTATGTATACTACACATAATTGTATCCCAATTGAACTTAAAATTCCAAGACTTAACCATTTATTACTGAATGGACTTATTTTTTTGAATGATGCAAAACTTCTAGCACTCATTACAGCAAACATTTCAAACATTACAATTGTTGTAAACGCAACTGTTTGAGCAAGTTTTAAATCAATCTTGTAAAAGAAACTAAATGCAAGTAATGTGCCAAGACCCATTGCAATTCCAAATATTGTAATTAATGTTAACATTTCTCTTGTTAATGGATTATGTTTTGGATTTCTTGGACTACGTTTCATTACATCATCTTCCGCTTTTTCAAATCCAAGGCCTAATGCCGGTAAGCCATCAGTTAATAAATTCATTAATAGTATTTGCATAGTAATTAATGGTAAAGGAAATCCCATTAGAACTGCAAAAAATACTGCAGTAACTTCACCAACATTACATGCAAGTAAGTATTTAGTTGATTTAAGTATTCTATCGTAAATATTTCTTCCTTCAGCAATAGCATTAACTATTGTTGCAAAATTATCATCGGCAAGTATTGCTTTAGCTACTTCCTTACTAACATCAGTTCCAGTGCCCATAGCAATTCCGACATCAGCTTTTTTTAATGCAGGTGCGTCATTAACGCCATCACCCGTCATTGCAACAACATGTCCTACTTTTTGTAATATTGTAACAATTCTTGTTTTTTGAATTGGAAGAGCTCTAGCTATAATTCTGATATTCTCAATACTTTTTTCAAGTTCTTCATCAGATAGTTTATCAAGTTCAGAACCAGTTAATACTCTATCATTTTCTTTTAGTAATCCGATTTGTTTTGCAATGGCTGTTGCTGTTGTTGGATGATCTCCTGTAATCATCATAACTTTTATTCCTGCAGTATTACATTGTTCTAATGCTTCTGTTAGTCCTTCTCTTGGAGGATCTATCATTCCAACTAATCCTACAAACACTAAATCTTTTTCTACAGTTTTAATTTCGTATTTTTTAATTTTAGAAACATCTTTATATGCAAGAGCAAGTACTCTTAATGCATCTTTTGCAAATTCATCATTATATTTTAATATTCTTTCTCTATCTTTCGGTGTTAAATTACGAACTTTACCTTTAATTAAAATTTTAGTACATAATTTTAAAACAAAGTCTGGCGCGCCTTTAACATAACTTTCAGTTTTTTTATTATCTGAGTTTTTATATATTGAAGACATTAATTTTCTGTCTGAATCAAACGGTAATTCATGTACTTTAGTGTGTTTTTGTTCAATAATTTTTTCATTCATACCGCTTTTTTTTGTAAGTACTAATAATGCTCCTTCTGTAGGATCACCAATTATTGACCATTTATCATCTGTAAAACCGCTTGCACTATGCACATCTTTTTTAATACTAATATCTGCATTAGTTAAACTATTAACTAGTTTTGATTCATTACATAAATAACCTATTTTAAATAATAAATTAGAGTGATTAATTTCTTTTTCTGTAATCTTTTTACCTTTAAAATAGAATTCTCCTACTGGGAGATACCCTCTTCCTGTAACATCAATTATCTCATCATTAGACAATATTTTTGTTATTGTCATTTGATTTTTTGTTAATGTTCCTGTTTTATCTGAACATATGATGGTTACAGCACCTAAACTTTCAGCTGCCGGTAGTTTTTTTATTATCATATTTTTTGATGCAAGTCTGTTTGCTCCACGTGATAAACTTATTGTAACTATCGCTGCAAGAGCTGAAGGAACTGCAGCAACAGCTAAACTTAATGAAAATATAAATAATCCTGCAATAAATTTAGTCCAATCTAAACTAGATTTATCCATATTGATTATACTTACTATAAACACTATGGCGACTAATCCTAAAACTATTAATGTTAGTTGTTTAGCCATTTTTTCGAATTTAATTTGTAATGGTGTTGCAGTATCTTTCATTTGTTCAATAGTATTTGCTATTTTTCCAAATTCTGTACTTTTACCTGTAGCAAAAACTATTCCTTTAGCACTACCTTTTGTAACTATTGTTCCACTAAATGCACTATTTGTTTGATCAGAAATAGCTAATCCTGAAGATAATAATGTAATATTCTTTTTTGAAGAAATACTTTCGCCAGTTAAAGATGATTCGTCGATTTCAAGACCTTCACATGTTATTAATCTGATATCTGCAGGAACTATGTCTCCTTCGGCAAGATTTACGATATCTCCAGGTACAAGGTCGGATGAAGGAATTTTAGTGGTTTTGTTATCTCTAAATACTGTTGCAAACGGTGCACTAATTTTTTCAAGCGCATCCATTGCTTGTTCTGCTCTATATTCTTGAATAAATCCTAAGACTATTGTTAGAATTATTATTGCAGCTATTCCATAAAATTCTAGATGTTCACCAACGAAAAGACTAATTAATGCTGCACCAATTAATAATAATATTAGAAAATTTTTGAATTGATTAATAAAAACTTTTAACGCAGTATGTTTATTTTTTTGAACAAATTCATTGTATCCGTGTTTTTTGATTCGAAGTTTTGCTTCTTCATCTGAAAGTCCATTACCGTCAGAATTTAATCTAATATATACATCTTTAATGGACTCATCGAAAAACACTTTTACTCACCTCAAATATACTAGTATTATATTCAGATAGTGTGTTTATAAATATTATTGTTATTCTTCTTATACTTCTATTGAATTGCTTCAATCATTAAATTTATATATTCTTTTCTTTATTTTTAATAAATGGCTGGTAATAATATTAGTGAAGAAGACTTGAATAAAATGTCTCCTGAAGAGATTGCAGAGTTACAAAAGCAGAATTGTATATTTTGTAAAATTGTAAGTAAAGAAATTCCTGCAAAGATAATTCATGAAGATGCTGATATTATTTGTATTCTTGACATTAATCCGGCATCAGAAGGACACATACTTGTTTATCCAAAAAAACATTATATGATTTTGCCCCATATACCTGAGGATATTCTTCAAAAAGTTTTTAAAAATGTTAAACTCATGTCGCATACTCTTCTAAAATCGCTTCAATGTAAGGGAACAACAATTTTTATTGCAAATGGGGCAGCTGCAGGGCAAAAAGCACCACATGTATTGGTTCACGTATTTCCTAGAAGAGAGAATGATGGACTTGTAAAATTACCTAATTACGAATTAAGTGAAGAACAATTAGAAAAACTAAAAATTGACCTTGGCAGATATGTTTCTCAAGTATTTGGTCAAAGAAAACCTGTAATTAAGAATGCTGAATTTACTGAATATCCTAAAGAAACATCTGTGAGATCCTCTGCTATAAACTCTGCTCTTACTAAAGAAATTGAACATAGGCGTAATGTTTCTGATAGTAATGATGAAGATAATACTGTGCGTGATGATACAGAAGATGAATCAAATGAAGATGATGTTGATGAAGATTCTGAAAATGAAATTTTAGAAAATAAAAAAGAAATTAAAGAAAAAAAATCTCATAAGTCTTCAACTAAGAAAACTACTCATGCTAAAGAAGATAAGAAAGATAATAAGCCTAATGAAACTAAAAATGCTAATAATTCCAAGATTGATTTGGATGATATAGCAAAATTATTTGGATAAAAAAATGGATTGCGTCATTTGTGATAGAAAATTTGAAAAGAATATCTTATACGAAAACGATAAGATAGTTATTATGTTGGCTGTAGAGCCTGCTGTAAATGGACATATAAAATTATTTTCTAAAGATCATTATACTATAATGGAGCAGACACCTGATGAAATATTAAATGCAATGGTTGCAGCTTCAAATAAGATATCGATGATTTTATTTGAAGTATTAAAAGTTCATGGTACAAATATAATCTTGAATAATGGCGTTCCAGCAGGACAAAAGATTCCTCACATATCTATTGATGTATTGCCTAGGCGTACTGATGATAATTTAAAGCTTGATTGGACATTAAAACAAGCAACACCAGAATCACTTGATAGTATGCATAGAATTATTGAAGAAGGAATGCATACTCCAATGCCTGAAGCTATTGTAATGCCTGCAGTCAAACAATCTGAACCTGAACAGAAAAAAACTTCAATAAATTCTGAAGATATTATGCCTAGGCCTTCAAAACAGAATAGTGATGGTGAGATTAAAATAACAAATTATCATCATCAATTATTTGAAAGAATACCTTAATTATTTAGGTCTAAAAATTAAAAATTATTCTATTTAACTATGTATCTATTTGATAGAATTGATTATTGGATATTTCTATTTTCACTAACGTAATATGTTAGTAATATTGCATTCATGTTACTTATTTTTTTAATGATACAATTATTTTGCTTTTAGAGGGTTTAGAAATTATGCTTGTTAAACCGTTAAATTTAAATAGTGCTTATTAGAGTATTTAAGCGTAGAAACATTTTCAAATTAATTGTACTTAAGGTGATTTTATTGACTAATATTGATTTAAGTAAGATAGTTGGCATGAGTAAGAGTGAACTAATAACTTATCTTTATTCATTTACTGAAGATCAGCGCATTAAACTCTGGATAGAGATTAGTCCACAGATAAAGAATTCCAAAAGCTATGTTGGCGTAAATAAATATCTGAAAAAAAGTCTTATTAAATATGCAACTAACCATTCCAATAATTTAGAAGAAGCTCACAATGCTTTTATGCTTGCAGGCTTTAGTGATTCAGATGCTTGGAAAAATATCGGTAATTCTTTATTAAAAGAAAATAATTTAGTAGATGCAAGTAGAGCTTATGCATTTGCCAAAGAGTATGATTTGGTGGTGAAGATTCTTATAGATAAGGCTATTTCAATTATGCGATTGAATAATGGAGAAATTCAAAAATATATTAATCAAACTAGATCTATAGCTGAGATGAAAGCTACAAATAGATTTATTGCAACAGTAACACGTGAATTTTCTAACGAATATGAATTCAAAGAACCGAATGCTGTTTCAAGTGCACCATTAAGCCATAATTTGAGTGAGGATTTTCGTAAAACGTATATTAATTCAGATTCATGGAATTTTATTATGGTTGCTCTCGATGTTCTAATAAAAAATGATTTAAAAGAGGCAGATATTTGGAGTAAAATTGCAGAATATTTTAAGAGTCAACATGGGGCGCAGTGGGAACTCGAATTTATAATTCCTCAATGCATATTTTATGATTGTGCAGGAAAGTATGATGATGCTTTAGACTTATTTTTTAGAATAGATTCTCTTGCTAACAACCGTAGAGGACACTACACAAATCCGAGGTTATTTAGCAAGATTTATGCAGAAAGTAGGCATTTGAAAGATAAATACGATAAAGTTACTTTTAAAGAAAGAATGATAACTGATGCAAAAGAGGAAATTAGAGATTTACATGAAGCTTATCAAAAATATGCATCATATCAACATATCGCTAAATGTTACGAAAGTGCCGAGGAGTGGAAGTCTGCAGCAGAATATTATATTAAGTATGCTAATGAAGTTTATGGATATTGGTCTGATTCTGAACGTATAGAAGGATATGCAAAATCTATAGAAATGTTTTCAAAAGCTAAAGTTGATATGATTAAAGTTTTATCTGATTTAACTACCGAAATAATTAACGCTCATAATCTAGTATTAATGAATGAATATAACGATATACGCCCTTCATTAGTTAAATTTTTGTTCGATGAATATGATAAATATATTGGAAAAGATGACCAGATAATTAAAATAATATTGAAAAGCAGGTCCGATTCAGAAAAAACAGGAAGATACTTGATTTTGGCTAAGTATTATGAAAAACGTAATGAGTGGAGACTAGCTTCCTATGTATGGATTAAACTAACTAAATTATTACGCGATTCACCGAAGTTAAAACCGGCATTACTTGCAATTAATGAAAAAATTAAGTTAGTAGAGAAAAAGGCAGACGAAGAAGGGCAATCAAGTAAAAGATTTCAAAAGTTTATGTGGAATTTTAGAAATTTTTGAAGCGCAATTTTAATGATTTATTTAAAGTTGATAATGTGTTTTTATTTTCTTTGCTACTTGTTTTGCAGAAAGATTAGTATTATCAATCCTTAGATTATTTGTAAAAGGAATGGGTGTGAGAAAATCCCATTTTTTTAATGTCATATTAAGTTTTTTTATTGTTTTAATTTTTTTAAAGTCTTTTCTTGATATTCCTTTTACTCTTTTTTTCAATTCAGAATTTTCACAATATAATTGAACAAAATGGATTTTGCCATTATGTTTTTCGATTATTTTTTTGGCATCTTTTACAAATTTATCATCTTCAGGGTGCGAGTAGCAGAATGTGAATATTACTCCTGTAACGTTTTCTTTTGCTGCAACTTCAAACATCTCTATACGAATTTTAGCATTCAAGTCGAAAAAAGTTTGTGTTCCACCATTTAATATGGATCTTATTAAATCAACTGTTAAGTGATTATGAAAAATTTTGTAATTAGTAGCTTTGGCTAATTCTTTAGCAACTGTTAGTTTGCCTGCTGCAGGTGGTCCATAAATAAAAATAAGATTCATTATTTTATCTTGTTTTATTTAATTTATTAAGTTTGTTATGGTATAAAGTATAACTACTTGATATTTATCTTAAATAAGAAGTAAAATATTATTTCATAGCACAAGCTACATCTTGTTTGATAATGATTTGTATCAAATAATATTAATTGAGAATTTGTAGAAAATTCAATAAAAAAATAAACTAGCTATTTATTTAGACTATTATTAATTGTAATTAATAACCCTTCTTCTTTTTATAGCAATCTTTGCAAAAAACTGGTTTTCCGTCTGTTGGCTTGAATGGTACTTCACATTCATTACCACATTCAGAACATGTTGCTTTATGCATTTCTCTTGGGCCAAAGTCGCGTCTAAATCCGCCGCCACTATTGCCGCCTCGATTGAATCCGTTCATGAGATAACCTCCTAATCCTAAGAAACAAGGATTAGATTATAAATGTTGGTATTTTAAAGAATTTATGCCTTTTTAGCTTTAATTAAGCAAAATTTATAATCTTATTATGTTTTCAGTATTACATGGAATACTCTCCAGGCCAGATAATAATCTATAAAGAAAACTCCGGATATAAAAGAACATTATATGGGATTGTGGTAGAGCAATTTAATTCTAATCATGTTCGAGTATTTACAGAATTAAAAGATGAACCAATGCTTGATTTATTTTTTGATCCTAAAACTACTAATTCTTCAGTAACTATTGAAAAAATTGTTAATTCTTATAAAGAAATACCTGAAACAAAAAATGGTAATCAATTTTCTTCTGAAAGATATCATTTAAGAGAATTAGCTAAATTTATGGAGAAGAATTATATAAAAAAATAAGTTAAATTTTTCTTAAATAAAGTCTATATTTTAAAATATCCATACATAATATAATATTACTGTCGCAATGAAGGCAAATAGAAATGCTGGTATAAATGGTATGCCTTCTTTTATTGTTACACGCGTAATTTTTCCTTGCGCAGCATATTTTTTAAGTAATGCTATTTGTTCTCGCGAAACACCTAGATCTTTTGGCCCTGTTATGTATTTTTTTCCTATACATACATCTTTATATATCCAATCGCCTTCAGTTAATTTATTTATTTTTACTTCTTTTACCATGCATGCTTCTTCAATAACTTTAACGAATAACCATAGATAGAATAGTACATATATTATTATTACAAATAATAGCATTACAAAGACATATTCTTTTGGAATAATTATTATTATTAGAATTGTTAAGATAAATATTACTATTAGTAATATTTTTTTTGTAAGTATAATCTCTTTTTTATTAAACCATATTTTTAGATTTTTTATGAATATTTTTCTTTTAATTATTGCAAGAATTATGCTCCATATTAATCCGTATGCTGCTCCAACAAAAATAATATTTAACATTAATATTAATAACCAATAATTGTTAGCTCCTAAAGCACTAAATATGTTGAATCCTATTATTGCGCCAAGACCCATAATAAGTTTACTGTCTCCTCCGCCCCATTGTCCTAGATAAAACATTAAATATGCTATTATGATTCCTATAATAAATCCCATTATAGAGTTTAATAAGTATTTATAGTCACCGTATACTATTGTGTATGTTATTGCTATTGCGAATGCTATAAATATTAATCCATAAGAAAGATAGTCTGGAACTTCTCTACTTTTTAAATCTGTAATTGATGCAAGTATTAAGATTACTAACGTTATAATTATTGCAATTAAAATCATTATTGATATTTTTCTTATGTTTATATAAATTTTATTACAATGGCCTGTTTTGGATTAAATTTGTTACAAAGAAATTGCGCTGGGTCTAAAGCCCCGTACTTAAGTGCAATTTCTTGTTCAAAGAAATCTTACGAGATTTCTTGAACTAAAAATCATCGCGATTTTTATGTTCCAAAAATTTGCATTTAAATAACGTGTCGTATAAAGCCACGCCTGAAAAAAATCAGAGATTTTTTGCATCCAAGAAATACTTACATGTATTTCTTTGATTTTAAGGCGTGGTACGATACGTTCTGCGAATTTTTGTTACGCACTCATAATAACGAAATATTTATATATTAGTATATATATTAGTATATTGGTTGCCTATGCAAATACACAAGACATGCAATTTATGCGGAACAGGATCTGAAGAAACAGCTATATTTACTTGTAATTATGCAAAAGGTGAGTTATTTATTTGTCTTGGCTGTCTAGCTGATGGTATTCTTGAAACTGTAAGTCAAAACCAGTCTAAAATCCCCCAAACCAAACAGACTCAAATTGACCCTAAGTTATTTGATCTTTCTATACCAGATGAAGTGTACGGCTTTAGTTGTGAATCTTGTAAAAATATCATGTTTTCAGATACTTTTCCAGTGCAATGTGAGAGTTGTCAACATATAAATCATCAGACAGTTGTGCATAAAAATAAATGATAAAATGATATCTGATGATGTCTATATATTTATACGCTTATTTTTTTAAATAGCATTTAGTTCGATAAATTGTTTAGTAAAAGAGGTTTAGATGAATAAAAATATACTTGCAGTATTAATTTTAGTTTCTATGATTCCAGGAATACTTTCTGTAAGTTATGGATTAGATTTTTTTTCTGGCAATTCTATTACCGGAAATATAATATTAGATGATAATACTAAACCGTTATGTACTATTGATTCTGAATGCGATTCTTTAGAAAAATGTTGTATGCTTAACAATCAAAATTCTGGCGTTTGTACTACTGATTCTAAATGTTCTCAAATAAATTCAGTTAAAGAAATTCCTTCAAGACCTTCAGTCATAGAATCGCCGATGAAAATTTCTGATTCAATTCCAGTAGCATTATTTTTCGGATTTGCAATAGCTGTATTAGTACTTGCAATAGGTTATGCTATTTTTTCATTAACAAAATCTAAAGATGATGGTTCTAAAAAACCTATTAAATCTTCTGTAAATAAAATATCTTTATCAAATTTATCTAGTAAATTGAGTAAAAACAATAAGGCATTACATAAAACAATTAAAACTTTAACTAAGAATACCTCTACAAGCAACGTAGGTACAGATAGAGTAGAAAGATACATTGTTGCAATAGTTGGAATAGTGGGTTTAGTTGCAATAATTATTTTATTGTTGTAAATTGAATTGATAGCAATCAGCTAAAATAGCCATTAATTAATAGTAATCTTTATATTTATATCTCGGTTTCTATTTTCTATGCTTAATAATACGTTGATTCCTAAAGAATTAGAATTTGATAAACTTGTTATTGCATATAATGTGTGGTTAGCTTCATTAGAAAATCCTCGAGTACAAAAAACGCGATATTGGAAAAGTCTATTTAGAGGCGCATATTCAATTCTAGATATATTTAATCACTCTAGTTCTGATAATTTTAAATATTCTAATCCGATATATTTTAGAAAAGATTTATCTTCAAAGCAAAAAGATATTGTTGCATTAGCTTCTGATTGGCAAAGAGTTAATCGAGATTTAGATGAAATTATTTTAGGTCAATCATTAAAATATACAACTATGTCTCCAGAAGAAGCAAAGCCTGCAAAAGAATTAGTAGAAAAGATTTATGCTAATTTTAGAAATGATTATTTATCTTTGTCTAAAAGGTAGTATATTTTTAATTTAAAATTAAATTTTTGGACTATAGTATCTAACGTAGGTATACTCTTTAGATTTTATATCGTTGGAGTTTGGCGTAATTTCATCAATTGGCTGATTTTCTATTAATGATTCTAAAAAACCTGTTCTATGTGTGATTAGAATTGGAGTTATATTGGTTACAACACCCATGTGTTCAATACAATTAATGTCTGTACGCCCATTAGTGTTATAATGAACTATTTTTTTATTAAACCAAATTGCAATAAAATATTCATTTGAGGGTTGTGTTTTATAATCATGATGATTAATGTATTGCCATATTTCATGATCATATGCGAATCTATCTTTTCCTATTAAATCGCTTAAAAATAATGCAGTTCCCATGCAATTTGAATCAGTTTTTTTTGTTAATTTAATTTTCTCTTTATTAATCATATTTTGTGATTGTTTTTAATCTTTATAAATATTTCGATTAATAGCTACGCCCTAGTAGTAATACTTTCTTAATCAAAATCTTTATAAAACATTAATTATTCCTATAGTTTACCGATGATTGATGAAGTCCGTAATACGACTGAGAGAGGTATTATAGTTCTAAACTAATACCAGCAATGAGCAGTGTTTAGCAACACGTGTATAAAATCTATCAATCGCGAATAAAAATAGTTGCTAAACAAAAAATTTGGAGGCACATAAAATGACAGACCATAAAGGATATGAATTAGTAGAAATAGCACGAAAGAGTGGAAAGATAAAGAAGGGAACTAATGAAGCAACTAAGATGGTTGAACGTGGCACAGCTAAGGCAATTGTATATGCAGCTGACGTAACACCAAAAGAAATAATTATGCACATTCCATTACTTGCAAAAGAAAAAGGAATCTTATGTATTGAAGTACCTAGTAAAGAAGAATTAGGCGCTGCTGCAGGATTAACAAAACCAACAGCTGCTGTTGCAATAATAGATGCAGGCGATGCTAAAGGTTTATTAAAGGATTAAATCATTATAATATGTTAATGTGATAAATATTAATAATATTATATACAAAAAATTAAAAATATCTAGAGGTTAAAATGGCTGATAAAAAAGTAAAACCTATGAAATTTGATAATGCTCAACCAGCAGTTGCAGAACAAAAGGGTAGTGTGAGTTTCACATTTGCAGTTCCAGCTAAAGTTGAAGAAGTTGTCGGAAGAACAGGTACTCGAGGAGAAGCTACACAAGTAAGAGTAAAAATACTTGATGGTAGAGATAAAAATAAAACTATGCGTAGAAATGTTCGTGGTCCAGTACAAGTTGGAGACACATTAATGCTTAGAGAAACAGAAATAGAAGCTAGACCATTAAATAAAATGGGTCGTGGCAATCAATAAACTATAAGGTGAAAAAATGGTTAAATGTTCATTTTGTAACAACGAACTGGCTAGAGGTACAGGTAAAATGTACGTCAAGGCTTCAGGACAAATATTATATTTCTGTTCTATGAAATGCGAGAAAAATCTAATACAATTAGGAAGAATACCAAGAGAACATAAATGGGTTAATAACGCAGTAGAAAAGAAAGCTGATAAAAAGAAGTGAGATCATGGCAGACGAAACTAAAAAAGCTCCAATCATTCAACGATCGTTAGTTTTAATTAAACCTGATGGTGTACAACGTGCATTAATGGGTAGAATTATACAACGATTTGAAGATGCGGGCCTCAAAGTTGTAGGCATGAAAATGAAGTGGATTGACAGAGATTTTGCAAAAAAACATTACTCTGCTCATGTCGGTAAAAAAATGTATCCAGGTCTTGAAAACTTTATTGTTTCAGGCCCAGTTATAGCACTTGTTTTAGAAGGAATATATGCTGTTGAAACTATTCGAAAAATTGTTGGAAGTACAGAACCTAAATCTGCATTGCCAGGAACTATTCGTGGAGATTTCGCGCAACATTCATATGACTTTGCTGATGAGAATGGTATTGCTATAAAGAATTTAATACACGCTTCAGGAAATGTCGAAGACTCAGAATATGAAGTAAAATTATGGTTCGCGCCTGATGAGATTCATACATATAAAACAGTGCATGAAATACATACACTTTAATTTTTTTAATATTTATTTTATAGAAAATTATACTAAATTTGAATTAAAAAATTAACAAAAATATAAATTAAAATACGGAGGTAGAAGAGAACTAAGAATAAGCGCGATGAATTTTTGCAAAGCAAAACATTCGTCAGTTTTACTTAATTTTTTTCTAAAAAATTATGGGAGAAAAAAACGTTGATAAAGTTATGCGTATTATGAATGTGCCAGATAATATAAGAAATATTGCTACATGTGCTCATATTGATCACGGTAAGACTACATTTTCAGATAATTTATTATTCGGTGCAGGAATGATGTCACAAGATCTTGCAGGAAAAGCATGTGTTTTAGATTTTCACGAGGATGAAAAGGCAAGAGGAATTACAATTGATGCAGCAAACGTTTCTATGGTACACGAATCAGGTGGAAAAGAATATCTAATTAATTTAATTGATACTCCTGGACACGTTGATTTTGGTGGAGACGTAACAAGAGCAATGAGAGCAGTAGATGGCGCAATAGTATTATGTTGTGCTGTTGAAGGTATCATGCCGCAAACTGAAACAGTATTGAAACAAGCTCTTAGAGAAAGAGTTAAACCAATATTATTCATTAATAAGGTTGATAGATTAATCAAAGAAGTAAAATTAACTCCTGAAGCAATGCAAGAGAGATTTATGAAAGTTATTAATCACGTAAATAAGTTAATAATTGAAATATCTCCTGACATGGGTCCAAAATGGCAAGTTAATGTACTTGATGGTTCAGTATGTTTTGGTTCAGCATTCCATAATTGGGCAATGAGTGTTCCTTACATGAAGAAGAAGGGATTAACATTTAAGACAATAATTGAAGCTTACGAAAATGATACTTGGAGAGAATTAAAAAATATTGCACCATTACACGAAGTAATATTAGATGCTGTAATTCAACATCATCCAAGTCCAGTACAATCTCAAGTATATAGAATTCCAAAAATATGGAAGGGAGATGTTGAAAGTCCTATTGGTCAATCATTAGTGCATGCAGATCCAAAAGGTCCACTTGCATTTGTTGTAACCAAAATGACTATTGATCCCCAAGCTGGAGAAATATGTGCAGGAAGATTATTTAGTGGAACTATGCGTCGTGGAGAAACTGTTAGATTAAACAGAGCAAAGATGGACGTAAGAATCCAACAAATATATATTTACAACGGAGCAAAAAGAGAAATCGTTGACAATACTCCTGTAGGTAATATTATTGGTGTATCTGGTCTTAAAGGGGCATATCCTGGTGAAACAGTATCTTTTGGCGAGATGGATGCATTCGAACAAATAACACATATTTTCGAACCAGTAATGACTAAAGCAATTGAAGCAAAGAAACCATCTGATTTACCAAAATTAGTTGAAGTATTAATACAAGTTTCAAAAGAAGATCCGTCTATACAGATTCAAATTAATCAGGAAACTGGTGAACATTTGATGAGTGGTATGGGCGAATTGCATTTAGAAATTATTGAAAATAGAATTCGAACTGAAAAAGGAATTGACATCCAGTCATCTCCTCCAATTGTAGTATACAGAGAGACTATAACTAAAAAAAGTGCTGATTCATTCGAAGGAAAGTCTCCTAACAAACACAATAAATTCTACTTTACTGTAGAACCATTAAGTCAAGATATGCGAGACGCAATTAAGGCAGGAAAAATTCCAAATGGCCGTGTTAAAAAGAGTACTCAAGATTTATGGAGTGAACTTGAAGCTGCAGGAATGGATACTAAAGAATCCAGAAAAGTTAGAAATGTATACAATGGAAATATGTTAGTTGATGGAACAAGAGGTATTGTTCATATTGGTGAAGTAATTGAACTTGTTAATGATATGTTTGAGGACGTAATGTTCAAAGGACCACTAGCAAGAGAACCATGCATCGGTGTAAAAATAATTTTAGACGATGTAAAACTTCACGAAGATGCAATCCACAGAGGACCAGCACAAGTATATCCTGCAGTTAGAGAAGGTATTAGAGGCGCTATGATGCAGGCTAATCCATTAATGTTTGAACCAACACAAATATTGCAATTCGATGCTCCTGTAGAATTTATGGGAGAAATAAGTAAATTGATTAGCAGTAAGAGAGGACAATTACTTGATATGCAGCAAGAAGGTGCACATATTGCAGTAAAAGGAAAACTCCCTGTTGGCGAGATGTTTGGACTTTCATCCGACCTAAGATCTTCAACTGAAGGTAGAGGAAATTTCTTTGTACTTGATCAGACTTTCGAAAAATTGCCTGAAGAATTACAAGGAAAAATCATCAGTAACATCAGAAGCAGAAAAGGCTTAAAAGGTGGAGAAGAAGAACAATCCGAGTAAGGATTTTTTTTTTATTTTCTTTTTTTTTTAATTATTATTTTTAATAACTATATTCTAAGTATTATTTGTAGTATTTTTTTCTATATATTTTATTATTAAATAAGTAGACGTGTTTTTATAAACTACTTTAAAGTAATAACAAAGCACAAAATTTATAAATATTATATCATTACAGTTACTATAGAGAATATTTTATTCTCGAATATGTGATAATAAAAAATATATGGTGAAAAATGTTAACTCAACAAAAAACAAATACTGGTTTTGGAAGTAGATTAAAAAGATTTTTACTAAAAGGAACATTATATACTGCAATGATTTATGGTGCAGGTGTTGCAATAGATTATCATTTAACAAATGATCGTATGACTAAAGAACATGATGCATTAAAAACTGAACAAGTAAAAAGTTTAGTTAATGTAGAACCAATTAAATATATGCAATTAGAACAAAAAGTTGTAGCATTAGAAAAAGAGCAAAGCAATATATTAATGTCTCATTCATTAATATGGCCTTATAGTGTCGGACAAAGCGCATATAATTTAATTAATAAAAAGTAAACTTTTAATTTTAATATCATCAAGTAATTAGATGCTATCATATTTCTTTTTTTTAATTTCTAATTAGGTATTTTGATAAATTATTCTTGTTAAAATTATTTGTTTAGTGCACTTAAAGAATAGTATGTGGCTATAGGTTCTTCTATTAGTGTATATCTTATAAAGTGAATCTTTTTTTGTGTTACTCTTGTACTATGTTTTAGTTCATGTCTTAATACTCCTAAATTAAGTTGTTCTTTAGTTAAATGTACGTTATAGTTTTTTGGACCGATATATTCGCATGAAGATGTTTTCATATTTTTTTCTAAATTTAAGGTTATTATGTACTCTTCTATTCCTAATCTCTTTTTTTCTTCTGGTAAAATTGTTTGTATTTCTTCAATTGATGTATATTGTTTAGAATTTTGAACTACATATTTATTTACTAATATGTTTACACCACCATAAACAATTATTCCTATATACATATAAGTGGTATACTCCCAAAGACGATGTATTAATGATTTTTCTTTAGTGTTATTATTAACTATGTTGTTATCTTTTGTTTTTGTTTCTAATTTATTATTCATGTATTTTTAAAAATCAATTATAATTTATAAATCTTAGTTTCTTATTCATTTTAAAGTAATAAATAATATTAAAATTTATAAATTACTTTAATTATGGGAAGTTGTTATGACTCAGAAATTTTCATTTCAAAATCTTGATGATAGAATCGACAGACATAGAGACATATTGCTTGATGCAATGCAAGAAGAATATAAACTTGCAGACGAATTTAATATCGACCCTAGTTCTAAATATGTGCAAGAACATATATATAGTAGATTTAGAGAAAAAGTTACGGATGAAGAATTATTATTATTTAATCACGAATTTCAGAAATTAACAGCGCAAAGAGATAGAACATTACAGGATTATGTTGAAAATATTATTCATAAATTACAAAGCTGGGAAAATAATGAAGATTTAATTCCTGTTCATTTTATACATTCTATAACAAGAGATATTAAAACCAATTCTGAAAATAAACGAACTACGTTTGTAACTTCTTATTATGGTGAGAGAACAATAGAAAAAATACTAAGAGAAAAACCCGAGGAATATATTTCTAAATATTTACGTCCTGATGGGACGATTGCTACAATATCTGAAATAGAAATATTATCTACTTCGAATATGACTGGGTTATATAATCCTTTTAAAACTCAGAGAAGTCAAGAATTAGATTCATCCAAATATATTATTCTTTCAAGAGTTAAAAATTCTGAGCGTGAGATGAAAAAACTTGTAGATTGGTTAGAAAATTTACGAGATAAAGATGATTATCCTTATGATGCTATTGCTGTAAGAGTAATATTTAGAAATAAACTAAAGAATAGAAAGAATACAGATACTGCTGACATTAGTAGATTTTTAGCTCTTGATGAAAAAAGTATTCTAGATATGGGTAAAGAATTGTATAGGTTAAGAGATCAGATAGTATATGAATTAGAACAGTATGGTAAAGTAATACAAAAAAATGTTAATATTCGTGAACAAAATGATAAAGCTTCTGTTAAAAAATTATTAAAAGAGGAATTTGATTCGAATAATTTTTTGGAAGTAATAAATCAAATGAGAGATACATACAATTATCTTAAACAGTTACCTTCAAAAAATATTTCTTTAACAGAAGATCAAAAAAGCGCATTACTGCCTTATATACAATTAAAGGGAGCTATACATAATGAACGAGTAGAAATACAATTAATGACGGAAGAAATGGATTTTCATTATAGCGGGGAATTTGTAGGACACACTAGTTTATATCTTACACAAAGAGATGAAGAGAGAGATAGGTATTTGAGAAATCCTGCAGAATCTAGTGCTAGAAAAAATGCTCACAAAAATGAATTTAAATTAATTGAAGAGAAAAAAGACTTTCATGAAAAAACCTATTTTTCTTCCACTAATAATTTATGTAGGTGTATTTCGAATAATAACTCTATTATACTTAAAGAACCTAATATCAAATTTTTAACCAAGTTACTTGAAGATATGTATAGGCCAGTATTTAATGTATATACTCATCATTCCTTTGGTGCAACTAACGGTATTAATAATGTTTAATTAATCATCCTATTAATCATAATATTCCCTAAATACGATATCAATCCTCACTAATATCATGATTATTGCTATTTGTGCTTGTTTATCTTAATTAATGCTAATATTCACTTTATGATGGAAAAACCTATTTTTTATACCTTCTAACAGTTTAGAAAACCTCCACTACGAAAGCAAAATATTTATAAATAGTTTATAATTCCTCATATTATCCCGTTGTTGGGGTAAATTAGATAAAAATATTAATATTTAGTTGTTAGTATATTGGAGGAATTTAAAATGGCAAAGGCAAAGGAACACATAAACCTTGTATTCGTTGGTCACGTAGATCACGGAAAATCAACTACTGTAGGAAGATTATTATACGATTCAGGAAATGTTGACGAACAAGCAATGAGAAAATTAAAGGAAAAGGCACAAGAATTAGGAAAAGGTGGCTTCGAATTTGCATTCGTTATGGACAATTTAAAAGAGGAACAAGAGAGAGGAGTAACAATAGACTTATCTCATAAGAAGTTCGAGACAGATAAATACTATTTCACAATTATTGATGCTCCTGGGCACAAAGATTTTGTAAAGAACATGATCACTGGTGCATCACAAGCAGATGCTGCTGTTTTAGTATGTGGAGCAAACGAAATTAAGGGTACTGAAGGAGTAACTGAATTACCACCACAAACTGTAGAACATTGCAGATTAACAAAGATTTTAGGTGTAGGCCAATTAATAGTAGCTGTAAACAAAATGGATATGCAGGGCTACGCTCAAGAAAGATTTGAAGGAGTTAAAAAAGTTATAACTGCTTTATTAAAAACTTCAGGTTGGAAAGTTGAAAATGTACAATTCGTTGCTGTTGCATCCTTAAAAGGAGATAACATTGCAAAGAAATCTGAAAATATGCCATGGTATACTGGACCAACATTATTAGAAGCAATTAATAATTTAGCTGTTCCACAAAAACCAACTGACTTACCATTAAGATTACCAATCCAAGATGTTTATAACATCACAGGTATTGGTGTAGTACCAGTAGGTAGAGTAGAAACTGGAATCTTAAAAGTTAACGATAAGATAATGGCTGTTCCAGGAAGAGAAGGTAAAGGAGTTCCAGGAGAAGTAAAGTCTATCGAGATGCATCACGAACAAATGCCTGAAGCAGGTCCAGGAGATAATGTAGGATTATCAATAAGAGGATTTGGTAAGAAAGATGTTCAACGTGGAGACGTTTGTGGTCACTTAGACAATGTTCCAAGTGTTGCAACTGAATTCACAGCACAAATTGTTGTATTGAACCATCCAAGTGTAATAACTGTTGGATATACACCAGTATTCCACATACATACCGCACAAATAGCTTGTACTGTTTTAGAAATTGTTAAGCAATTAAATCCAATGACTGGAGAAACTTTAAAGGAACATCCAGACTTCATAAAGAATGGAGATGCTGCAATTGTAAAATTCAAGCCAGTACAACCATTAGTTATTGAAACACATAAGACAATACCACAGATGTCAAGATTCGCAATTCGAGACTCTGGTTCAACTGTCGCTGCAGGAATGTGCATCGATGTAGTTAAGAAACAATTATAAGCTTTTTGGCTTATTATTTTTTTTCATTTTATATACGATAAATTAAAAATTTATCGTTGAGGTAAACAATGCAAAAGGCAAGAATCAAATTAGCAAGTACAGACATTAATAAGATTAATCAAACCTGTGAATACATTAAAGATGTAGCCGAAAAAACTGGCGTTGTTATTAAGGGACCAATTCCATTACCAACGAAAAAGTTAAAGATTACAACTAGAAAAGGACCTTGTGGTAACGGAACTGCAACTTGGGACAGATTCGAAATGCGTGTTCATAAAAGATTAATTGATTTAGGTGTTGATGAAAGAGCATTAAGACTAGTTATGAAAGTACCTATTCCAGAAGGCTTAAACATCGAGATTGAAATGATTGATGAATAAATTCTTTTTTCTTATCTATAAATTTCTTTAATTTAATAATTCTTACTATTATTCTTAGAATAATTGTTTACTATTTATTATAATTCTATCTAGAAAAATTTAATTAAAAATTATAACTTATTTTAGATAAGGGCTGATTTTATCGATTAATTCTTGAGCTGGATATGGCTTCAATAAGTATTCATTAAATCCTGCTTCTAAACATTTTCTTTTTTCATTGTTAAAACTGTATGTGCTTTGAACTAGAACTGGGATATTGCTTATATCTTTAATTTGTTTTAATAATGAATAATTATTTGCTTCTGCTAGTCTAAATTCTGCTAATACTATATCTACTTTGTTATTGTTTTTAATATAATCTATTGCTGTATTGGCGTTGTTTGTAGATACTACTTTAGTATTTGTAAAATCTTTTTTTAGCATTGACTCTATAAAGATTTTTTGATAAGGATCATTATCTACTAATAATATTGTATATTCTAAATCGTTCATAATATGAAGAAAATAACGCTTATTTAAATAGTTATTGCTTTATAGTGGTTACATATTAGCAAGTATTTTTTTTATAATAAAAATGAGCTTTCTTTAATTTAAAAACATTTTAATATATCCTCGAATCTTATGAATTATGGAAAATAGTGTTAAAGTTTTATCGATTAATATTGAAGGAGGGGTTAATAATTCTAAGGGCTATTTTGGCTATGTTACAACCTTATTTAGAAACTTTGTTCCGCATTCTAATAAACCATTGTATGATCTTTCAGAATATATTAATCATGAGGATATTGATATTGTTGCATTAATGGAAGTTGATGGTGGATTGTTTAGAACTAAACATTTAAGTCAAGTTCAAATACTATCTAAATTAACTAAACTACCTTATCATTCTTTTAATCCGACTTATAAGTTTGGTAAACTAATCAATCAAGGTGATGGCTTATTAAGTAAATTTCCTGAACATAATAGGGAATATTATAAATTACATAGTAAACATCCAAGATATTTCGAATTTGCAACATCATTTATTAATGATCAAAAAATTAAACTTGTTGTAACTCATTTATCTTTAGGAAAAAAAGATCGTATTCGAGAATTAAAACAAATTGCATCAGTACTTTCAAAAGATCCTACTCCTAAAATTTTAATGGGCGATTTCAATACAGAAAATTTAGATGAATTAGAGTTAATTAAAGATATAGGATTAAAACCAGTTCATAATAAAAAAACCTTTCCTTCTTGGAAGCCCAAAAAATCTATAGATCATATATTTATTAGTTCAGAATTTGAAGTAATAACTACTTATTTATGTCCTCTTCTTGTTTCTGATCATTTAGGTGTTGTAGTAGAATTAAAGTTGAATAAGAATTAATCTTATTTTGATTATATGATTTAATTATTTTTATTTAACTTGTTATATTTGAATAATTATTTTGGTGTAAATATTGCTTCGTAGACTTTTTTCTTATCAACATAAGAATACAGATATTTTACATCAACAATACATTTAGGTATTTGTTCATTTACTTTAGGAAGTAATTCTATGTCAAAATCATTCGTGGGTGTATCATTAATGGACGTTAATATTTTGCTATGTATTGGCATAAATTTTCTTGTAAAATATTTACCTTGTATTTTTTCAGAATGATCGCTTATAATCGTATTAAATAATATAATGTATGCGTTAACTATTGATTCTATGTTTTGGACTTCACTCATTTTAGGGAATAATTATTAATAATAAACGCCAAGACTCAGATTTTCCTGCATTTTTTTACTTATCCAAAAACCTGCGCTAAAACTTGTTAGGAGAGGACATAAAGTCCTCTTCCACGCCCAGACCCGGATTTGAACCGGGAAACCTTGCGGAAATGGTTTTCGAGACCATCGCAGTACCAGATTGTGCCATCTGGGCAATATGTTATGTTGTAATTGTTTCTTCTATCTATAGAATTAAATCTGTTTTAAAAAGTTTCTTCTAGAATATTATTTAATTAAGTGGTCTACCTAATGTTTGTTCTATTGCTGCAACTAATTTTTCTCCTTGTGTTTCTATTGATAGATCTACTCTTGCATTAATCATGCGACTATAAGTGAATGTTTGATTTATGTGAGGATTTTTTCTTAGATAATTAGCGACTTCAAAAGCATTTTTAAGTCCATACCATATACTATTATGATCTGAATTGAACAATAATCCATTTCCACTAGTTTCTTTGTATCCATTATATCCTATTAAATTTAATGGTGTTATTTTATCGATAAGTCCGCCTGTTGCAGTAAATGCTGGCAAGGCTCCACAAATTAGAGCTAATTCATCATTAAGGCCACACATTTCTATTATGCTTGCACCTATTGCTAAATCTGCTCCAGAATTTGCAAGTAGTTCTAATGGTAAGGTAAATGGGTGTATTGCTGTGTTTCCTCCTGATTGTAATGCATATGAAATCATATTGTTATATGAGTGTAATACATCAGAATCATTTACAGGATTGCTTAAATATAAGAATTGTGCTCTGATTCCTTTTTGGCTTAATTCTTTTTGTAAATAAGGAATAATTTTTTCTAAGATATCGCATTGTTTTTGATAAAAATCATATCTACCGCTATAAACTGCAAGTATTGCATCAGGATCTTCTTTTAAACCCGTTAATCTTTGAATAGCGAGTTTATTATTTAGTCTAGCTTCTAAAAAATTACTTTCAGGATCAAATGATGTGATTAAATCAAGAGTTTTTTTATCGGCTTTTGGAAAGTATAAACTTGGATGCTTTAGACATGATGCATTTTCAGGATATCTTTCTTTTGGTAAGCCATTTAATATTGGTGTAACTGTACCTAATTCGTATTGTCTTATTATTTTTTCTCTAAATTCTGAAGGTACTCTATCTGGGAAAATATTTTCTCGAACTTCTTTTAACCATTGTTCTGAAACAAATATTGTCCTATCAGCATTTTTTATTCCTGTTAATAATGAATTAGCTTTTCCATCAGTATAATAGATATAATTATTTTTTACCCCATCAGGTAAATCCCAAAATGATTCCATTTCAAGCAATATTGAATGTACGTTATGTGAATATTGAATATTTTTTAATAATCTTTTATCGCCATTTGCTCTAAGGCTATCACTGATACTTTGGAATTTTGCTGCACTAACGCCTCCAAATATTTGATCGTGATAAATATGTATTATTGAACGATCTTCTTTTAATAATTGCGGAAATACATTTTTCATAGCATGATTTTGTGCTTCTGAAGCTAAGAGATTTTGTGGAACATTATTGTATGGATTTTTAATTCCATCAAATGCAAAACTTCTAACTAAGTATACTTTCTCCTCTTTAACATTCATTTCAGCAGCAACTTTTTGTCTATACAAGTCTTTTGCTTTTTTATCATAATTTTGAGCGATATCTAATGTTAATACGCGAGAATCAAATCCTTGTTCTGCAAGATAGTTAGCCATTGCTGAAGCAACAATTGCCATACCACCAAATGCATTTATAGGAACTGCTCCTTGAGGAGCTATTTCTTCAGAAATTTGTGTTAATTCAGGACTTGCTGTTAATATAATATCTTGTTCTCTTTTTTTAAGATATTGAAAGTTTTTTTTCTCAAGTTTTATTTTATTTTCTAATTTATCTACTTTTCTTGTAAAATGAAATGTAGCATCAACTGGATTACCATAAGGGTTGCTACGAATGTCTGGAGAATCATCTTTGCCATCTAAAAATCTGAAATTGGAGTATGACGTTAAAATGCTTCGTCTTCTTATATTTTTTTCTGTCAAACTGGCTGAAGGATAATCAAATAATTGTTCTATTTGTTTAAATAGTTCAAATTTGGCATAAGAATCTATTAGATTATTAGTGATTATTTTTGCTTCTTGCCAACTTTTTAAGTGAGAAATTGAGTGTTCTGTCGGAATATCTATTTGAGAAAGTTTTTTAATATCGTCTTGTGAATACATTGAACTTGCAAGTGTAGTGTCTAGTCTATTTTGACTATCTTTTGCAAATTCTTTCCAGAATTTTAAAAAATCTTTATCTCCTACTCTTCCTATTGCATAACTTAAAAGTACGGGTACTACGCTATCTTCTAATTTTTTAATGTATTCTTCTGATTTTAAATATTTTTGTCTTGATATTAAATGACTTAATTCAATATTTCTTTTTATTACTAAGGTATTATCGGTATCTACTAAAGTGTAAGCTGTATCTGTATATTCATCGGAGATTATATCTGTTAAAATTGTTTTATATCCTTGTCCTGCTATTTCTTTTCCTACAAAAGTACTAAATGGTCTTCGAGTATGTCTATATGTCGTTGGAGTAATATTAAATTCTTCTTTTAGAAGATCTTTTTGTTTTGTGATTTGTTTATTAAATTCTGTCGGATCTTTAAAGAATTCTGCTAATGATGAATAATATGTTTCGCCAACTAATTCTATTTGATTATGTTCTAATCCATATGCAATAATATTTTTTAATGCATTCATTAAATGTGGTGAATATTCTTTTGCTTGTTCGAGAAATGTGCCTGATAAGCCAAAATTAAATTTAAAACCAGGATATTTTAACATTATTTCTGAAATTGTTTCGAGTGCAGGCAGATAATATTGGTTTGTTCCTTTGTTAAATGCGGCTTCATTTTTCTCGTTCCATAAAAAAGAGTCTCTATCTGGACTTAATCTTAGCGGTTGATGTAGATTGAAGTTTAATACTACAGGAGTTTCTTTATTTGTAGTCTTGTTTTGTTTTATCATTTATGTTATTTTAATTATATTTTCTATTATTTGTTATATTATTATGTTTATAGTCTAATACTGTCTTAAGATGTTATTACTTTAATTTAAGACTGCATAGTTCTAGCTAGGTGTTAGTTATTTAGAAGTCTATCCTTATTTAAAAAGGTTATTACTTATATTACTTCTAAGTAACAAACTATTCTCAATTATTTTAATTTATGTTATTTTAGCTAATTTTTTGATAAACTTTATTAATAATTCTATAATGTTTTTGTTATGTCTGATGCAGATTGTATATTATTATCTTCAAAACTTGAAAAATTAATTTCTAATAATGATAAAATATCTTTGCAAAAAGAATTAGCATTAAATATGAAATTTGTTCATGATGCTAATGATAAAGAATTATTCCGAACATATATTGAAGCATGTGTTTTCGCGCAAGAATATAATTTAGCAATAATTTTTTTAGATAATAATAAAAAGTATTATAAACGTTTTAATGAGTTACAAGCTGTAATGGAATTAACCGGTATGCTTCATTATTCTATGAAAAATTACGCTTCAGCGTCTAAATCTTTTAAATATGTAATTACTCCTAAATATCCGAATATTTCAGTATTATGTAATTCTATTAGTTTGCTAGAACTCGGAATAGATGATATTGATACACATAAATTAAAATTAGATAAAATATTGCCGACATCACATTGGGCAAATACTATTTTAGGAACATTATATTATAATAATAGCCAGTATATTGACGCTACTGATTATTTTGTTCCGGCAGTAATTTTATCTAAGCATAGTGAACGTACTAGATTAGATTTTTTAAGATCTCTATATAATATAGATAAAACTGCGGCAGAAAATCATTTTTCTGAATTTTTTTATGATACTAGATCTAAACTTTCTTCAGAAAATTTATTAGTTGAAATGAATAAAAAAAACATTACTATTCCTGCCTTATGTATTAATCCATTTCATCTTTTAGTAAAACATCTACTAGTATAATTCTGAAATATTTTAAGGCTCCTTTCAAAAGTCTTTTGTGACCACTTGGCGAACCTTAAATTTACTATTACAAGTATAAATAAATCGGAAAATAATCTTCAAAGATTCTATGTGAGCGTGGTCAAAAAGTCGAACGTAGTGAGATTTTGAAAGGAGCCAAATATTTTAAGATAACTTTATTAATGTATGTTACTTATTGTTCTTATGGTGTTAATATGACTTTAAAATCAGTCACAAAAGATATTATTCAGGGCGGAATGGGTGTCGGAGTATCTAATTATCGTCTTGCAAGAGCAGTTTCGACTTCTGGTGAATTAGGTGTTGTTTCGGGTGTTGCTTTAGAAAATGTAATGCTTCGAAGATTACAAAATGGCGATCCAACCGGCGAAATAAGATTCGCACTAAAACATTTTCCTGATCATGAATTGGCGGAATTAATAATAGATAAATATTATATTCCTGAAGGTAAAAAATATGATCAAAATTATTTGAATGCACCATTTCCAACATTTAAAAATAATTCTGATGGCTCATTAAGTATAAAAAATTCTACACTTACTAATTTGATTGTTGCTGCAAATTTTGTAGAAGTATATCTTGCAAAGCAAGGCCATTCTAATCCTGTTGGAATAAATTATTTGTATAAGATAAGATATTCAATGATGCCTGCAGTTTATGGTGCAATGCTTGCTGGTGTTGATTGTGTATTAATAGGAGCAGGATTTGCAAAAGATATTCCTGATGCTATTACTTCTCTTTCAGAACATAATTCTGCAACGTTATCAATTCCAATTGTTAATGGTAATGATCAAACATTACATTTTAATCCTGAAGATTTTTTTATGAATAAGATTTTATCAAAAGTTGTAACTGGTTTAAAACGGCCCGCATTTTTTGGAATATTATCTAATCATATGGGTATTCGAGCATTGCCTAATGCAGATGCATATATATTTGAAGGTTTTACTGCTGGAGGTCACAATGCTCCTGCAAGATCTAAAGCATTAAATGCTATAGGTGAACCTGATTATGGTGCAAAAGATGAAATGGATTTTTCTATGTTAAAAATGCTTCTTAATCAAAATGCTCAAAAATCAGGTAAATTACAGCCATACTGGCTTGCAGGAGCATATGCTGCAAAATTACAAGAAGCTAAAGAACTTGGAGCTTCAGGAATTCAAGTTGGCTCACCATTTGCATTTAGTTCTGCATCAGGAATTGAAAAAGATTTAAAATTACAAACTCTTAAAGAGATAATGAATGGTGGAAAAGTATTTACTAGTCCAGATGCATCATCTAGTGGATTTCCATTTAAAGTATTTCAAAATTCGAATACTTTATCGAATTTAGAATTGTATAATGCGCGAGAACGTGTTTGTGATTTAGGATATCTTGTAGAACTATATAATAATAAAGGTGACACTCGTTGTCCATCAGAAAATATTTCACAATATATTAGAAAAGGTGGCCTCGAAAAAGATACTGTAAATAAGGTCTGTTTATGTAACGCATTACTTGCAACAATTGGCCTTGGCTCTCTTGATGAAATAGCAATTGTAACAACGGGCTCTGATTTATCTTCTGTTAAAGAAATTGTAAATAAGTACGGATTAAACTATTCTGCAAAGAATGTTATTGATTATATTCTCGAGAAGAAATGATATTGATTTTGAAAATATTTTCGATTAATATTGTAAATTAAATAAAAGATAAAAAATACTTTATTTTTATTGATTGTTTAATTCGTTATAATAAAAATGGCGCTAAAACGCTGGGCTTTAGCCCGGAGATACAGCGCCGTTTTTAGTATCCTAAAAATTCGCGATTAAGAGAGCGTCCGGTCAAACTCCACACTTTAGTGTGGAGTAAGACGCTCTCAGCGAATTTTTATGATGTTTTATTAACAAAACATTTCATCAATAGTTTTTTGCATAGTCTTTATTGCTCGATTACTTCCTTCTAATGTTACTTTTGTTTGTTTATCTATGGCTTCTAAAGTTATTTTTCTTGATGGATTATCATAAAAAAGATTTCCTCTTTCCATTCTAACATTATCTACATTGTCAGCACAATCCATTATTTGTCTTGCAATATATGCTGTATGTCCACCAGTATAACTCATAAGAGTATATCCTATGTTTCCTTTATTTGAATTGGACTTAGTATCAATACTAAAATTTTTTTCTTTAATAAAATTTAAAGGTCCTAAATTTGCAATAGTTTTTGCGTAGATTTCAATTACATCTCCTTTAACTAAATTATGATTGTATGTTATTTCTTTTTTCATTTTATCCTCCTAAATACTTACTCTTTTTTATTCTTTTATAATTTCAGTTGTTTTTTATTATGTCTTATTTTTATTCGAAAGTTATATTTCTATACTTAACTTTTTCATCTTTAACTGTTAGTATTCCTGTTTGTCTGTTGTCTAAACATCCTGAATTCCAATATAGTTCATTTACTAATGTGTTTTGCGGAATACTAATTCCATTTGAATCATGTGCATTATGACCTGATTCGTGAAAATGTCCACTAACAGCTTTTGTTATTCCTAACTCTTGATATAAATTTTTTAAATCTTCGTTGCCACGATTTTCGTATTTTTCAACATTAAATTCTACTATTGGTGATCCTTGCATTAATGAGTACCGTACTCCGAAGGATATTATTTCATCTTCAGTAAAATTTTTATCAACAATTTTCATACTATTTGGTCTTGATAATAATTTTTGTGCTTCTGGTGTTTGTGCAGGTATTAATCCACTCGAACTAATGAATTTTTCTTTAAGTTTAGGGCTTGTTTTATATGATACCAGACGTACGTCTAATTTATATCCTTCAACAAAATGTGCACTATCGATTCCATTAGCAACATTATCGAATTTTCTTGGAACATGACAGACTAGAATTGTTTTATCTGGATTTGTTAGTAGATTTCGTAGATCATTAATATTTTGATATTGCATAACTCCTTGAATGTTTGGTATTTGCTTGCTTTGTACAATCTCTATAAATTGACCGTAGTTATCTATTTGAATTAAACCTTGTGCAGTTTTAACATATTCGCCCGTTGGTAATTTTGTATTTCCAAAAATATATTCTCCATTAATGTGGTCTGAACCTGGTAAGAATACTAATTGATGTGAACCAAAATCCATTTTGGGATTTTTTATTGTATCTATAATATTAGGATATTTATTTGCAAAGAAAGCAACTAATGGTTCGTATAATCCAATAACTTCATGACTTCCTGGTTGAATAAATGTTTCAAGTCCACTTTTCCCCGCAGTTTCTAGTATATATTCAAGATATTTTTGTGCTTCTGATGTAGAATCTGCTGTGTCATTGCTTATATCTCCATTAAGTATTAATTTATTTATTCCTTCGGATTTGAAATTTTCAATTGCAAGTTTAACTAATCCTATTTTTTGATGAGCGTCTGATATTATTCCGTATGTTGTTTCAGTCATATTATCTCCTCCTTATCTCTTTATTGTACTAGGATTAACTTATTTATAAAGTTTACTATTATGTTGTTACTCGGGAGTAATTAATCACTATCTTTTGAATTTAAGATAACTTTTTATATTCTGCTCTTTTTTCAATATTATGGCATCCGTTCCAATAATAATTACAGACAAAGCAGAAAACTATTCTATTAATCAATTAAGTGTACCTATGCATTATAGGAATTATTTAGAAAATGTAATGATTCCTCGAGGATTAATTAAAGATCGTATTGAAAAGCTTGCTCAAGAAATTCACGAAGATTATCAAGGAAAAAGTATTCATTTAATATGTGTATTAAAAGGTGGAGAAAAAGTATTTTCTGATTTAACAAATAGTTTACATGTATTAAATAGTAGGTATGGACAAAAAAGTATTCCTATAACACATGATTTCATTAAAGCTTCAAGTTATGTTAATACTAAATCTACTGGAAACGTAAATGTTGCAACAAATACTGAGCAATTAGAAAGTTATTCTGGAAAACACATATTATTGATAGAGGATATAATTGATAGTGGTAAAACTATTGTAGCTTTGAAAGAATTAATATTGAAATATAATCCTGCTTCGTTAAAAGTTGTAAGTTTATTAATTAAAAGAATTCCAATTAGTAATGGTTTTGTTCCAGAATATTGTGGTTTTTCTATTCCTGATAAATTTGTTGTAGGATATTGTTTAGATTTTAATGAACATTTCAGAGATTTACAACATATATGTGTATTAAATTCTTCAGGTATTGAACATTATAAGAAGTAATGATTTACCGGATTATAATTTAATGGAATATATTTACTAAGTAGTATCTAGAACGTATTCTGACTTAAAATTTATAAACAACCTTCTATTCTATTAATTATGCTTAATCAAGATACAAATCAAAATTCTAATACTATTAATACAAATATTATTTCTAATAACTCTAGTATTAATGTTGATAATGATATTATTAATGCAGACCTATTAATCATTGGTAGTGGTCTTGCTGGTTTAAGAGCAGCTCTTGAGGCAAGTAAACTTGGGAAAAAAGTTATTATATTAACTAAAAGTAAGATTACTGATTCAAATACTTATTATGCGCAAGGAGGAATTACTGGTGTTGATCCTAAGCGTGTTGAAAATGGAAAAGATAGCTACGAATCTTTAATAAAAAATACTCTTGCTGCAGGCGATGGTTTATGTAATAAAAATGTCGTTGAATATTTTTCAAATAATTCTTATGAACCAATACAATTTTTAATGGATCAAAATGTTTTATTTTCTAAAGATAATAATGGTTGGGTGCTACATCAAGAAGGTGGACATGATGCTGCAAGAATATATTGTGTTGCAGATTACACTGGAAAAGCCATAGAAGAAACGCTTGCAAGTAATGTGTTGCTCGATAATAATATTGAAGTTTATGAAAATTATTTAGCATTTTCATTAATTACTCGAAATAAAATTGCTCGAGATAAACTTACGAAAAATCTAGATACTAATGATAGGTGTCTTGGAGTTTATGCAATAGATAGAATTAGTAAGCGTGTTATAACCTTTAAATCAAATGCAGTAATACTTGCAACTGGTGGAGCTGGACGCGTATTTCAATACACGAGTAATCCTGAAAATGCAACTGGTGATGGTATTGCAATGGCGTATAATGCTGGAGCGCAAATTGCTAATATGGAATTTTTTCAATTTCATCCAACAGTATTATATGAACCATTCGGAATGCAATCTAATGAGCGAAGATTTTTATTAACTGAAGCATTACGTGGAGTTAGTATGGGTGGAATATTAACTACGAGTTATGATTCTACAGAGGATTTTGTATTAAAATACAATTCTCAAGGATCTCATGCGACACGTGATAAAGTATCGCAAGCAATAGATGCTGAAATGAAGTTACTCGGATTAAAACATGTTTATTTGAATGTGACATCAAAAGTTACTGGAAAAGATGCAGAATATATTAAGGAACATTTTCCCCAAATATACGTTCATTGTTTAAAGAAAGGTGTGGATATAACTACCCAACCAATTCCTGTAGTTCCAGCAGCACACTATACATGTGGCGGAGTATTAGTTGATATGCATGGAAAAACAAATATATCAGGATTATTTGCAATTGGCGAAGTATCATGTACAGGTTTAATGGGCGCAAATCGTTTAGCATCTAACTCATTAACTGAAGCTGCATTATTTGGAAAAATTGTAATGGATGAAGCAATAATCTATTCTGAAAATAAAAACACTGATGATGTGCCGGCATGGTCTACCAAAGGTATTGAAAGTTACGCAGATCTTGCAACAGTAAATCAAATATGGGATATTACAAGAACCACAATGATGAGTCTTTGCGGAATTGATAGAACTGAGGAAAGACTAAAAGCTGCAGTTGGTATACTTGAAAGTTTATCTAATACAATTAATAAAATTTATTGGAATTATTATCCTAATGATCAAATATTTGAGACTAGAAATTTAGTTCAAATAGCAAAATTAATTGCAGAAGCTGCATTATTTAGAAAAGAAAGTCGTGGAGGACATTATAGATCAGATTATCCTCAAAAGAATTCAGAATATGAATTTATTACGTTGATTGAGAATGGATGCGAAATGAAATTAGCTTTGTGGAAGTAGATTATTTTTTATCTTTTAATATTTCATATAAGTCTTTATTCATGTGTAATTGTCGCATTTTTCCTAATTTCTCTTTCTCTATAATTCCTTTTTGTACTAGTGATTCTATTATTCTATGTGCTTTAACTTTTGTGAATCCTTCCATGTATGTTATTTCTATTTGTTGAATTTTGCCGTGATTTTCAACAATCTTTTTTATTACTTTACGTTCTTCTGGAGCAAGCAATTGCATAACTACTGACGTATTTTGTATCAGAACTTTTTCTTTTCTTTCAACATCTCCATTTATAATATAATAGACTAATGCTCCAACTGCTAATCCGAAGAATCCAAATATAGGTATAAAATAATAGAAGGGTGTTGTTGCTTGTCTTTGATAAATTTGTTGTATTATTTGTTCTTTTGACATTGATTCTAATTCTAGTGGATCAAATTGTTTTAATTTGTGCATGTTATTTGCATAGAATATTACGCTAGTTAAAAACAATATAAATGCTATAATAATTAATCCAGATATTATTAATTTTTTCTTACTCATAGAGGTATTACTTCCATACTAATTTTAAAGGTTTCTATAATAGATTACGGTAATGAATCTTTAAATCTTTATTATTCACTACTAATCAAGTTTCATAGATAATATTAATAGTTTCAGAAATCAGTATATATGGTTTCATCTTAATGATACTATGCCTAATTGCATGATTATCGCATGGAGAGGAAGAAGATGAATAAAAAATTATGGATAGCAATTGTTATAGTATTTGTAATAAGTGTTGCATCATTAATTGCAGTAATAGCCTATAAGGAAAATCCTTTAGCTAAAGGAGCAAATTATAATACCCAAGTACATGAGCAATTAGAGGCAGCTATGGGTGCTGAAGATTATGATGCATGGATACAAATTAGAAAAGATAACAATTTACCGATGCAAGGCAAGATATTTCAAGTAATAAATGCGGAAAATTTTGATAGATATGTAGCAATGCACAATGCAATGTTACTTGGTGATACAGAAATAGCAGACAGTATAAGAACAGAATTAGGACTTGGACAAGGAGCAGGTAGTTGTCAAGGAAATGGTGGAACAGGATGTCAAATGCATACTAAAAACACTCAAACAACATCAACTACACAAGTAGGATGTCAACACATGCAAACTACGAGTAGTACTAGTGGAAGTTGTCAAATGGCACAAACAGGAACATGTCCTATGAGAGGATAAATTCTTTTATTATTTTTTATTTTAATTTTCAACCACTAATTTATATATCCTAATCATTAATAACTATCAAGGTGGGTAAACAAAATGAATTTTACATCAAATCAACAAAAAATATTTCGATATAGTATATTAATAATTATTTTATTAGCATTCACTGGTCTTGCTATTAATCATTTTATATTAGGTGGAGGACAATCTCCATCTGTTGACGCATTATGTCCTTTTGGAGGAATTGAAAGCGCATATACTTATGCAACTACTGGAAATCTTGTTCCAAGAATAATGCTTAGCAGCATGATACTAGCCATAGGAGTATTATTGAGTGTAATTATTTTTCGTAGAGGATTTTGTGGTTGGGTTTGTCCATTTGGAACAATACAAGAATTATTAGGATTTATAACTAAAAGAAAGTTTGAACCTTCAAAAAAACTTGATAGGTATTTAAAATATTTAAAATATTTGGTGTTAATAGCTATACTTGTAGGAACAGCTATTACTGGAACACTAGTTTTTAGAAATTATGATCCATTCATAACATTCTTCCATTTTGGTGAAGGAGTATTATGGGGTCAAGCCGAAACAACAGGAGTATACATTGTCTTTTCAATATTAATTATTATACTTATCGCATCAATATTTATAGAAAGATTTTGGTGTAGATATTTATGTCCACTTGGTGCAACTATGGCTCCAATATCCAAAATAGGCTTAACTCAAATTAAGAGAGATAATAATACATGTATTGATTGTAAAGCATGTGATAAAGTCTGTCCTGTAAGAGTTGAAGTATCAACAGTAGATCATGTAAAAGATAGTGAATGTATAAATTGCATGGAATGTGTTAGGGTATGTCCGAAAAAATCTTTATCAATAAAAGTTGGAAAGAAAAAAGATATATCAATAATGACTTATGCAATTGCAGTAATAGTACTTATATTGGCTGTAATTATAGCTTCTAAGGTTGCTGGTGTTTGGCAAAGTATACCGCAATCAACAGTACAAAATACAGATGGCACAGCAAATGTGGATAATATACGTGGCTGGATGCCACTTGGAAATGTGTCTGAATCAGCAAACATATCTATAGCAACGATCATAAAAGACTTTAATTTACCGTCAGGCATTGATCCAAACACTCCGCTTAAAGAGATAGCAACAAAATATAATGTAACATTTGACACAGAGACATTCAAAGAATATTTGAAAACAAAAATTAGTAAATAAATAATAATTAACAAATAATTAATAAGTGCGTAAATAGGTGAATATTATGAAAAAGAAAACAAAAATGATATTATATGTAATTTCAGCAGTAGTATTGATATTATTAATTATAGGTGGAACATTTATTTATAATCGACATAAGTATGAAGCATTCGGAAAATCGTATAATGTTATGAATACAGATTATAAGAATGTACTATTTGCTTCAGGTCAAGAAAAACAAGAAACAAGTATGTTAATGAATCAATACCAAACAAGTTTTAATGCATTCTATAATTCGTATGGTGTTAATCCTATAAGTCCATATAATAAAGATAAAGAATGGAAAAACTCATTAGATAAAATTCAAGTCTTAATAACTAGTGCTGATACATTAATAAAAGAGAACAAATCTAAAGACGCACATCTAGAATTAGAAAAAGTTAGACAAACATGGCAAGAAACATTAAAAAGAAATAATGTAACGATGTTAGGATTCTATCTAACAGAGTTCCATGACATAATGGAAAAAGCAATTGAAGAATCAGATAAAAAAGATTTTGAAAAACTTGATACAATTTGTATTGATATGAATAATGCTTGGACAGAAGTTGTAAATACACAAACAGAGTTTAGCACTAATGCTGACTATAATTCAAAAATAACTGCAGAGACAACAACAATCAATACATTCTGTTATGCTGTAAAGAATAGACAAGATGCAGTTAAAACATTATCTGCTGAATTAAAATCAGGATTCATACCATTCTATTTGAAGTATGGATAGAATATATATACATTTATAAAGATTATATACTAAGTATTTTAAAAGAAACCTTGAGGTGGTAATATGAAAAAATTTTTAACATTTTTTGTAGTATTAATGTTACAGAAAACGCCATAGTAAAAGTACTATGGAAAAAAAATCCATCAACCTACTCGGCGAGTAAGTTATGCGCGCACCTAGCATACAGTAGCAAAGCAACAAGAAAACCCGAAAACTGAAAACATCAACGGCGACAATAAAAAAACACACACAACAACATAAATGAGTATCATTGCATATCAGGGTATCTGGCTTGACCGAGGATGTTGATTCTGTTGAAGTGTTTGGTCTGGTGAACTTATCGTGCTACTGTAAAATAAGAGTCTTTACTACTTACATCAATTTACAAGCTACTTGTTGAAATCCTTCTTCTTTTACTAGAGTTTGAATTTTTACCATGATACCATCGTCGTCCGTGTCTCGTCGTATATTTTTATGTAGCAACCTGCTGCGGCAGAATCAAAATGTTAGTAACAATGTTGTATTGGTACGAACTACGCTGCAAAGGAAGCTATACGATAATCCTGTTGGCCTTGCGACCATTCGTCACAGATGTGGTTGTTATCGACTCTATTCTTATTCCCCTAAAACGTCACCGCGGCCGACAAATAATATTATTAGTAGTAACAACACCGGCGGCGACGGCGATGGCGACGAAGAGGAGGAGGAGAAGGTCGAACAACACCCAATGCAGATTATATCATCAGAAAAACAAGCACAGCAAGAACAGCTTACTGGCAATGATGCCTTGTTGTTGTCATTGTCACCTCCACCTCCGCTTCCGATGTCGACGATATCTCTTTCAGAAGAAGAAGGAAGGATTAAAAGTATAGAGAGACACCAGCAAGATCATTATGGTAGTGGTAGGAGTAGTGTGAAAAGCAGTAAAATACAGCAGTATAAAATGAAACCCAGAGCTTCAAATCCAGATGTTTTCCGCTATTCTTACTCCCCTAAAACGTCACCGCAGACGACAATTAATAATATTAGTAATAACAACTTCGGCGGCGGCGGTGGCGACGACGAAGAGGAGAAGGTCGAACAACAACAGATACAGATTAAATCATCAGAAAAACAAGAACAGCAAGAACAGTTTTCTGGTGGTGATGCCTTGTCATTGTCATCGTCACCTCCACCACCACCGATGCCAATATCTTTTGCAGAAGAAGGGAGGAATAATAGTAGCAATGAGAGACACCAGCAGGATCGTTATGGTAGTGGTAGTAATAGTGTTAAAAGCAGTAAAATACAGCAGTATAAAATGAAACCCAGAGCTTCAAATCCAGATGTTTTCCGTAAGTTTTATCCAAAGAAAATTCACCGTCCTCGTCGCAGTGATTTGGAAAGAAATGCTACTAAGCCAACTCCAACTCCAGCACCAGTTACTAGTGATACTACTAATCACCATGTTGTACATGATGAGAAAGAAGAGGTGAATTCATCTTATGAACGTCAACAACAGCAGCAGCAGCAACAGCAACAACAGGATGTACAACAAGTAAAGCTTATCGAGGAGGAAAATACAACAACCAATAATAGAGAAACAATAGCACAGCAAAGTACGACAAAACATCATGTTGTACATGATGAGAAAGAAGAGTCAAATACATCTTTTAAGGAACAGCAGCAGCAGCAGCAGCAGCAGCAGGATCTACAACAAGAAGTAAATTCAGTTGAGGAGAAAAATACGACAACAAAAAAACCACAAACAGTAGCACAACACTTAATTGCAAGTGGTGAAAAATTGCCTACAACGAATTGGATAAAAATTTCAGGTATTTCACCCATGTCATCATTAGAATCTATGTTAGCAGGTATAACACAAGCATTAGAATTTGAAAAGAATTATCGTGGTATATTAGATTTAGATGCAATGTGGGATCCACCTCTGACATCTAAAGAAACTAAAGATGATGATGATGATGATGATGATGAAAATGAAAATGAAACAATACCATTTTTATCCTTCACTACCGACGATGAAGGATCATCTTCTCTGAATAATAGTATTCATAATAATAAAACTAATTTTTGGATTAACAAAGCGAAACTTATATTATCACCATTTGGTCGTCCAACAGGATGGAAAGTACAACTTGATAATCGATCAATCGTTTATGCGTTACTGATGCATGCAAAAGAAACACCAATTTTTTGTGCAAGTAAGCAAGTACGTATCGAAGAATACAGGTACAACGATGATGATGATGATGACGATGATAATAATGGCGACCACGACGGGCAACGTATTATTCGTAGGACTGGTAAATTTAGCAAGTATTGGTACGCTAATTTGAGGAATGGCATTAACAACAACAATAATAACAATCAAGGGAACATGATGGATAAAGAATATCCACAAATCTCAGATGCAACAATACGCGTAGAAAATTGTCCTGATAATGCAACACCATTAACACTATTAAATTTATTTAGTCGTTTTGATTTACGGATGGATGGACCATCGGTCGTACAATGGGATGGACAAACCAATGATGGAAAAACTCCACCAACTACGTGGTTGGTCTATTTCGCTGATCCTGCATGGGCCAGGGCAGCACTACGTGAAAAACAGGGTGCACAAATTACTGGTTGTACTATCACACTGGCACAATATCCTAGACAAATACTGTAAATATTGGCTAAAATTGAGAATACTAAGAATATGTTCAATCTTGAGAGAAGTTAAGTCGGGTGCATTATTTATAAAGTATGATATATCGTCGATGTTTATGTTATCTGTCCGCATTCGTTTGGTACTATTCGGTCGATACTTAACGTCGAATTATGGTTATTTGTGGCGTGTTGGCTTTTTCTTTATAAGAGTACATTTTTTTAAATTTCGATGACGTAAAGGTCATCACCGTGCATATGCAATCTGTATTAGATAGAGCCAGCGCTGGAAAATTGATATAAATTCTCCGAAACACTCTAAGTGCCTAAACGTAAAACAAAAGCATGCTTAAACACCGTTGAATCGTGTAGCCTAAAAACGAAGCATCATACTTATTCAAATGTGTAACCTCTACGGCTTGGAATAACGTAATGACTAAAATACGTATGGTAGACAATGTTATCTCAGTTGTGTTGGGGGTTACAGCTGAAATTATCCATGCATTTGTGAACTAAAATTGAAAACTGAATTAGTGCTTTACTAGCTAGCAACCGATACAAATTTGTACGCAATATTAACAGCAGTAAAATCGAGACTAATTACTATCACTTTAAAGATCGCGTTCGACAGGCAACCGTGGCTGTGAAGCTTTGGTTAACTAAAAATAACTAGCTGTAAATACTCATTCTTTTGAACAATACATAACACTAAATTATAAGAAATTCACTAACTCTATCTTCTTCTGCAGATGAAACTCTTACAACTTTAATATGGATAGGATCGGATCAGATCAGATCTATAATGTAATCAAATTTCGATCATTTCTCCTCGGTATCACTGTCATCCTTAGAATCGAAAAATGCATCATCGTAATCAGCCGTATCATCATCGTATTCTTCGTCAAATGTATCATCGTCCATATAATCATCATCATCTGCTTCGTCATATTCTTCTGGTGCAGCGTCTGCCGGTAATTGTACTGTATCCTCACTATTGTCTGGGGATGCTGCTACATCATCAAGTAGACGTTCGAATTCAGAATTTTTAATCCCCAACGTATTAAAACTATCCCATGGATTATCATTATCAACACCGTATCTGACCCATTGCGTTACGATTTTCTTACTACCCTCATATACTGGACAACCAGAATGTTCCGTGAAACCAGTGTCCATCATATTCGTTTTAGGATCGATATAGCTAAAGAAAATAGCATCGCCACTAGCAGGTTTAATATGTACACCAGCATTACGGAAATTCGTATGACCGCCATGATCGGCAACATCGCAGTACATAACTATCGTTGCCATCCTTGTCCCATATTTGTGTTTTAAACCAGTACATTCGCCATCACAGTGCGGCATATACCTGTCAGGAGCTTCCTCATCACGTCCACGTCCAAAATACTAATAATATATCAATATTAGCAGAACAGCAGTACAGATCGAAATGAAGACAAAAAAAAAAACTGAAGTTAGTGAAGGCGCACATACAGACCATGCATTTAAATTCATAACCCATGTCAATAATATAAGATTTACTACACTATCTACTTCTTACCTGTATACTCATTAAATCTTCTTGTCCATGTTCTTCAATATTCATACCTAAAACATGATTCGTATAGTCGTAAACACGTCTTGATAATCTAGCAATTGGATCACCTTCTTGTTCTTTAGACCAATTTACTATAATACCAGCTTGCATGGCTTTACGATTTTCCGATAATTCCGAACCACCTTTCCCATCCGCTACTGTTGCACGATGTAGTTTCTTTTCGGCAGCCAATTCCATTGCCTTACATTCCAACTCAGTAATGAAATTTTCAATCACATGTATTTTCGATGCCGGTCTTTCGTGTTTAATATGTACCGTGCGTTCAACTTCACCAATTTTATCTCCGGTGCCGTACCGATTCGGTTGTATCCATATTTCTGTATCGATATCATTTGTTGAATTCAACGTATCATCAACACATGTATAATTTTCTAATGTTGCAGCAATATCCCGACGGATTTGTGATTGGAATGCAATTTCTTCATTAATTTTTTCTAATGTCAAGGAAACTTGATTTTCGACACATTCCGACAAGCTTTCCATTGCCTGTTGTGCATAGGCTGTATCATCTACTTCGGCGGTTCCGCCTTTCTCCTTCTTTTTCGATGCTATAAATGATTCTGCCTGTAATTTACATTTCGACATAATATCAGCAGCTTCTTGTTCTGCCTTAATTTTATTATCAATAATTTGCATTTCAAATTTATCTGTAATACGGAACATTTGATCATCATTGGGTGATACCTGCAAAAAATAATTGTCGACATATTTTTTCTTCATTCTTGCAAACACCACCAACAGGTTTTTCTCTTGCCACGAACTTATGATCAACAAACGAATTTAATGTATATTCAGTACCAGGGAATATTCCTGCTTCCGTTGTCATCATGGATTCTTCACCTGTGTGTGGATGTATCCAATGTATTTCAACTTTGTTTGGACAACCATTATAGATAGTAATTGATCTCTCATCGTTACGTGTTTTCTTGGGCATCGACAACAAGAAAACTGTTGTTGTTTGTCGATGTACCGCTCTTCGTATTGGTAATTGAATGAAGTCCCATTAATATCACCAACACGAGCAGCTTTATTAACTTGTTAGATAGCGACGAATCCCCCTGTAACAGTCTCGTCATCTTTTGGAAATTATTTTTGTCCAGCACTATTAATGCAATTTTGGTTTTTGTCTGGACAGCTCTTTATGTTTTATTTTACAATAATAATTCGATGGCTGTTTTGTTTTTTTTAATGGCCAGTCGATTTGATAAGCAGAGGTCCGTCCCGAGAGATTAATCAATACAATTCAAGACAATACAATAACAACAACAGCCGATGAAGAGATAGAGCCTATCCTTGCTGTGATGTGCCCCAATATCCTGTTCCCCTATCTGCGCGAAGTCGTGTCAGATGTGTCGGTGCGTGGGGGATTTGCGCCAGTGATGCTCAACCCTATCAACTTCGATGTTCATAAAATGACCAGCAACAAGCAACAACAGGCGCAAGCTGCGGCAGCGACCACACACTAAATGAACGTTCGACCTTACTGCGCTGTTTTATGCTCTTCGCCAGCCTGCTGGCGGGTGGTGCCGCGCAGGCGGTTGAATTTATGTCAGTCTCCTCGGCTCATGCCATTCTTTATGACGCTCCATCGGCTCATGCAAAAAAGTTGTTCGTCGTAAATCGCCACATGCCGTTCGAGACGGTCGTGAGTTTGGATACTTGGGTTAAGGTGCGAGACCGTTCGGGAGCGCTGTATTGGGTGGAGAAGGGCGATATGTCCTT
>CAVZPN010000030.1:0-14588 GCA_963777125.1 uncultured archaeon | reverse complement strand
GAACCGTCAAGTATAATATTAGAAATATTTTGTGTTGAATCAAATACTAAACAGTTTGGTGTGCTACTATTAAATGTTATATCATTTGTTAAATCATAAACCGTATTACTTGTTAATCCACTCGTACAATTATTAATATTTGTTGCATTAGCAAATGATATTAAAGAAAATATTAATATTACATAAATAAATAGTTTATTTTTCATCTTGTTACCCTCATATCTTTTATATATTTTAAATACTTTTCATAAAATGATTGTGATACATCAGTCCATGAAACATTATGTAAAATATAATTATTTTCCAAATTGTCCTCGTACATTATTTGCATTTGCAGATGCTAAATCTTGAGCCATTTTAGACTGTAAAGCCTGTACATATTCTGCTCTTGACTTTCTATCTTTTGAAATACTTAATGTAAGGAAATCATTTAATATCTTTTTAATTTCAGTCATACCTGTAATTTCTGCAAGATAATAAGCCTTTGTAATTAACTTTATCTGACGTGGTGATATATCAGTTCTTGCTTTTACTTTATCTTCATGAAACAATTCTTTAACATCATTCTGATTATTTTGTTGCTCATTTCTAAACATTGATTCTATTGAATCTTCCTCATTTAAATTAATATTTGACAAATTAGGTTGTGGTGATGATACTTGTGTTATCGTTTCATCATTTAAATCATCACCATCAATAAATGCTTTACGATTTTGGGATTTAGTTTTTGTTTTCATAGTAAACCTTTTAATTTATACTACCTTATTTGTGATTGCATACTTTACTGCACGAGCAATTATCATTGTAGTTTCATTAGTATCTTTTAATGTAACGGCAGGATTATGTGTTGCAGTAACAATAATAACTACAACACCCATAAGTACAGTAAGTCCTGCAATAATCATTAACCATGTCATAACTTCTTCATCTTGAAAAATATCTCTCAAAACTTTTGACATCATCAAGACCATGAAGTCTTTTGCAGTTATTTCTTTGGTTACTATGGTTATCTTTTTATTTGTTAATGAAAAATTAAATTCTTGTTGTTCAGGATTTCCTTTATAATAATGTGCAA
Source organism: uncultured archaeon (assembly GCA_963777125.1). Classification (GTDB taxonomy): domain Archaea; phylum Nanobdellota; class Nanobdellia; order Woesearchaeales; family UBA9642; genus UBA9642. The sequence goes on along the minus strand of CAVZPN010000030.1, from coordinate 13,513 downwards.
TAGGTCGGTTTAATGTATCATGTGTGCACTTTGATATATCATAATTGTACATTTCACCGTCATACTCAAATGTTTTACCTATCTTATTAGGCATCCATGATGTACGTTCCCATTGACCTCTATCTGTTAAAAAATTTGTAAATGTAAGTTTTCTTCTTCGCCATATAATAAACATGGTTACTGATGCACATATTAAAACAAATGCAAAAAATCCAAAAACAATATAAAAAATTATTAATCCTGTGTTTCCATCCATTTTATTTACCTCGAAAATATTTTAAAAAATTATTTCCTTTTTGTAGTAGTTATTATTATTTCCATTACTACAAACATTAATGTCATTAAAGTAACTATTATTATTAATATCATTGGCTCATGATATTGTAAAAATGTGTATCCTATTGCAACAGTTATTAATGCACATAAACCAAAAAATACTTCATGCAATAATATTCCACCTATTAAAGATATTACTAAAAATATTCCTAATACAATTAGTATAATATATTCCTGTGATAAATTATTATTTACAGTTATAGAACAATATTCATTAGTTCCATTATTTACAGGTAAATTTTCTGTACTATTACAAATATTATTATCTACATATAAAACCTGTTTCACACCATTGACGCAGGGCATAACATTCTGATTCCATGAGGGATAACAATGACAATCAACAAGAGTTCCATTACCTATTGGTAAATCAATAACTGTACCACAATCATTTGAATCATAATAGTTTATAGTATAATTCCATGTATTACATAATGTATCATTCTGAAGCCAATTTTCATTACATGAATCCCAATACATTGATTGCTCGAAAAGTAAAGCACTATTTATCGGATTGTTTGCATTTAATGTTCCACCGATATTATCCCAATAATTATTATCAGTTTGAAACATAACATAAGTAGAATAATTTTTATCAAAAACATGAAGTGGTGCACCAATATTACTATAAATAACTGAACTACCTGTATTATGACTTACTAAACCAAATTGTTCATATGTTGTACCATTGTAACATGATATACTTGATTCACTATCTTTACTACCAAAGAAAGTATGATAACTATTCATACGCAATAAAACATTTGTAGAACTTTCTCTAAAACATTTAGATGGAATAGTTATATTGTATATCAAAGATTGATTTGTTGTAAAATTAAATCCATGAGAAACTTCCCATAAGGTAGTTTGATTAGATGCAAATAAAGGTTTTGTATAATTAAATTCAACATATCCTGCACCGTATGTAATAGTTCCTGAACTATCACTACAAATATTTATACTTTCATTTGGTAATTGTTGATAACATTGTATTGCATTAACTGATGAACTTATAATTATTAAAATCATTGTTAGAAAAACGATGTTGAAAATACTTTTTGATTTCATTTCATATACCTCATATTAATTTCCTACTCTTGTCATTATTAAATTTTTATTATAAAATGTTATTGTGGCACCATTTCGTGTAATATCTTGTAATTGTAAATATACTATTTCACCCTCAGTAAATCTGTGTAAAAATTGTCCTACTATATTATTTGGTAAACCATTAGCGTAGCGCTGTATAGTATCACCTTTTTGTTCTACAGTATTATTTATTATTATTCTATAATTTATATTATCATTATTATTTACTTCTGCATTAATACTATATGTAACAAAATATAAGCCATTTTGTGTGCAGTTTAATTTATAATTATTTATGCTTTCAAAACCGCTATTACTACCAATATCAAAAGATGTAATATTATACCAAACATTCTGTGTAGTCATTGTAAATGATTGTTGCGACACATTATATAATTCTCCATAATAGCTATTTGCTAATAGTTTACCATAGATATTCATGTTACCATTAGAATCTATACAGAAAGCGTTAGTATTATTATTAAACCATGCATTACGATTCTGTAAACACCATACAGTATTATTACTCCAATCAGGCACATACCAAGCCCATTGCCATACACCATCACTAGATATAGTATAACCACGTTCAGTATTTGGTGCACCATTAACATCAATATAAGGTGCTTGTTGATAACTCCAACTAGAAGTGTTAATAGAACGATTACCGTTAATAGAGAATGATGTATCATTTAATCTATTAAAAACATAATATTTAGTTCCATTAATATAGATATTACCTGCATCGACAAAATATTCAGGTAAAACAGTATTTACATTAATAGTTGTAACATTAAAAATAGCATCATAAGAAATTGATGTAATTGTTCCGTTCATAACATTTATTTCTGTAGACACAACAAACGCTTGAGCATGTGATTCACTACCATTTAGAATATTAACACCAACCATATTATTAGTATCATCAATATAAAATGTTGAATGATTATTATGATTATACATTAACAAATTATCCTCATCACTAATTACATGTTGTATTGGAGAATTAATAATAGTATTATTAAATATTTCTCCAAGATTATTATTATTACCTATAATATTTAATGTATTAGAAATATTGTTTGTAATATTATATACATCTGTTACATCATAATAACTATTAAAAGAAATATTTACAGAATTATTAACAGTAACATTACTATAAATACTATTCAAAACAGTAGTGGAAACATTATTTATAATTGAATTTGTTATATTAATATTATTAACTAAATTATTTGTAACATTAATTGAGATAATATTTGTAATATTGTTATTGTTTGCTATATTATTTGTAATAAATTCAGTCAGATTAAAAAATATTTCGTTAGTAAAATTAGCATAAAAATATGAATATATCGTATTAGATACATTATTTACAATATCATTTGTAATATTATTATATAAAGTATTATATATAATATCTGTAACATTTATTATTATTGCATTTGTAATATTATTATTATTTGTTATCTCATTTGTTACATTATACAACACATTTGTATTAACTGTATTTGTTACATTATTTATAATATCATTTAATATTGTTATATTATTTGATATCGTATTTAATATTATATTTGTAATATTATTTAGTATATCACTTGTTACATTAACATTTACTGTAATATTATTTTCTACTGTAAAATTTTGGTATGAAAAGAATGTTACAACATTAGTATAATTAACAGAATTAGTTATGTTGTTTGTAAAATTATTATATATAGTATTATTTACAAATATTAAATTAGTATTATTAACAAAATTTGTTAAATTATTTGTTGTATTAACATAAGTTGTAACATAATTTGTTGTATTGATATAAACATAATTTGTAATATTTATTACGTTAGTATTATTTACTGTTGATGCAAGTGTTGGAACTCCTGTTGTTTGTGTACTTCCGATTGGTGCCTGTGTAAGTATTGTTGAGGCAAATGCTAATCCTATTAAAGATATAACTACTACAAACATCATTATGATTATTGATATTACTTTATTCTTTTTTATTTTCATTTTATCCTGATGGTATTGTTGGTATGAACATCATTATAGTAAATACTGCAAGTAATATTGAGGGCATTACAATAAATAATGTATTAAACCATATTGGTAGATTTGCTACACTTACTACAATATTTGATAAGAAATTTTCACCTAAACTAAATGTCATTCCTAAAAAACTAACTTCTGTTCCAATACTTTGTGAGGTGGTGGTCATATTAATTGTAATATCTTCACTCATAGCACCAAGTAAAAAGAACATAGCACTAAGATAGAATAATAAAATAACAACAATTAAAGTTCTGTTTACGCCCATTTTATCCTCTATAATTAATTTATTATTTATCCTGATGGTGCCTGTTTAAATTGTGGTAATATAATTATTATTGCTAATGCAAGAACCACTATTACAACAATTAACCATGCAGGAATCCATCCAAGAACTGTATATATTATTACGCCAAATACAGAAACTATCATTCCCATTATTGTAGACATCTTGATTGTATCTGTTGCAAATCCAACAACAACAAATGCACCAAAGACAACTAATATTGAAAATAGTACAACTAAATATTTTTGTACCTGTGTTAATCCTGTACTCTTTCCATTTACATCAACACCCTGATTTGCTTGTAAGAAAACATCTGTTTCACTTATTGCACTATTAGTAGTTGCACAAACATTGAAATCAGCATAGTTGTTATAAGCATTTTGATTTGTTCCCTGACTATAAAATCTTGTTACATAACAATAGTTTGGTAGATAAGTACATTGTTCACTATAAACACTATCATTAGTAACTACTGTTTCCTGTTTATATGATGCACCAAATGTAAATAATTTTATTCCAAATATACTAACAGTAGTTCCTGCAATATCTGTTGTATGTGAAAGATTTTTTAAAGTTATATCAGGATATGAGGGTACTATTGTAATATTTAAATTATCAAAATAAGTATCTGATTGACTTGATACAGGATTAATATAAAATTTACCGATATTATTTGCACCTGTATAATATATAGGTAAAGTATTTGAGTAATAAGAATTACCCTCTGCATCTGTTACAACAATACTGAATGTATCGTCAATAAATTTCAAATATATTTCAACATTCACATAAGAATTACTGTAAGGAAAACACATAAGATTTGTTTCTAATGGTACAAATCCTGCAACACACATTGTATTTGCTAGTCCGTCATAAATAAAATGTAGTGGTACAACATCCTGATTTAATGTACTTCGTAAAGATGTATAAACATCTTGAGATTGGTCAAGTGGTGTTTTTAGTGACTGTGGTTTTATTAAAAATGATATTTTAGTATCATTAAAAGTTGGATTAAAAGCCTTTTCTATTGACGAGGTTACATTATTTGTAGAATTAAGATATAAACTTCTACCAAAAGTTACATCAAAAGTTTGTGTACTATAAGGCTCACTATATAGCCATCCATTTGCTGACGGAACATCATAATTAAAATAATCATTAAGTAAAGGTGTTTCTGTATAATCACAAGTTACTGCACCATAATTAATAATATTTTGAGTTAATACATTATAATAACCTATAATATCACTATTAGCATATACAGGATAAACATAAGGTAAACCATTTAATAATTTAGCATTTACATTATATAATATAGGTTGAATAGTAGTTGCTTGTTGAGGAACATTGTAAGGTGCACCGACAATTCCTAATTCTTTATTATTAGTAATAAAATAGTAAGTACCATTTACATTATCTATATCTGTTACTGTATCATTAATATTTGTTGGTAAAGCAACTTGACCACAAACACCATTCTGATAAGTAGCAAGAAGTGGAACAGTTCTACCAAAATAACTGTAACTACCACCAAAGACACAATCAGTTTCAGAAATACAACTTACAGAAGTTATAGATGCATCAAGTAAATTATTTATTGACGTGCAAGAAGATGGTGTAAGATTAGTTCCTGCCCAAGTTGATGGAAGATTTGTTAAATTTCTAACTAAAAATTTGTTTTCAGGATTGTTACCAATTCCAATTTTTGAACTGTTTGAAATAAAGAATTTTCTACCAAAAGATACAGGATTACCGACAGGTACTAAAACATTATATATCTGTCTTTTATCAGTATATATTCTTGTATTATTTGTATAAACTTCTGAATTAAAAAATCCTTGAACACTATTATCCCAAGAAGATGCATCATCAAGTACACAGGCATATGTTTCAGTATCTAAATCATAATTATAAGTAGCAAAAGTTGTACCACCCATAAATAATGCACGGTGATTAAAATAGAAAGCACTTTGAATACCCTGCATTAAACCTGTTGGATTATTAGCACCTGTAAAACATGCACTCATACCACCTGCATTTGTATTATTAGTTGGTTTCCAACTAGAACTAATATAATCCCATTTATATGTAGAGGGAACATAAGAATTAAAAATCATTAAATATAATGTACCATTATAATTTACAAAATTTTTAGCATTAAGAGGATTAGATAATTGAGATAAATGTGTACCATTGAAAGCAAAACCATAATCAGAAAAAGATAAAGTGGATGGATTTAATGTTACATAATTTGAAGATGTATTAATTCCCTGTAAAGAATTATTACCCTGTAAAGCTATAAATAAATTTCCGTTACCCTCATTTCTAATGAATGAAGCATTAATATTAGTTTTTAAAATAAAATAAGTTGGAACTGCACTAACAAATGTTAGTGAAAGTAGAAAAAGAAATATGAATGAAACAATTATAGTATTTAGATTTTTCATTTTTACCTCATAATAATAATGATAAAAATATTATAAGCATGAATGTTTATAAATTTATTGTAAAAATTTATGTAAAGAATTATGTATATAGACTACAAAATATATATTGAAAACAGTAAATTAAAAATTAAATATTGCTAAATCTAATAATAAAATTATTACAGAATTAAAATTTTTATAAGATAATTGGGTGTTTTAGAGTAATTAATTATCTTATAGAGTTTATTAAAATAAATTAATAAAAATTATTTATTCTACTTACCTGCCTTTGTGCTTTAACATGTATCTGTATGTTAAAACAACTGTACCAATAAGTACAACTAGGATTAAAATGTAAGGCACCCAAGAGAAGCTGGTTACTGTTCCACCAACATTCAATGCTGACCAATTTAGTCCGTTAGTGAATCCTATGATTACACCAATTAATGCGAAGAATATTGCTAATGCGATTAATACATCTAACATTTTTTCTACAAATCCATCCATTTTTGCCTCGTTGTTGAAATGTTATTTCAACAAATTATTTTTAATACAATGATGACGATAGAACAATTAGTGAAACACATTTATTGTCTTACCGTTGTGATTGCATTAAAACACCCAAAAATATGCCCTCTAATATGTATAATGGAGAATATAGTTTAAAAAGGTTATGTTTTAAAATATAGATTTCACCACTTAGGTCTAAGAAATATTATATAAAATAAAATAAATAATTGGTCTTGAATTTTCATTTTATACAAACATTAATGCAACTGTTGTAAATAATAATAATATCATTATCCAATCAACTTTAAATGCAAAGAAATTTTTATAAACATCACTTTGCGACCATTTAGGTTTACTATATTCAACATAAAATTTAAATAATACAACAACAATAAATAAAAAGAATGAAACTTTAAAATTATAATTAATCTTATTAATCACCTGTACCTTAAAATCAGCACACATTCTAGTGGCTTTCGCTACCTCGTCAATACAACCTGTGTTAAAAAATGAATTATTATTTATATTAACTGCAACATCAGGTGGTGTAAAATTTAGTTCTACCATTATTTTCTACCTCGTTATATATAACAAAAATAATATAATAAATGCTACCAACAATTTTTCAAAAAGTGAGGCATCATCCCACGTTCTGATAATCCAAAATCTATTATTAGACATAAAACATCACCTGCTTATTAATTGACTGATATTACTAATAACAACAAAGGTATAGATACAAATTAAAAATGTAACCCATGAAATAAGGGCTTTATATCTTCTCTTAGATGAAAATTCATTACGAAAATTTGGAATAATATAATAATATTTAGCAATCCAAAATAAAAATATCATATATAAAATACTAACAACAATAACAATATCATATCCCAAAGGATTAATTTCTCGACTACCACTCGTTACACCTGTGATGGTGGTTATTATATCTAAGAATTTAAGACCTATAAGAATAAGTAATAATTTTCTAAATCGTAAGGCTCTCATTTGTTTTTATCTTCAAAATTTTTTATATTATTTTCAACTATTAATAATTGCTGACGTAATTCTGCTCTATCATGATATAATTGCATTATCTCAAAATATTTTGATTCACTTAATATTCTCGTTGTTAATCTTTCTTTATTCATGGTAACACCTTAAAGGCTTTTGGTAATGGTTTTACAATTAATGAATCTAAACAGTCATCACAATAAATACTATTATTGTTTGTATAAGTTTTAATTCCACATTTACTACAAATTATTATCATTATAAACCTTTTTTATTTTCAAAATATATCTGCCCTAATATTTGTTGTATTATTTCATCAGAATTATACTTTAAATCTTTTTCTGAAATATGCGAACATACAATATGTATAGTAATTTCAATCATTACTCTTTGTATAACTATATCCGGCAAATATTTTGTTAATCTTTCTGATAATTTCATCCTCTAAGCCTCTTATGTCTATCATATTCAGGACAACTAAAATCATTATAATGTGCATGAAACCATTGTTGGAATCTGCCTCTTGCTCTATCACTTGCAGTAAACTCGTCAATAGATTGATGATGTTGTAAATACTGTTTTATTTCATTAAATTTTGATTCACACTTAATATATTCTAAAGGAAAAAGATTATATTCTTTAGTTATACCTCTAATAAATTTCATTTCATCATTATGTTGCATCTCTCTTTTAACATAGATATAACTAACAGTATGTGATTTAATTACTTGAATTTTATTATCATTCCAATAATCAATTCTTTGTACGATTCCTTTTTCGTTTATTATTTCGACAATACTCATTGTGTTCGTATATGATTTGATTTCTAAATTTACATGTCTTATGATATTCAGTAGTTTCGGAATTTACAATAAATATCACCCTGCACCGTTTACATAACTGAACAGGAACTCTTAAAATAATATTTCTGCGACTTTTCATTTCTTTGATATTTTTGGTTTAACAATTCTGAATCTATATAACTTTTTATGAAGATAATCTTTTAAAATAAATTCATAAAAAGTATTTCCAATAGATACACCAATACCAATACAAACTGAATTAAAAATTGTTTCCATTACACTCATTATGATTACCTAAATAAAATTCCAAAATCCTTTCTGATGTTTTAATTGCTCAACATTACAAATAACAGTTAATTGCCTATCATTAACTTCTATCTCAACATCATACTTTTTTGTTTTGCTATCAAAAGATTTTATTCTACCTGTATTACCCTTATAGTAACCTGCAACAATATCTACTTTCTCATGAAAAGTAAATTCACTATCAACATTTTCACTTGCTTTAATTTCAACCATTGTATCACCCTAATTTCCTATTATTGTTAATGGTGCTTTACCATCCCATTTTTCTGCAATCCTATATTTAAAATAATTATCCATATTTGTTAAATTCATATTCTGATTAATTAATTCAATATTTTCTTTTTGTCTTGATATAACTTCTCTTTCTAGTAGAACTTGTCCTTTCTGTTCAAATACTTTTTCAAGTTCATCAGAATATTTTATATTTACTATGGAAATATCTTTAATATCAAAATAATTAAGTTCAGGAATATTTTGTACATCGTTTTTAATATCTTTAGAAACTTCTGAACGATTATTAACAAAATCTAAAACATTATATTTTAAAACATCTATCTTAATATTTTCTTGCATCTTATTATTAAGATAATCTGTATATGTATCCTCGTTTAAATAATTTTTTATAAAATCATAAGTCTTATCAGATTTTATTTGCATGTTAATGTTTAGAAGTATAGTTACTTTCTGTAAATCTTTAGATGATGCCTCAACTGTTATCTGATGATTTCTTATCTGATTGTTTACTCTAATCATACTATTAAACATTCCAACATATACCCATCCCTGTGTTTCTAAGTTACTATCTAATTTTCCGTTAAATGATTTTATTATTCCATTTTCATTATATTGTAATATTGAAAATGATGCAATAGCATAAATAAATAAAAATATAGCAATAATTCCAATTACCCATCCTAAAATTTGAGATTTATTATTCATTATTTCACCTTTATATTAATTTTATCCATATAATTAGCACATATAACAGCATATTCAGGTGTACCACCGTATGCAGTACAAGAACTATTAGTAAATACAACATTATCACGGATAGATGAATCAATCATATTTCTAACAGTCCACGAAACAGTAACACAAGCAATATAAAAAAGAGTAAAAAATAATAGTAATACAAGACCGATTGATAATAATTTTTTATTCATTTAGTATCACCAACAATAAATTTATTTATAACTTTATCCTGATTATCTTTAGACCATTTTCTTAAACGATTAGGCGTTGTAGAAATTTTAGATTTAGTCTTTTTAATTAATGATTCAATATTTTTTCTTTCTCTAATTATTTTATTCATTATTGTTTTAAATTCTTTTAATTCTTTTATTAAAACTTTATATCTATTCTTTGCACTCTTTTCTGTAATCTGTTTTAAAATTAGTGAAGTTTTCAAATCAGATAATTCTTCTAACATTTCATCAATTGATTGTTTAATCATAATGTACTCACCATATCTACTTCTATAACAATTTCTTCTAAAGTATCAGAATCTTTATTTCTTATTGTTAAAACTTTAAGTCCTGAAAATTCTTGCTCTACATATTCTTTTAAAATATCTTTTAATTCCTGAACTGTTAAATTAATTTCCATTATCATCACCTTTATTTATTGAATGATTAAATTTCTCAATAAAATCTAATTTTCTTTGTAATAAATCTAATTCCGATTGAGATTTACAAGAATTAATTAATGCTATTGTCTTATTATTTTTTGATTTAGATAAAGAAAATATTGCTTTATTAATATATAATTCTAATTGTTCGCCTTGTGGAGATAATCTTTTAATTTTAAAATATTCAAATAATTTATTATGTAATTTTTTTCTTTCATTTTCATAATCTTTGGTATTTGATAATTTAATTTCATCAATCCATTTAATATATTGTAATAATAACTTTTCAAATTTTTTATCTTGATAATTTATTTTCATATTACCATCGTTTAATTTTTAAAATATTTAATTCTTTACATTTAAGATAAATACTTTCTGTAATTTCAATATCTCTGCACAAATATTTATTTAATGTTTTATACTTTGATTTAAATATTAATTCTGCAACATCAGAGCCTTTTGTTTCTAAGACTTCAAGACCTAATAGTTGTGCATACTCTTTAAGTTTTCCTCTAACTTGACCATATTTAAAACAGTTAATATTATCTCTAATATCAATAATATCATTCTTTAAATTGATAGGAACTATTTTTACATCATTAATTAAAGAACGTGATACAATAAAAGGTAAATCAAAAGATACAATATTAAAACCTATCATTTGAAAAGGATATTGGAAATATTCCCAAAACTTTTCTAACATCTCTCTTTCAGTAAATTTTTCACAAGAAAAAATAATATTAGAATTAACATAGCGAATACCAATAGCCACAATTCTTGATTCAATAGGATTAAGTAACTTTAACTTCTCGACATCCGACAACTCGAAATATTCAGGTGATAAGTTAATAGGGCACGTTTCAATATCGACGGTAAATTCTTTCATTTCTTCCTCATATCTATTTTAATAAAATCTGCTTGAATCTTATCATCAAGCATAGCAATTAAAGAATTAACAGTATTCTTTGATTCAATTTTTAATTCATTATCAAGTTGAGCAATTATTTTATCAAGTAAATTTCTACACAATTTCATACGAGTATAAATTAAAACAGGATTATGTTCTATATCTTTATTTAGTTCTAACACCCAATCACATAATTGTTTTATCTCTAAATTAATATCATTTGTTTGTTTCATTGTTTTGATTCTCGCATATATAATATAAAACATTTCCTGTGAAATATTTTAGTTCTATAAACTATTTTTCCTTTATTATTAGGACAAAACTTTTTACAATATTCACATGGTTTGTTTTGAAACATTTTGAATATAAGATGTGATACACAGGTAGTCTATTTATTTTGGATAATAAATTGGGTTTATAGTAAAATGAAGAATCTCACTATATCCTGTGTATCACTTTTGGTTATAACAAATTTCTTTTATACAACCTCACTCATGGTTTGAGAGTATAATCTACTCGTCATCTTCATCTTTTTCTTTTGTTAAAAAGATGTATTCCATTGCTTTTCTATTTACGATTTCAAGTTTTACTAAATCTTCTCTACCGTATGAATTAGTTGTTTGCCATTCATCGTCTTTATCTTTGTAACTTTTTTCAAATGTTACATTATAAAACTTTACTTTCTTCTTATTTACATCAACCATTTTTGACCAAACAGTTGCAGTAACAGTACCTGCTCTAAACTTTGTTTCAGGTAAATTTTTCTTTTCTTCTTTTTCTTTTCCCATTTTTTCACTTCCGATGCTAACAAGCATCTACAATACTACAATCCTTAGATTGTGTTAATCTCTTAACTTTGAATCTTTAATTTCTGTAATAAAATATTTGAATATTGATTATTGTCAATTAAAAATTTCACACCATCCCATGTAACTGCAAAAGATATTTCTTGTAATAACTTCTTTTCATTATCAGGATAATAAATTAATCGTTCAGTTCTCATATCTTTTAAAAAGGGTGTTAATTTACACCATGTTATATTAAAATGAGTAGTTAAATCCATCTTTTTGGCTCGTGGATGCTCTAATAGATACATAAGTATGCTACAAACTATTTGTTCTATTGGTTTTTCATTATAATTTTGCTTAAATCTTTTTGTCATTTTTCTTGTTTAGTCTATGTTCTTTAGATATTGCATCGTCATACTGTTTTGTAGTCAATTTAAAATCTTTTATAAGGCTTATTTTACGTTGTTCTAACAACTTTAATTGCCTAACCAACTCATTATAGTAAAACATTCTTTCTATGTATAATTGTTCTATTTTGGTTACTTTCTTACTACCCTTTCGTGTTAAGATGGTTTGGCTCATTGTAACCTCGATGTTCTAACAACTTCTTCTTCAGATTGAGAATAATCATCTAACTTATCCTCTATAATAGATAATCTATTTGATAAATCAATAAGAATTTTAGTAATCTTCTTTTCTGAATCATTAATTCTAAATTCCAATAATTTTATTTCATCCATTATAATCATCCACAACAATTGTAAGCATCATCTTTATCTTCATACAATTCTTCACATTCTATACATTCCCACATATCTAATTCATCTACTTCAGAGCAACAATTTTCTGCCTCATCATAACTATCATGGGGTGTATCACATGTTCTACACATAAATTTATGTACCTTTCTTGGAAATTTTCCCATTATCTCACCTGTGTATAGTTTATTAATCTAATTGCCTCAAGAGTGTTATTATCCATACTAAACGATATATCAAGAGGATAGGGATGTGAATTTAAATAAAGAATAGTAATACAAATAATAAAAACTATAATTAGTAACGGTATAGTAATAAATAATATCCAATTCTTGTTATCATTCATTTAGCAACCACCATCTTTTGTTTATTACACACAGAACATTTAACAGTCAAAATTTGATTAGTCTTTGATTTCTGCTTATGACCACAGGCACCACAAACAAGTTTAAGAAGTTTAATACAATCACCGTCATGGTAATTCTTACAACGTGGGCAGAGTAATTTCATTTTATGTTCACCGTCAATGATGTATTAAGAATATCTTTATTCTTTAAAAATATAATTATCATTAAAAATACATATTATAATATATAGTTTACATAATATATATA
>CAVZPN010000029.1:0-84557 GCA_963777125.1 uncultured archaeon | reverse complement strand
ATGAACGAGTATTATTTAGTAAATTAGTATTTATATTTGCCGTAGAATTCTTTAATAGGAGAACATCAGAGTACGTTGCATCATAAGAATAATCCTTTAAATTTAATGTACTAATAATATTATTTCCTTTAACGATTGCATTAAACATATCTTTACGTATTGAAGTATTAAATTCTGCTATGTTACTAGCAAAATTGTTAGCATTAGAAATATTGGCATTAGTACTAAGAGCAATAGACGGAGAATTATAAGGAAAAGTATTTAGATATATGGCTTGATAATTTTTCAAATTAGTATCAATATTAGTAACTTCCATTAATAATACATTGTGTCGATTTATAGTGTTGTTAATATAGTTCATATAATTTAATGTTTGAATCACAAGTAACCCCGATTTTGAAGTTAAATCATTTGATATTATAAAATCTTTAGTTGAAGAATAATCATTTGTACGCCAAATATCTAGTAGCGTACTAATGTCCTTATTTAATGAGTCTAATTTCGAATTAAGAACAAGATAATTATTACCATTAGTATCATTATTAAAAGAAATGTTAATTGAAGAAAGAATAGTATTAATTTCTTTTAGCATTACGGTAGTATTTACAATATTTTGTGAAATTAAGGCATAATTATCTTTTGAATAATTCAAAGCAGATAAATTGTTCAAGCGTTGGAGAATATTTTACAGTCAATAATGATTTTCGAACAACAGCCTCACTAGTTGTTGGACAAAGAGTTGTTTTAATATTAATACATTTAATATCATAAACATAAATATTAGTACCGTAGCCATAATCATTTAACGAAATATCAAAAGATTGATGTTTATTTTTATACATTTTCGAATTAAATGAGCCATTATACAGTAACAGGTCATGCGACAAATCAATTACAGTATAATTACAAACAGCATTACATACAAATTTATTATATAATTGTACATCAACATCTAAAGATGCAGTGTTTAATGAATTATTAGAACTTATTGAAGCTTTTTCATAATATTCTGGAGTTAATGTTATTCTTAATTGTTCTCCAATCATAAAATTAAAATTTAAAATTACAAGAAATAGTACCAATATAATTATAATTATTACGAGCAATATTATAGACCACTTTATGTGCTTCTTATTCTTCTCAATATATGTTTTATAATCTATTTTCATAATATTATACACTCACAAGTATACTTAAAATAACTTGACACTAACATACATAATCATTCTATTCCATTTGCAGTATATCAAGTACTATACCGCCTGAATCATCTTTAACTATTTTACTATTTATAATCTTCAAAGGCCTTGAAAAATAAGGCGCATTAAGTATAAAACTTTCAAATTCTCCGCCTTCACCAGCTGGATTGATTTTTAATTTATCTCGAAGAATGATTACATCTTCAACAAATTTATTATCCACCGTTTTACCAATCAATTTATCCATACCATAAGCAAATGTGCCAACAATTATTATTTCGAATTTCTTTGTGATTAATTCATTCAAAACTTCTATCTGATTCTTTTTGCCATAATGGATTAAAACATTCTAAATTTAATTCGTTCGTTATAGTTTGTACTCTTGACGCCTGATATACTGATTCAATTGCTCCAGTAACAATCGCTTGAACATCGTATTTCTTTTTAACACTTTTAATTACAGATTTTAAATCTTTTAATTCATTCTCTTTAATTCCTGAAGTTTTCTTTATAATGTAAGGAATTTGTGTACGTTCAGCCTGATACTTAGCCCACTTAATATTAGGAGTATGAAACATATAGCTTTCAGTATTCTTCGATTGCATAATTACGAGACATTTTACATTGGTGTATTCTAGCGCATAAGCTAATGCAAGTCCAGAATCTTTCCCACCAGAGAATAATACTGCACTATTAAGTTTAACTTTTGCCACATTACCCATAATAACACTAATAGAACATCATTTATAAAATTTTAGATTAGTACGCTAGTGAAATCATCAATACAGAAGAATAATGCGAAAGTTTACAAAATAATAAACTATAAAAATAACTCCGTAATTACAAAAATTATGCCTGTAAAACTTTATGAAAGTTATGAGGATATTTCTAATAGAATAAACAATGATAGTAAAGAGTGTTTAATTAAATATAAACTAAGTTTAATAGAACGAGAACCATTTGGAACAGCTAGAAATTATAAAGTATTTGAAATAAATATCACACACATAATGTTAACAAAAGATAATAATACAGAGTTAAAAGGCATAACAAAAGACGGATATGGAAGGGCACATTTTGCAGAATGTATTAATCCTCAAACAGAATACGGAGTGGGAATTGGTATGGCAATTATGTATGATATAGAATCACAATTAGCTGGCGCTCCAGTAGAATCATTAACATTTATAGGATTTAAAAAATTAGATGATAAAAAAAACGAATATTACAAAGGAAGATATGATACTTTAAAACCTGGAGAAGACATAAATACTAAATATACTAATAAAAATAAAGAATGGGGCATTAGAAGACAAGATTGGATAATTACAAATTGATATATATCATTTTTACTAAAATATTTAAATGAATTTAAATTTCTAAAAGTTATGGATACGAGATTAAAAGATGAAGGACAAAAAGGATATCTGCAAGGATATGGTAATAAACTAACAGCAGAATCCTTAGAAGACAAAGCATTAAAGCAGACTACGCTAACACCACAAATTATTAAAAAAGAAAATAATAAATTAATAGAAACTATAAAAGAATTAACTACAGAATTAGTGACACACCAAGGAATTCATGGCCAGAACATGTTGATATATGATCCAAAAAAAGTTAACAGAGACTTTAATTATAACGATTCTCTAGAAAGAGCACTAGTATCAACATTAACATTAAATATAATATTACCACATACAGATATATGGGTTACAACGAGTTATGAAAATTCTAACTTATTAGAATCTTTAGCTAAAGTAGTTGGTAAACCATTAAAATATATGCATCAAGGGAAAATATATGAAAATATATCAATCAACAATAAGAACAAAAACAACAATATAAGTAAATACAATTATACTTCCGAAATAACCAATCTAGAAAATAAAAGAATATTATTCATAGAAGAAATATTACTTGGAATTAAAGATATTGAACGTTCCGTAGATACAATTCGCAAAAATAATGGTAATGTAACACATGTTTTATCCATATTTGACTATAATTGTGAAAAGTCAAAAAAACTATTTGAAGAACAAGAGCAACAAAAATACACTCAAGGTAAAATACAGGCACCCTGCAAACTATACTCCATAATAAAATACGAAGATGCGATAAAGGCATCACAAGAAGCAGGTAATATTAATAAAAAAATAGCAGAAGAATTAGTACAAACTAAAAACCAATTAGACGATATATTTGTACATAGAGATTATAACAATGACAATACAATTATATTTAGATAATTCCTATTTAAAGGAATTTAATGCAAAAATTCTCGAAATAATTGAAGGAAGAAAAATAATTCTTGACAAAACAGCATTCTATCCAACAAGCGGTGGTCAGCAAAATGATACCGGAATTATTAGATGCAAAAATAATGAATTTAAAGTCATCAATGTAACAAAATCTGAAGATAAAATAATTCATGAAGTTGATACTGAAGGATTAAATGTTGATGATGAAATTACATGCATAATAGATTGGGATAGAAGATACAATCATATGAAAAGCCATACTGCAGCACACATTGTTTCAGCAATAATACATAAAGAAATGCATGCATTAATATCAGGAAATCAATTATATGAAAAGAAATTTAGAGTTGATTTCGATCTAGAAAATTTCGATAAAGAACTATTTATTAAGTTAGTCGATAAAGCAAACGTTGAAATTAAAAAAGGTAAAAACGTTAAAAGTTATTATTTACCAAGAGATGAAGCATTAAAAATTCCTGGAATGGTTAAATTACTCGGAGCTCTTCCGCCAAGTATTGAAACTTTAAGAATTCTAGAAATAGAAGACATAGACACGCAAGCAGATGGCGGAACACACGTTAAAAACACAAATGAAATTGGCACATTAAAATTTGATAGTGCAGAAAATAAAGGAAAGGGTCGTAAAAGAGTTACAATAGTTATAGACTAATAACCAAAGAATTTCCAAAACTCAATTAGAAATAATGTGTGATTATATTTCTTTCACAGGATATCCTGTTATATGCTCGTAATTAAATCGGATAAAATTTGGCTTAGAATATTGACATCTAATCATGCCAACGCAATTTTCTTCTACAAGTTTATCAATTAAGTCTTCTTGCTTATCATATATGCTCTTTTCCACTACATTTCCTTTTTCATCACTTTTTGCAATATGTAAATGATCCTGACCCGGGTAGTAGAGCACGGTTTCCACACCTTTATTGTTTAAATCAATGATTTTGTATGACTTATTTTTCATATTTTCATATTCGTTTAGAGATCCTCCAAAGCAATCTAGTTTTTGCATAAACTCTAATATTTTTGTATCTAATGTTGTTTGTCTTTCATACTCAATATGTGCTGGTGTTTGAAATGTTTTCTCAAGTTCTTCTAACCATTTTTTATTTCGATTTTCTATTCTTTTATTATTCCAGTCTATTACTGGTTGAAATAAGTATTGTGTTATGTTGCTCATAAGATTAAGGAATGCTTATTCAGTATATATTCCTAAGTAGTCAGCTTTTAGTGACTAAGCATAACATTTATAATATTAAACATCTATCTAAATAATATGTTAGAAGATATCTCGTCATTATTAAAAGAATATGGTTTAGACAATAATGAAATAAATATCTATTTGCATTTAGTCAGAAAAAGAGAACTAACTGCGTATCAGATTGCTAAAGATTTGCACATTCATAGATCAAACTGTTATAATATCTTAGATAAACTAATACACAAAGGGTTTGTTTCTATCAATTCAATTGATGATAAAAAAGTATATTCTGCAAATGCATTAAGTGAAGTAGTTGGAAAAATTAAGAATAAAGAATCAATATTGTTAACTTTAATACCTGAAATTGAAAAGATTAGCTCAACTGAAGACACCACTGTAAAATATGCGAATACGCAAAACTCTTTTGCTCAATTTAATACAAAAATTTACGATATGGCAAAAAAAGGACAATTATCCTTTGTATATATGATTAGTAATAGTCCGGATTTAACCACTAAAAGTTCTAGACTATTTGGCGAAAGATTACTTAATGAATTAAAAAAGTTTCAATCATTAAAATATATAGACGGTCGAGCAATATGGGATAAGAAATTTAAAGAAAATAAATTCATGCAACAATTTATGAAGTTAGGTAAAAACAGATTTCTTAAAAAATTACCTAATCAATCAACAACATTCATTTATGATGGATATGTGTCTTTCGTATTCTTAGATGAAAATGATAGTTTCATAGAGATAAAGAATAAAATGGTTGCAAACGAGATGAAAGCATACTTTGAATATTTATGGGATGTTGCTGAGAAATAATTACCTAGTATCATATTTGTAATTTATTAATATTTTTTCCGACTAAACAATCTTATTTTCGTAAAACTTCTATTTTAGTCGTATATCTTCCGAAATTCTTACAAGTAAACCTATTAAGAAGTTATACTTCATTAAAATATGCATGATAATTATAAGTTAGATAAGATATATTCAATTAAAACAACTGAATATTTTGAAGAACGTTTTAAAAAAGTCATTCCTAAAAATAAAAAGGAAGATGTAAGGAGAAGAATATTTGATTTAGCGAAGAATCCGTATATTGGGAAACCGTTAGGCAATAAGCATGTTCGAGAATTAAAGCTCGATAAGTTTAGAGTATATTTTTTAGTTTATGAGTCTGAAATAGTTGTATTAGTGGTGGATGTAAGCGATAAAAAACATCAACAAGAAACTATAGAGTACATATTAAACCGTAAGCCGGAATATGCTAATTTAGTAAAAAATTTAAACATAAAAGAGATGTTATAATTATGGACGAAGAACAACAATTAATAGAAGAGAATGAATTCATAGAAGGTTTCATACGTAGTCTTGAAGATATTAAAGCCGGTAGAATTAAGGATTTCAAATGAATAAGATTGACAAATTAAAAAAAGAACAAGAAGAATTAATAATTAAATTACATAAAACTCTAGATGAAGTTAAAGAGATGAAAGGAATAAAAGATTAATTCTATCTCTTCTTAATTACAAACATTGCATGGTCCATTTCAAATGGATCTAATTCTCGATAATCAACTATAGTAAATTCTCTTTCAAGTTTTGCTCTAATTTCTCTGAAAACTTCTTTTGGATTTCTTGTTACATCAACACTTCTAGCTTTCAGAGCAAGTAAACCAAATCCGCCGGATTTTAAAAACATTTTACAATTTTTAATAAATATTTCGGCTTGATTCTTTTGCGCAATATCCATAAATACTGTGTCAACTTCGCAAACCAAATGTGAGTAACTGTCAGGCTTATTTGCATCAGCCATTATTGGAGCAATATTTTTTCTATCTTCAGAAATAAACACCATATCTCGTAAAACTCTTGGAGCAAAATCGAGTGCAAATACTAATCCGTTTGGTCCAACAATGTCAGATACGTGACTAACAGTTGTTCCAGTCGAACAACCAAGATATAAGATATAATCATTTTCTTTAATTCCTATTTGACTTACTTCACGCATTAATGCTGCGCCAAGTTTTGAACGTTTAGGATTCCACTCCCTAAATTCAACTTTATTGCCATTCTCATCTTTATCATAGAATAAGAACTCACTGTAAACAGTCTTTCCTGGAAGTAAATTCTTAGTTAGAAGAGTAATTCTTCCTCCACTACCTGTTGCATACACTCCCTTGAAATGTTTGAATTGTTTTATCTCTGGCATTGTAATCGTTCCAATTTTAATTGTAATTTTTCATAATATATTAAATTTATCAGTTAACTATTTTAATTTCTTCTCGAGTTCTTCTCGCAACTGATCTCCAATAAACTCTCCTTTAAAATAATCTATTCTTACAGCAATAGCAATTTTTGCAGCAAACATTCTAGCTGCGCCGCCTTTGTTACTACGTTTTGCACCCATAACAAATGGATGACTTAAAATTAAACCATGCTTTGGTGGTCTAATTCTTTTATTTCTTAAATGTCTAAATAATGCTTTTTCTGCACCAAGTAATTGTATTGTGGAAGATGGCATCATTGCTAAATGTTTTAATGATCTTGCTTTTTCAAGAAGCTTTGCGCCAATAATTCCACCAGTTAAAGTGTAAAGATTAGGACAATAAGCAATCATTGTATTATCAATGTAAGTTATTAATCTTTGACGTTCAAGATACATATCATCAACTTGTCTTGCATAAGATAATAATGTTGAAAGTGCAATTTCATCAATTACTGGACCCATAGATTCAGATTCATTATTTTCAAGCATGTGCTCTTCTTTAGTTTTCTGTAAAACTTTCTTAATAAATAATTCATTATCAGAATTTTTACGAGATAATTCCGGATAATAATAACCATACCATTCTCGAACTCTTTTAACTAAGGTATTACATACTTTGTCAAGTTCTTCAATAGCATTAATTGCTTGAATTATATGAGTATCAGTACTTACGGACTCGGCAATGATTCTTTTTACTAGAAGTAAATTTGCATGAATTAATTTTTCTTTGTATTCTGCTTGACGTAATTCTTTTAACAAACCAAATTCAATGTTTTTTTTAGTGTTATCAGTTGATGGAACTTCATATAGAGTTCTAGCTAAATCTATTAATTTAATGTTATCATAATATTCTACAACATTGATTTTGCCTTCAGAATATTTGAACTTTCCAATTGCGTGTAATAACTCCATAAGATATGAGTATTCCTACCTGTTTATAAAATTTTTGAAGAAAATAGAAAGAAAAATGAATATATAAAATAAATAATCGTTAAATACAGATTTTAATAACTTTTTACACAAAAATTTATATATAATTTTAATATTCTATTAATATGACATTTGACCCAACTCGTATAGAAGGATATGCTCCTACAATAGATGATATTATGTTAGACATAGGAGCTAATACTCCTGCTGATTGTGGCAGAACATTATTAGCTAAATGTAAACAACTATATAATTTAGCAAAAAACCAAGGTAATATTGAATCTTATAATACTAAACACGAGTTTATTATTTGTAATTCGACAGACTTCTATAAAACATTAGTAAATATGGGCAATGGAAATAGTGCTTTAACAATTCTAGATGATTATAGTACAGAGGTGTACTTTTTAATATTTGCTGATAAAATACCTACTAAATTTAGACCAATTGCTGCTGCTCACGAATCTACAGAATATTACTGGTTTAAAAATCACGAATTAGATCAAAGAATCGCACATATAAAAGCATCTGAAATAGAAATTAGCACTGCAAAAAGACTGGGTGTTAAAAAAGAGTATCTGATTTTTCTAAAAGAAAATTATCCAACTAAGCTTCAAAATTTAAAAGAATGGAAAATAATATGAGTAGTATTAATAATTAACATAACAGCGTACAGGTACAAAACACTAACAATATTATTTAAAATGTGAGGTATGATGTGCTGTAGGTAATTGGCCAGTCTCAATAAATATTTCATATCTATGATCTATAGTGCGTATATGACTAATTAACCAGTTAGCAGCAAAATCCGATATATTCTTAGCTAATTCCACATTAGCACCTTTTAATACTAATTCTTTACGCATATCAGTAAGTGTTCTAGTGTAAGCTCTATGAAGTTCAATATGTGTATCCGCTTCAGGAAAATTATGACTAATAAAATAACTTTCCTCATAAGAGAAATGTTTTTGAGCGTATTCTTCTAAAAATGTTATAGCCGAAATAACATCAGAATGAACATCTCCTCTTCCAGAAGCTGCTTCATCAATATTATTAATTAATCTAATAAATTCTTTATGCTGTCCATCAAGAACAGGATTATGTACTGATAAACCTTCATCCCATTGTATAATCATAATATCACCCTAATTAACATAACTTCATATAAATTAATTAATAATTCACATAATCAATAAACCCCTATATAAATATAATGAAAAATTATAACATTAAATGGTAATAACTATAATAAAATTTATATAACCAATAATGACAAAGAAATAATGGATAGAAATACAGCATTAGAACGTTTAAGAAAAGAGAGAGATTACGAAGATGCATTAGTTAGACGCCTAAATAATAACATAATAATTAAACTAGATGAAATTAAAGATTTAAGCGAACACGAACGTAAAGTTCTAAAAAAAGAGCTGGGAATAATAGTTAGTGATTCAATGAGACATGAATTTTTATTTAATAATTTAATGCAAACTGTGCTAGAAGAAGATGAACGAATTAAATACTAAAGCTGAATTAATAGAAGTACTAAAAGATCTTAAAGCCATAGAAATTATAGCTAGAGATAATTATGAGAAAGATGTTATTACATTTAAAAACTTCATAATTTCAGACACTATACAAAAAATAAAAATTGATGAAGATAAACATATAGCCATACTTGAAAATCTAATTAGAATGTTAGAGAAAAAATCATAGATTTCTAGAAAAATACTAATAACAACGCCCAGTACCATCACATTTAAAAATCATTCTTCTGTTCTAATGATATAGAATATATTAGCATGAATAATATTATACATTATTACTAATAATACTTACTAAAATCATAATTAATATGGCAACAATTAATCCAAACGAAGGAAAGGGAAAAATTACTCCACAGCAAAGACAGAAGCTTAAGCACTTTGTAAAAGAACTTGAAAATTTCAAGGGAAGACATACTGAATTAGTTACTGTTTATGTTCCACAAGGATACGACTTAAATGGCGTAATAAACCAATTACAACAAGAGCAAGGAACTGCAACAAACATCAAAAGTAAAGGTACTCGAGATAATGTGATTGCAGCTCTTGAAAAAATGACTCAACATTTAAAATTAGTTGGCAGAACTCCACCATATGGTCTTGCATCATTTGCAGGAAACGTTGCTGAACGTGAAGGTCAACAAAATTATAGAGTATGGTCAATTGAACCTCCTACTCCAATAAATATTAGAATGTATAGATGTGATAAAGAATTTATTCTTGACCCATTAAAAGAAATGGCGTCTGACAGAACAACATATGGATTAGTTGTTATGGATAAAAGAGATGCAATGATTGCAATACTAAAAGGTAAGACAATAATTCCACTTGTAAAAGAAGACTCAATGGTTCCAGGAAAAATGAAAGCTGGAGGTCAGTCATCTGTAAGATTTGCACAGAATAGAGAACTTGCTGCAAAAGCATTCTACAAAAAGATTGGCGAATTAATGAAAGATCAATTCTTAAATATGGGCGATGAATTAAAAGGAATAATAATTGGAGGACCAGGCCCTACTAAATACGAATTTGCAGATGGTGCATTTATTACTAATGAAGTTAAGAAAAAAATTATTGGAATAAAAGATTTATCTTATACAGAAGAATTCGGATTACAAGAATTAGTTGAAAAATCTGACGATTTACTTGCTGAAGAAGAAATTAACGAAGAAAAAAAGATTATGCAAAGATTCTTTGATACACTCGGAAAACAACCAGGGAAAGCAAGTTATGGTAAAGATGAAGTTATGCAACACATAAAATTTGGAGCTGTCGATATATTATTATTAAGCGAATCACTTGATGATGAAACAATAGATGAATTTACACTCGAAGCCGAGAACATGAAATCAACAGTCTATCTTATTTCAACTGAAACTCGTGAAGGAGTACAATTAAGAGAAATTGGTAAGATTGCAGCAATACTTCGATATGAAATGAATAAAGAGTAATTCTATATTTATTAAAAATTATTATGATAGGACTTAAGATATATAGGCTACTGCAGCATTTGGCATTACAACCGCATCATCCAATAGCTAAGGAAGATAAAAGTCTTTTCATAAACTACTTAAATCAAAAATCTTTCTATAATATTTATGGATGACTCATCTAATACACCTAATGTATCTAATATCATTTCAACAGCCAATATTACTCCAGATAAACTTGCACTTAAGGCAATTATGAATATAGAATTTATTTGCGCAAAGGATTTAGTACAAAATAGAAGAATTATTCTTAATTATTCTGGACACTTTAACAATTATAGTGCTAATGTAAAATATACTCGTACATATATCGAATTTAACGTATCAAAATTATGGAAAGAAGTTGATTCAGATATACAGCTAGGATTACTTGAAAGTTTAGTTATTCGAATATTTAAACTTAAAAATATTACAACAAGTGAAATGAAATTATATGAAAGCTTCATGAAAGGACTTTCAAAATACGCAAAAAAACATAATTATGATCCTGAACTAACACTTAGTTTTGAAAGAGTAAATGCTAAGTTTTTTAATTCGGATATAGAGAAACCAAACTTAGTATTTGCAAATGAAAGTTTTAGTAAACTTGGTAGTTATGCATATAATACTGATACAATTAATATTAGTACAATATTTAGAAATCTTCCAATTGATGAACAAAAATACTTAGACTATGTAATATATCATGAATTATTACATAAAAAACATTCGTTTAATGTAAAGAACGGTAGACATCGAGCTCACACAACAGCATTTAGAAATGATGAAGCAAAATTCTCAAGTACAATTGAAAAAGAATTAAATGATTGGCTACGCAAAAAGAAATATTCTATTAAAAGATTACTTAAGTTATGGTAATGATGTGCTAACAATTCTCTACTATCAAAAAGTAAACATTTAAAAATATAATCCTATTCTAAAAAAATAATTTAAGATATTAACAAAATAACTAGAATGAGGGATTTTTATGACTAACACACAAAATACTCCAATTATGGGAGAACGTACAGAATTATTAACAACATCAGACTTAACTAAAAAAATAAAATTCAATCCAAAATATACTGAAGAAATATATCAATTCTTGGAATCACCAAAAGAAAATCGTATTGTACTAATACATTCTGTCAGAGGCGCAGGTGATAAAGAACCTGAATTTATAACAAAATACATTAACGAACAAGAAGCAAAAGGTAATGCAGTTTACATACCAAAAAAATTCAATTTTCAACAAGATGAAACTGGCGGTATGGTAATATGTAATACTATGAGATATGTAATTAAAAATGCAGGGTTAGTTGCAATAGGATATAATCCCGATAGTGAAGGTACAAAATTTGATTACGGATTAACACTTTACAACGGGTCAAAACCAGTTACAGTATTAAACCCTAATTTAGATATAACAGATTCAGTTTATAATTGGATGAGAAACAAAAAAGAAAAAGAAATAAGTTTGAGATCAACTATTCACGATACATTATTTAAAATAGTAAGTTATCCAAAAACACATCAAAAACTAGAATTAAAATTGGATTACATCGCAAGAGAAAATGTTAATGGTAAACCAGTACCAGGAGCATTAGAACCAATGAGTGCAATACAATTCGGACTTATGTATGCTTCAGGTGTACCTTTTAGAATATCAGAATCAGACTTAGATAAGGTTAAAAATCAATTAAAATTAGAAAAAGAATTAGGATTTTTTAAAAGCTACAGTAATGTTGCATTACAATTACATGAAATATATAATCCTAAGAAAAACTAGATTAATTGGAACTAATAGAATTAAAAGTATAAACTTAACGTCCAAAAACGTTAGCAATATTTGCTATTAACTCTTCACGTTCATACTGCCTTGCATCTGCATAGAATCTTCCAAATTGAATAATCTTATCTTTACTATAATTATTAGTTTTAGAAATTTTTAGATTATTAGCAAACTCAGGATTACGAAGAATCATACTATTTACAGCACGAATATCATTATCGGATAATCGTTCTTCAAATAAAGTCATTTTAATATCTTCTAAACCGGAAATAGCTGATTGTTTTCCATCATAAAATCTATCATCAAGATCGTATTTTATAAGAAATTCTTTCTGAGTCATAGAAATACTTGAATTTTGATCCATTTTAATAATATCCTTATTAACAATAGACTTCGATGATAATGCTTGTTCTATAGAATTGCGGAATGTCACCACAGGCATTTTAATAACCGAATTATTAAATTCAGTTTCTTTTGAAACATTAACAATTTCTGCTTCGGCAATAGCAAGATCGCTTAAATATTTTGCTCGCGAAATATATAAAGGATTTTTAGTAGTTAATTTGTCAACTTTTTCAGATACTAACTCAGGAATATAAGGTTTTGTAATAGAATCGTTTACATATACTAATGCTTTATTCAATTCTTTAAACCATATAGTATTATTAGAACTAGTAACGTGTTCATAAATAATTGTTCTTGGTTCATTTAATTTAGAAATTAATATAGCTAATTTTTCATAATGTAAACCATCCTCTAAAAGCGTTTCTCTTAAAGTTAATTTGCCTACTCGAGTAATAGGTCTATTCATAATATATCTATTAAATCTCCATCTAGAAGAATCAAATACTTTACTACCTATAACGCTTAATTCACCTTTACATAATGCGCCAGTTAGTTCAATATAATCCGTTATTACATTTCTACATAAATTGATTGCAAGATAAATACTTTCTCGAGAAGCATTATCATTATTCAATATTTTTGCGGCATCAATTAGAGCTAATTCACTATGAGGTAATCGTGCTCTTAAAATATCTTCTAATAGTTTAGCGTTCTTTGTTTGTAAATATTTATCTTCGGTTAGATTCATAATTACTTAGAAGTAGTGAACTCTTTATATTGTTTTCGAAATTAAAGAAAGCAGTCCTGACCTAGAAGACCTATACTTTTCGAATGAGGCAATATCAACGGAAATATTTATAAATACCCTAAAATTCCTAATACTTAGATAAATATAATAATATTTAGGTGAAACTATGGGAGAAACTGTACCAAAAAGTGTAGGAACATTGCAAAAAGGAAATTACGTAATTATAGATGGAGTTGCATCCATTGTATCTGATACTCAAACTTCAAGACCAGGAAAGCACGGACACGCAAAAGTAAGATTATCTGCTGTCGGTATGCTTGATGGAAAGAAAAGAGAACTAGTAATGCCTGGACACGATAACATTGATGTTCCAATAATTGAGAAAAAGATAGCTCAAGTATTAAGCATAAACAATAATACTGCAAATATTATGGATGCTGAAACATTTGAAACATTCGATTTAGCAATACCAGAAGAATTACAAGGTCAAGTTATTGAAGGAAGTAAAATATTATATTGGGTAATATTAAACGATAAAGTAATGAAGCAATTAAAAGCTGATTAAATAAATATACGAGGTTAATGATATGGTTAAATTCCCTGAGGCTCAAGCAAGATTATACAAAAACGTATTTGTATGTAGAAGATGTAAGACCAAGATAAGATCTGATAACATGAAGATTTTAGCTAGAGAAGTTACATGCAGAAAGTGTAATGGAAGAGCTCTAAGACCTGTTAGAAAGAAGTAAATCTTTCTATAATTTTATTTTTTATACTATTATTTCTTAAACTAATTATTAAAGTATAATTACCTTTTTAAGGTTATTGACAGTTCTAATAGTATGACAATAGTAGATTTTATTGATTTGCCCAAATATTCTGAAGAATTTAAAGTTGTACAAATATACTTTAAAAATAAACCATTCTTACTATGCGGAGATGAAGCCACTCTTGAAAGTCAAGAATATTATCATGAAAAAATTCTTAGAAAATTTTTATCAAGCCAAGGATTAAAAGCTGAAGTTGATTATAAACTAGTTATACCTGATTCAAAATCACCATATGTAAAAATTCCTCCAGTAAAAGTTGATAATTTATATGAAGTTGTAGGAGCAGGATTTGCAATTATTGATTCAAAAAATTATTATTTTCAATTACCTTATGGACATAGTGTAGATTACAAAAAACTAGGAATATTAGGCGTTAATGAAGAATTTAATAACTTAATTAAACAAACTCTTAAAACTCAATCTAATGAGTGGTTTAGAACAGATAACAACATTTCAGATGAGAATAATAAAAAGAAATCTTAATAAATAACCAATACGAAAAAGAATAATGAATATATTATTAATTGGATGCGGCAGAACTGGAAGAGCAATTGCTGAGTCATTACTCGAATTATCCTATACAACAAAAGTATATTTATACAGTAGAACTTCTAAAAGTTCAAAAGCTTTAGCATGCGATTTAGATAGTAATAAAGTTGAAGTTGTAGAACATATTTCTTTAATTAAAAATCTCGATTACGCAATTATTACACTTTCTGGAATGAGCGATAGTGCAAGAGCTGAAAGTATGAATAAAAGACATACGACTTATGAAGTAAGGCAAGATGAACTTAAATTTAATATTGGTGCAATAGGATACTTGCTAAAAGATTTAAATAATCTAGATAAAAAGACAAAAATCATCATTGTTACAAATCCCGTTGATGAAATAACTAACTACATTCAATCAATGCTACCTGATAGAACAATTTTAGGATTTGGATTAGAACTAGATGCTAAACGTTATGAAAAGTTACTAGGTAAAAAAATATTATGTATAGGAAGTCATGGTAAAGCGATACCAATAATTAACGCCAAATCAGAAAAAGAATACAATACTCTTCTTAATAAAACTGATTCAGAATTATTAACGAATATCAGAAAACATGGCATACCACATAAAATTGCAGGAGCTGTATTCAAAAACTTTTTTGATAGATTAAATAGCACTAAAGAAGAAATAGTTCATGTATCAAGTTATCTAACTAAACCCTTTTGCGGAGTAAAAGATATTTCTATATCGTTGCCATTTAAAGTAAAAAAAGGCAATATAATTGGAATAAGCAACATACAAATAAATGATATTGAGAAAAAAATATTCTTAGCATCAATAACAGAACTACAAGAATCAATAAAACACATCATTGATACACATAAAAAATTAGTTGAGTATAAGTAATTAAAATAAATTTACTATAATAATATCAATTCTATTACAGAACACATTATCAAAAGAAATAGCTTTATAAAATCTTAACATTTTTCATTAACATGGCACTAATACAAACAATAACAACATTCTTATCATCTTGGAAATTCGTAGTATTATTCTATGTAATCCTTGCAATTGTAATCTATTTCAATAGAAAAAAATTCACAATAGAAAGCGGATTCATATTATTATACAAGACACAATTTGGAATTGCATTCATGGATAGATTTGCAAAAAAACATAAAGAATTTTTAAAAATTCTAGGTTACGTTGCAATCGGAATAGGATTTATTGGTATGCTTGCAATCTCAGGATTATTAATTAAAGGACTATATGATTTAATATTTGTTCCTGCAGCACCACCAACATTATCACTAGTAATTCCTGGAGTTCAAATTCCTGGAAGTCCAGTATTTATACCATTTTGGTACGGAATAATAGCATTATTTGTTGTAATAGTATTTCACGAATTTGGTCATGGAATAATTGCAAAGGCACATGGTCTTAGCATTAAAAGTACTGGTTTTGGATTTTTTGGACCATTACCATTAGCATTTGTTGAACCTGATGAAAAAGAAGTTATAAAAAAAGATTCAGTTGTACAACATTCAATATTTGCAGCTGGGCCCTTTTTTAATGTAATACTTGTCGGCATAGTATTAATACTAATGTTACTAGTTAATGTTGCAGTATTAGCAATGGTAAATTCACAAGGCGTAACATTTGGAACAGTACAAGATAATTATCCTGCAGCACAATACGGAATAGAAAAGAATGTTGCATATAATCACGTTAATGGAGTTTTAATAAAAGATACTGACGAATTTGTCAAAACATTATCTTGCGTAAAACCAAACGAAACAGTAATTATTGGTAACGATAATAAAAATGTAAGTGTAATTACAGCAGTTAATCCAACTGACAATACTAAAGGATATTTAGGAGTATCTGGCATTACAACAGATTATAAATTAAAAAATGATGCAGTATGGTATAAAGGAATATATTATGTTTTAACAGTATTTGCAACATTACTTGGCTGGATTGCAACATTAAGTCTTGGAATTGGTCTTGCTAATTTATTACCGCTTGGTCCAGTTGATGGTGGCAGAATGCTCGGAAAAGCATCTATTGACATCAATGGTAAAAAGAAAGGAACAAAGATTTGGGCAACAATAACAATAATAACACTAGTAACAATGGCAATACTAATATTTGTACCAATTATTAAGCATGTGTTCTTTAAGATGTAAATAGAGAATATGGATTGTTTTTATTTTTTCTATGTTATTTTTTTCAGTAATATTCTAAATAGCTAATTTAAAAAATACAGAAATAACTAGAAACATATTCACAAATAGAATTATTTACTAATCTTATACACATTAATTGTCTGCCAGAAGGCATAACCATTATCATGCTTTTTTGATATGGAATGATTTTTCAAATAATCAAACCATTCAGTATTATTTAATATACGTAATATTTTAAGTGGCACATCTAAAGAATCAATTCTTTCATATTTTAAATTCTCATCTTTAATTAATTTTAACGCATTATTCTCACAAAGACTTGAAATATTTAAAATTAACATTCCATCATTAGTCAATGATTTTTTACCTTCAGTAATTAAGTCCGATAATAATCCTATGCCTTCATAAGGATTATCTTCAACTGTTGTCATTCTTGGAACATAAGGCGGATTAGAAATTATTAAGTCAAATTTTTTATTTAAAAGATGCTCTGTACCTGTTGTTTTAACAGCATTCATTCGAGAATCAAAGATTTTTTCTTTAGCACATTGTATAGCCATCGAACTAATATCCACTAAATCCATTTGTTTAACTTGAGAATTGTGTTCTAAGATATACTTAGATATAAATCCCGAGCCTGAACCAATCTCAGTAGCATACTTTACATAATCTAATTGATTATTGTCCTTAAGATATTTTAATGACTTGCATAATAACAAGGTATCAATTGATGGACTCCAAACCGTTGGAAACTTTCCCTGTTCAAAATCCATAAATGTTTCATCATAAACTATTTTTTTATTAGAACCAGAATATAATGCAAAAACCGTATCTCGCGAAATAGAATCTAGTTTTCCTATTCTATAATTATCAGTTACAAGTACCGGATCATTAAATGATGCTACAAGCTTTTTTTCAGTGTTTAATCTAGTTGTTATTCTATTACCTAACTTATCAGTATCCATACCAATAATTTGAATTAATTCTTGACCATTGGCATAGATATCTTGTCTTGTTAAATCTGAATTAAAATCTAGTATCATAATAATGAGAGAACATAAAGAGTTTATAAATATTTGCTTGGGTTGTTACTCCAAAGGGAATAATTTATTTATTACTATTCTCCTGTCTACAAAAATAAGCAATACTAACTTAAATCTTAGAAATATTATCTAATTCTTTCATTCTATCAGAATAATTTATTGAGATTCTAAATAAGTTCCAGAAAACTTTAGATAACCAATCAATCCACTCTTTGCTATACAATTCATAATATATTCTAACATCACTATCAAGTTCACCAGGCCTATAAGAATCTGATTGTTCAAAACCCGTAAATCTTGCAAATTCCTCATCAACAATAAATCCTCGTAATGGATGATAACAATGTCTTAATTCAAGTAAATCAGGATATTTAGTTAATAACCTTGAAATTTTATCAATATTTTTTATTGACGCAAAATTAACCCTACATAGAATTTTTATTCTCACTTTTCGTTGTAATAATTTCTCAAATAAATCTAAAACATTCTTTCCACCAGTAGATTCGTTCACAAAAGAAAGATTTCCTGAGAAGAAATAAACATTATACTTAGCAGAAGCCAAAGTATCTTCAAAAGATTTTAATTTGGCATTAGCTAAAGATATTGACGATTTATCAGAATTTACAGAAGCAGAAGAATTATTTAGATTAGAATTATTCGATTTAGAATTCTTTAAATTAGCGCTCTTTAATTTTGATTTAGAACTCTTTTCAATATTTACATATTTTAATACAACTTTCTTTTGATTATCAGGAATATTTTGAAATAATTCCATAAAATCGAAATCATATTTTCTTTTACCAATTTTAATATCATTAAATAATTTTTCTTTAACTTCATCTTGTAATAATCTATCAGGAGTATTATAAAATACTACTTTTAATGCACCACGACTACCTTTACGAAAGGTTTTCGTACTAATTAAACCAGTTTTTTGCTCTATCTGACTCACATAAGAATCAGCAGTAAGCCAACTTTTAGAAATAAATCTAGCTATTTCTTGAATAGAACGAGGTTCTTTTTTTACAAAATTCACAATTGGACTTGTATCCTTATCGTGTAATACCATAAAAGAGTAGAATAATCACAGATTTATAAATATATTGTAAATGAGAACTATGATATAAAATTTATTTGACACGGGTTTATATAAAGTGAAACTATGATATAATATTATAATCAAGTAGCAATAGCTAACTAATTAAAATTAGTTATTTTAATCCATAAAATAACAAAAGAAAAAATACACAATGACCTCTAAAATAATAAAAATAACAAAAGAAAAAAATAAGTATATAGTATTTAATGAGAGAGGAATGGTTCTTGAATTAACATCAAAAGAACATGCATTATTACAAAAACACATGCATGATAAACAATTACCAAAAACAAATAAAAAATTCTTTAATCAATTATGCAAATATGAAATGCTAACTTTTGAAGATTATATCCCAACTACAACAAAAGATACAAAAAAAGATGACACATTCAAGTATTCACAAAAACTATTAAAACATAATTCTACAAAACCAGTTTACGCGTCACCAATAGTTGCACATCTTGGAATTACAAGAGCTTGCAATATGCAATGTAAATATTGTTCTATAAGAAAACCATACGAGCACAATACAGAACTTACAACAGAAGAATGGAAAACAATAATAAAAAAAGTTGCTGATTTAGGAACATTTCAAATAGGATTTACTGGAGGAGAACCAACACTTCGAAAAGATATTGTAGAACTTGCAAATTATGTAACTGAAGTTGGCTGTACATTTAATCTTACAACAAATGGCTGGAATGTTAGTGAACAATTAATTATTGACCTTAAAAAAGCAGGAATGAGACAATGTCAAATCTCACTTGACAGTCACGTAGAAGAAATAAATGATAAACTTAGAACAAAAGGTTCATATAAACGAGTTATTAAGACAATAGAATTATTAAAAAAACACGAGCTAATAGTTGGCATTGATTGTGTTGTATCAAATAATAATATAGACACAATAAAAGGATTTATTGACTGGCTAACACAAAAAGAAGTTCCATTTATTACATTAATAAAAATCAAACAAGGAGATCTAGATTTAGAAACATTCAAAAGCTTACTTCCAGAATATAATAAATACAGTACGCTTCTAAAAAACGTATCTGAAAGAAATAACGAGAATCCAAATGTTACAATAGATTGTGGCTCAGTAAGTAATCTTCAAGCAATACTAAATAAAGATAATATTAACACGGTTCCTGTCGCAGGCTGTCCTGTCGGACACACATTACTATCAATATCACCGAATGCAGATATGTTTCCATGTGTGGCATTAAGCCAAGACAGATTCAAAATCGGAAATGCATTAACTGATAATTTAAAAGAAATATGGAATAAAAATTCTACTCTTAAAACTTTACGTCAAGTAAAATCAAAAGTGAATGGAAAATGTAAAACATGCTATAGACTAAATTATTGCCGTGGCGGATGTCGAGGCATAGTTTATAGTCTATATAATGATCTATGGCTGGAAGATAAAACATGCAATAGGGGAGGCACATAAAATGGAAATAAGAGCAGATAGATTTATGTCGGGACATTATGCGTATTTCGCAGAATTACCAAAAGGAGAAACTCGAAAGAACGAGATATAAAAAATTAAATAATTTTATTTTTATTTTTTTATTATATATTAGAGATAATGGAGTGGTTAGAATGAGTATTATAAAATTATCAATAGATAAATTAGCAAAAAAACTAACAAAAGGACTAAAAGAGTCAGTTTGGATAGGTGCAAAAATAGAATTATGTGTAATTGCAGGAAATAATTATGCTACAGCATCATACGAAACAGCAGAAGGATATGAAACACGTTTAGGACCATCAAATTATATTGTTGCAAATTCTCCTAAAGAACAAATATACACTATAAAAGGAATAGAATTTAGACACGATACAAAAGTAGAATATCACGATGGAAAAGAAAGTAACAATGCTGATTCTAAAAATAAAAAACCATATTTTATAATACCAATAACTCAAGATAAAAGCGCATACATCAAAATATCAAATATTGGTGAAATAACACTTTGAAAGGTGATAACATGAAACAAATAAAAATAGATGAACTTGTAAAAATATTAACGATCGGATTAACAGAAGAAATTACAATGAATGCAGAAGTACGACTAGAATTAAGATGTACTCCGAGTACTCATGCAATAACCTCATATCATGGCGACATTTCTATAACTCCACTTGGTGGAATAAAAAGAGAAAATGAACCGCAATGGTATAGAATACAACCAGAAAATCAAAAGCAATCAATAGAATTTAAATCAAACTATAAAATAGAATATCATGATGGTATAGATCATCACGATCCTCGAGATAATTATGAACCATACATAATGATAGCATTAACTCCAGATAATAATACAACTAATTCCTACATATCACTTAAACAAATAAAAAATATAAAATATTAAGTTAAAAAAGTAAGAGACTAAAATGACACGCCAACTAATTGAAGTCGCATACGAAATAACACCAAGATGCAATCTTGATTGCATTCATTGTTATAATACAGATAATATAAATTCAGATATGTATGAAATGAATACAACTGAATCAAAACGCGCTATTCGAATACTTCGAGATTTTGGTTTACAAAAATTAAAAATTGGTGGTGGAGAACCTCAAATGCGAGAGGATTTCTTTGAAATATATGATTACTCAAAAAGTCTTGGTCTTGAAACAGACTTTTCTACAAACGGACTATTAATAAAAAGAAATCTAAATAAATTATTAGAATATAATGTTAAAAAAATACAAATAAGTCTCGATAATATTGGAACAAATCATGATGTTTTTAGAAATAAAAAAGGATTATTTGGAATAGTGGATGAAGCAATAGACTTACTAAATAAAAATAATATTAAAATAAATATTGCAACAACATTAACAACTAAAAATTATGAAAATGTCAAAGAGATGTGGGATTATTGCATAGAAAAAGAAGTATTTAGATGGAAAATAATGAAATATATTCCAAAAAATGCAAATGATCCATTAATGCTAAATCCGAGATTATATAATAATGTTGTTAACGAGTTACTCGAATATAAAGAATTAAGAAATAGTTCTCCAGAATTAATAGTTGCAAGAGAATTCGATAAGATACATCAGAATACAGATTACAATGATATGCAATGCTTTGGAGGCAAATCATTCTTAAGTTTAAAACCGAATGGAAACATAACACCATGTTCATACATTGATGATATTGTTTGCGGAAATATATTAAAAGACGACATAAACGAAATATGGAATAGCAAAGAAATGTTAGACTTTACTAAAGAGTGTTATGATACATCATGTTTATTCTCTACAAATTGTAAGGGCGGATGTAAGGCTGTAAGTTATTTTACAAAGAGAAATAATTCACAGGAAATTAAAACTAATTTAGAAATAACTAAATCACAAAGACAAGATATCAATGATTGCGATCCGTATTGTCAAATGAAAGAAATAGTGCGAAATTAAAACTGATTTAATTAATCTAAAAACTTACCCCATTGCAATTAGTATCGCGCCAACAGTCAATAATACTGCGCCAATAGCAATCTTTAAAGATATTTTCTCACCTAAAAAAAGAAAAGCTAATAGTATTGCAAATACAACACTAAGTCTATCAATTGGAGCTACTTGAGAAACTTTACCAAGTTTTAAAGCTATAAAATAAAATAACCAAGATAATGCGCCAGCAATTCCGCCTAAAACAATATATAATATTGCTTTCTTATTTTCAAGAATTGAAGAAAGATTAGCAAATCTATCATTAATTAACACAAATGTTACTAAAAATAATGCCATAACAATTGCTCTTATTGCAGTAGCTGTATTAGGATCAATTCCTTGTAATCCAATTTTACCAAATATAGCTACAGCCGCAGCTGATACAGCTGAAAGCAATGCAAATATTATCCATAGGTATTCCATAACCATCACCAATAAAGCAATAACAAATACGAATAATAATACTTAAGAGCACTAATTTAAAAATGTTAAGATAAAATTTATTAACAACTAGTAATTTACACTAAGATGATTAACATCACAGTAATATTAATTGAGCCAGAAAATCCTGGTAATACTGGAGCAATATGTCGAGCTATGAAGAATTTTGATTTTGAAAAACTAATTCTAGTTGCTCCAACATTTAAAACAAGTTCACAAGATCTAAAGAATAGAGCTAAATGGGCTAACGATTTAGTTGACAAAATTGAACTAATACCAAAATATACTCCATTAACACTTAAAAAACTTAGAAAGAAATTCGATTATCTAATTGCAACAACTGCAAGAATTGGCAGAGATTATAATGTTTTAAGAAGTCCGATTACACCTGAACAACTTGCTCAAACACTTTCTGAAATCAAAATAAAAAAAGATTTAGAAATAGCAATAGTTATGGGTCGTGAAGGCTCAGGATTAAACAACGAAGAATTAAGCATTATGGATTTTACAGTAACAATTCCTACAAGTAAAAAATACGGCACAATGAATGTAAGTCATGCTACAACAATAATATTATACGAAATATTTAAAAAAATTTCAGAAGAAAATATCGTCTCGCATATAACACCAATAACTAAAATAGAGAAAGACCAAATATTAAAGATTCTTGATGATTCAATGAATAATATGCATTTTCTAAACGAGAGTAAGAAAGATACTCAAAGAACAGTTTGGAAGAAAATGGTCAATAAGTCATTCTTATCAAAACGTGAAGCATATGCATTAATGGGATTTCTAAAGAAGATTAACAGAAAATAAACATAACAAAAATACTTCTTAAATATTTTTAGACAGTCAAAAAAGATTATCTTATTTAATAAAACATTAATCGCGTAACCCGGAGTATTTTAATTACTTTATAGTAACAATAAATTTATAAATACCTTCTAATTACATAGTTTGTGAATAACATGATGGGACTAAGTATGCACTACGAACAAAGACTAGAGCAGAAGTTAGTCCAAAAACAAACATTACAAATGCAGCAGAAAGTAACTGTAAAACAAACATTAAAACAATATCTAGAACAAGAAGATTTTATTAAAACATTAATAACTTATGCAAATACTAACGATACATGGACAGAATTCAATAAAGACGGCTTCAAATTTACATACGCTAAAATACCATACGAATTAGCAAAACCCATAGCTAAAGAATATGGATACGCATTTAGTCATTGCATGTACGACGGATGGGAAGCGATGCTATTGGGAAAAAAATACGCATTAGCTCAAGGTGATTGGATAAAATTCTTAGTAGCCGATAAATTACTAGGATTAGAAGCAGATTATTTTGCAATACATGAATACGGTGAAGAATTAAGCTTAGGAAATCATTATTTTGCAAGTAAACTAGAATTCGGATATGCAGAAAAAAATAAACACAGCAAAGAATATACGCAATTTATCGATGCAAAATTTCCAAGTAAATTTGTAGATTTACAAGAAAATGTATTATTTCCAATATTACCAGAAGAATTAATAGAAATTATAACAGCTAAAGAACAATCATCACAAAAACAAAAAGAACTAAAATTAGCTGAAGAAATCATAGAAAAATATCCTGTACCAAATATAGTAATAACTAAAATAAAACAATATAGTTTTGAAACAGACAGAATATGTAGACTAATTGATAACTGTACAGTAGAATTACAAAATGGAATATACCATATACTAAATACGACCTATAGCACAGAACAAGTTGCTAGTTACATCGATAAAACAATCAGAGAGAGTATGAAAAATCTCAATATTAAAAGCTTGAATGCACTATCTAAACCACGAATAGAGCAATCAATAGATATTTTAATAAATCATGGATTAGAAGAAGTAAGAAAAAATATTAAATCTAGAATAATTGTAGAAACTAATTTAGTTAAACTTGTTCAAAAATCAAAGATTGGGCAAAGCATCGTAAATATAGAATATACTCCAGAAGAATTAACAAGAATGAGAAAAAGATAAAAATCAGCCAGAATATTTACTAGAACAATTATTTGAAAGAAAATGATTATAAAATATTCTTATCAAAACGTGAAGCATATGCCTTAATGGGATTTCTAAAGAAGATTAACAGAAAGTAGTGAGAAATATTTATAAAGCTTAATGATTAGAAAGAAGGCATGGATAAGCTAGACAAGCACTACATTACTAATGAAAATGTGATTTTAAAATGTAGACCTGCAAGAATCTCATTCTTACCTGAATATGTATTGACTATAGCAGTAATATTTATAGCCTTATTACTAGGATATTATAGATTAACCTCTTGGCTTAATACACAATAC
This sequence comes from uncultured archaeon, assembly GCA_963777125.1. Classification (GTDB taxonomy): domain Archaea; phylum Nanobdellota; class Nanobdellia; order Woesearchaeales; family UBA9642; genus UBA9642. The sequence goes on along the minus strand of CAVZPN010000029.1, from coordinate 58,857 downwards.
AGTTTAGCAGTTACATATACTATACTATTAGCAATAACAATAATACTGGCAATAATACTATTAATCAGCATAGATTATAGAATATGGTCTAAAAGATACGCAATTACAAATCAAAGAATCATGATTAGTGAAGGATTATTTAAAGAAAACTTTAAAGCAATAACATATGCAAACATTGTTAATGTGGATTTTCATCAATCACAAATAGATAAAATATTAAACGTTGGTACATTGACAATAAGTGTAGTTGATAATGAAAGAGTTGAATTAATGATGAAACACATATCACATCCCATGGATATAAAAAATAAGATACTAGAACAACAAATACAAGCTAACAACTCAGTATAAAATAATAATCAGAGAGTATAACAATACTTAATCTACTGACTAACATTGGTACCGACTAATTGTTTTGGATCCTTGTTTTTTCTGTATGCGGTTACAATCTTTTTTCTAAAAGCTTCGAACTTTCCATCTTTAATGCTCTTTCGCAATTGACGCATAAATTCATTCATAAAATAAGTATTATGTATTGTTGCATACCTCTTTCCTTCGGATTCTCCAAGTTTTAATAAGTGTCGAATGTATGCTACTGAATGATTTTTACAAGTATAACATTTACAATCTTTCTCAATAGGATTTTTGTCCATCTTATATTTAGCACCTAAAATATCTACCTTACCATTAAAAGTAAACATTGTTCCGTGTCTTGCTGTTTGAGTTGGAAATACTGAATCAAAAGTATCAAGACCAAGAGCTACACAATCAACAATATCATCTGGACTTCCAACACCAAGTAAATGTTTACATTTATTTTTATCTAAATAAGGCATAGAACTATTAATTGCAATATACATCTCTTCTCTTGTTTCACCAATTGCAACCCCACCAATTGCAATACCATCAAAATTTTGAGCATTAATAAACTCGGCACTCTTTTTTCTTAAATCAGAATAAAATCCTCCTTGAACAATACCGTATAAAAACTGATCTGGTTTCGTATGATATTTTTTTGATTCAAGTCCCCATCTATGAGTATTTTCCACAGATCTTTCGTAATCATCTTTTGTTGAACCATATGAAGCTACATCATCAAGCATCATTACACAATCAGCACCAATGTCTTGTTCTATTTTCATAATTTTTTCTGGCGTTAATAGGAATTTTTGCCCGCTAAAAGGATCTTTAAACTCTATTCCTTTATGCGCTCTATCATGCATAAAACTATCTCGAAGCATTTGAAATCCACCACAATCAGTAAATATAGGTTTTTTAAAATTCATAAATTCGTGAATACTACCAAAACTTTTGATAACATCGTTTCCAGGCCTTAAGGAAAGAATTAAAGCATTACATATTAATCCATCACAATACTTGTTATATTCTTCTGGACCAATAAATTTACCAACAGCTTTTGTTGCAACAGACATAAAATAAGGAGTTTCAACAATACCGTGAGCAGTGATTAATTTACCAAGACGTGCCTTAGAATGTTTATCTTCCTTAATTATTTTAAAACCTAACTTTTTTGATTTGAGCATAAATTAATAGAATTATTAGTTGTTTAAAAATATAATTGAAATTATAATGAATATACTAAATGTTAAATAATAAGTATAAATCGATTACAAAGAAACTATATTGAACTTTCTTTCCATTCTTTATCAAAGATATTTTTATGTAAATTAGCTAAATTTACGTCTTTAATATATGTCGCCATCTGTTCTTTTTTATTGGATTTAATTATAACAATTGCATCTTCAAGAATATAAAAAAGAATATCAGTATTTGCTAGTAATTTATCATTAAACCTGGTTTCTCTTAATTCTTTTTTATCTAATTTTTTTATTTCTACTAATTCTTTAGTTCTTTGAGTAATAGTGCGTATTTTTATTCCTTTTTCTGTTCTTCTCTTTCTAAACTGCTCATGAAAATGCGGCAGATACTCTAAAGTACTAGGAGACATGTAGCATCTGAATTGCGTATTTGATTGCTCTAACAATTTACTAAATATTGTCTTAAATCCATCGTATCCTTCATAAACTTCAATTGTCGGTCTCTCTAAAGCAGTTAGCTGTATTTCTTTTAAATCGCCAATTATACTAGTGATTACTTCTGCTTTTCTTTCTTTTTCTTCTTCGATAATATCCATTATTCTTTCTGGAGAAACCGCGCTATAATACTGAACTCCAGATCTTACAACTTCGCTAATGAATCCTTTTTCCTTAAGTAATTTTAAAATATAATATACCCCTCCACGATTAATACCAGATTTTTGAGCTATCTGACTTGCTTTTGCAGTACCGAGTTTTAACGTAGTAACGTAAATACTTGCTTCTTGCTTACTTAAATTCAATTCCTCTAAACTTGCTTCAACACTCATAATTCAACATAGTCGATGATATTTATAAATATTATTATTGTTGTCAAATATTTTGCACCAAAAATACTTATACTTCAATCAACATACCTATTAATAACATTATGAAAATAATAAATCACTTCAATCAACATACCTATTAATAACAATTTATGAAAATAATAAATTTTTGGAGGAATAAAAATGCCAGACGATAAAAAAAAGCTAACTATAGAAAATTTAAAAGAAGCAACTGAAATCTATCTACGTATAGGATTTCCTAATTATAAAAAACATCAAGAGATAATATGTGAAAAAATTATGAAAACACTACAAAAAAATAGTAGTTATGAGCTAATTAAAGGATTTTACATACCTACAAAAGGAATAATTGCCCCATATGCGAATATGATTATTACAACACATACAAGACTAAAAGAACAATACGGTATCGAGTATCTACTTCAAGTATATGACGATGAAAAAGATCTAAGAGAAACATTCAAAATTCAAGATAAACGCACAGGTGATACTAAAGAAATCGCTAAACAAATTGAAGATACATGGATAAAAGAAGGTTATCCTACATGGAAAGAATATAATAAATTATTATTTAATCTTATAGAAATATAAATCTTTTAAAAACGTAGAAAAAAATAAAAAACTATTCAATCTCTTTAATGTTCAGTATAATATTAGGATTAGGACATAATTCTAGGAATTTGTGTCTATCAGCTACTGAACAAACTCCAGGATAATCCCCACTCATATTTAACAGGTCAGAAATTATTTGAAAATGTAGATGTGCAGGCCAACCACCATTCACATCCATATCACCAACAGTTCCTATTATATCTCCTTTAACAAAAACTTTTCCTACATGAAGATTTTTTAAAGATTCTAAACTTAAATGACCATACAACGTATAAAAAATAACTCCTTGCAATTGATGCTCAAGTATTATTGTCGGACCATAATCTCCTTGACCGATATTATTTTGAAAACTATGAACTTTGGAAGTCAAAGGACATAATACTCTAGTTCCAGTGTTGACAAATAAATCTATTCCAAGATGTATTGTTCTTCGAACACTACCTGCAAATACAGTACTATGATCATATATTATTCTATCTTCATTATATTGACCAATACCGATTACTGCATCAGCTTCACCAAGTTTTCTACTAATATATCTTTGATGCGCTACAGGATCTGAAAAATCTATATTTTTTAATTCAGAATTTTCTCTAGATAGATCTAATTTTTGACATCTAAGTACATTATAATTTAGAGATAATACTCTACCGAAAGAGTTTCGGTTATTTGTTAATATTGTTTTCAAATCGATCATAATAATCACCCACTATTAATTATATAATATAATTATCTATAAATATAAGCATCTATAAAGTTTAATAAAAAATTAATTAAATATACCATACATTCAAATTCTCATAAGGCCCGTGCTCTGCTATCTCACTATCTCCTGAAAGTAAACACTGCTTTTCTAATCTTCCAGCATATTTAAATCCTAAATTATGAAAGGATTGATTTATAGCTCTATGACATGCTCTTGCTTCAGCATATATCAAATTCGGAGGATTCAAATTCAAATGTGTTAAATTTTCTAATAATTGTTCTGTAGCAAAAGTTACAAGTCCCTGACCCCTATGTTCTCTTAATGTTGCCATTTCACTTAATTCACAAAGGGAAAATATCCCCCTATTAGTCAATATATCTGACTTCTCTGCTACAACCGTTGATACAATCTCATTATTAGATGCAATATTTCTTACTGCATAAACATCAGAATGCTCAACCATTGTTCTTACAGTTTGATTATTTAATTCAGCAGTATAAGTAGTAAACGCTTGCCTATATAATTTTACCATATCAAATACATCAATATCTGTAAGATTATTAATTGCTAGTTTTTCTACAAAATAAGATGAGGAAATATGATTTCGTAAATGTATATTATTTAATAATACATTATTAATTAAATTATCCTCTTGCAATCTAACATCTGTGGAATCTACCCTATTAGGAAGATTAATACTGATATAAATTAAATCTAAGTCTTTGTAAATACCTGACAAAGGTATTCTAGCTTCTATATTATCTAATTCTATATTTCGATTAACAAAAAATCTCCCAACAAATCTTGAAGTATTATATCTTGACATTTCTTCTAAAGCGCAAGTTATATGTTCAGAAATATTATTAGTATTGGTATGTATATCTGTTGAAAAAAATTTTATTCTATCATTAATCTCATCAAAATACATCTGTCCTATACGTCCAATACTAGGATTCACATGTGTTATCGCAGATGTATCATTTAAAGTGACTGGATTAATTTCATTATCAAACCTCTGTCTAGTTTCCGTGTTTATTATTTCATTAAGATCAACCATATTTATCCCCCCAGATAATATTACAAACAAATTATAATTGATATATACTTAATATATAATTACAATATAGTAATATCTAGGAAGATTATTAACTTAATGTAAACTATTTCACAAAAGCTTTATAAATTGTGAAAATAATAAGTATAACATGAGTACAATAGCACGAGTAGTAGAAAAAATAATTGAAGAAAAGCCATTTCTCCAAGAAGCACTATCAAGAGGCATAGTTAATCATGCGGCTCTTGCAGAAGAAATAATTCCTGAGATAGAAAAAGAACTAAAGAAAAAAATAAAATTTTCAGCAGTTAATATGGCTATAAGACGACTTAGCGAAAAACTTAATAAAACATTTATTGCCAGAACTAAATTCGATAAATATTCTGATATAACGATAAAATCCGATCTTGTTAGTGTAACATTATATAAAATAGAAGATATCGAATCCAAAATAAAAAAATTCTATGATAACGTAGATTTTCGCAATGGAGGCTTTGTTACAATAACACAAGGCATTAACGAAGTTATGATTATTACCAACATAAAATATAAAAAAGATCTTGAAAAAATATTTCAAGAAAAAAATATAAAAAAAATTATTAATGGATTATCCAGCATAACAATAAAAGTTCCATTAAGTAGCATAGACACTATAGGACTATTCTACACCATAACAAGATCACTAAATTGGGATAATATTAATATTATAGATATAGTATCTACACTTACAGAAATGACATTTATAATAAAAGAACAAGATACTGCTAAAGCATTTAATTGTTTAAAAAAACTCATAAAAGAACAATCATGAATACAGAACAATTAAAATAGAAATATAAATTATTCAATAAAAACAAATTAAAAAAATAAAATATTATCTTAATTACATTTTAGTTGTAGATACTCTACCATAACTTAAAGATAAAGGTAAAACCACATCATGATATTTATGATATTCAGGTAATAATCTTTTTATTTCATTCATATTATGATTAGTTTCAGCACTAGATAAATCAGACTTATTATTGTCAGATATTAATACACTTAACACGCAAGATGTACCCACATCATAAGTTACTGACTCAATAGAATAATTAAATTTACTTAAAGGAGCAGAATAATCTTTCTTAAGTTCTGCAAGTACGTGAATAGCTATTTTTGCTCCCTCGTTAAAATCTTTTGCAACAATCTTATTTATAGTCATTTTAACCTCCAACAAAATTAAATATTTCTATATATTTTAATATTTTTCGAATATCAGTTAATGATTTAGTATTAATAGAAAGCGTAAAAAAGAGCATATTTATAAAGCTTTGCTACCCTTGAGTGAATAGGTGATATTTATGAACCAAAATATTGGCATAGCAGACAGAATTGTAAGAGTAATACTAGGCGTAGTATTTGTTGCATTAGGATTAATGTATAGTTATTGGTGGTACATTCCAGCAGTAATAGCATTAGGTACAGGAATAGTAGGATGGTGTGGACTATATACACTATGTAAATGTAATACATGCTCTACATGTGCTACAACTAAACCAACTAAAAAAGCACCTGTAAAGAAATCAGCTAAAAAAAAGAAGTAGGCAAACTACTTCATATTTTTTCTCTATTAAATTTTTCTATAGCAGTATTGTTATTAAGAAAGCGTTAATAATACAGAAATGCACTAAATTATCACAAACTTTTAAAATTCTTCTTAAATCACAATATAATGGAAACCAAATATATATCAATTAAAGATGCAATGAAACAAGGCCAAGGTCTTGTAAACTTAAGAGGCTGGTGCTATAGAGCAAGAGGAAGTAATGCACTAAGATTTCTAGTATTAAGAGATTCAACCGAAATTATACAATGTGTTGTTGAAAAAGCAAATGTATCTGAAAACACGTGGAATGATGCACAAAAAACTGACATTGAAGCTTCAATTGAATTAATTGGTGAAATTGTCGAAGATAAAAGAGCACCAACTGGATTTGAAGTAAAAGTTAAAGAATTAAAATTAATTGGCGAGAGTGTTGGCTGGCCAATTCAAAAAGATCAATCAACGGAATTACTAGCTGACATGAAACATCTATGGCTAAGATCCAGATACATGACTGCAATAATGAAAATTAGAAGTACAGTATTTGGTGCAATTGACGAGTATTTTAGAAAAGAAGGATTTTACGAGTATCATTCACCAATATTTCAAGCAACACAAGCAGAAGGTGGCTCAACATTATTCTCAGTAAATTATTTTGGAAAACCAGTATTCTTAGCACAAACATGGCAATTATACGCGGAACCAGCAATATTTGCACTAGAAAAAATCTACACTATTGCACCATCATTTAGAGCAGAAAAATCTAAAACTTCAAGACATTTAACAGAATATTGGCATGCAGAAATGGAAGTTGCTTGGGCAAACTTTTTAGATATACAAAATTATGGTGAAGCATTAATTAAACATTGTGTGACAAGAGTACTTGAACAAAATCAAGATGAATTAAAAATACTAACTAGAGATACTAAAATACTTGAAAAAGTTCGAGACACACCATTTATTAGAATGACATATGATGAAGCAGTAAAAGAATTAAATGAAAAACATGGTACAGAAATAGAATGGGGAGAAGATTTAAGAACAATTGAAGAAGATGTTTTAAGTAAAGCTCATGAACATTTTACAATTGTTACTAACTATCCAAAGAAAGTTAAAGCATTTTACATGAAAGAAGACGATGAAAATCCTGAAGTAGTTCATGGATGTGACTTTATTGGTCCTGAAGGATACGGAGAAATAATTGGTGGCTCTGAAAGAGAATCGGATTTAGAAAAGATTAAATCTAGATTAATTGCTCAAGGCGAAGATCCAGAAAATTATAAATTCTATCTAGACACAAGAACATATGGTTCAGTTCCACACGGTGGATTTGGAATGGGTGTTGAAAGACTAATATCGTGGATTTGTCACTTAGAAACTATTAAAGATGCAATAGCATTCCCAAGAACAATGTTAAGAGTAAATCCTTAAGGATTTTCCTTATTTTTTATTTTCCCTTTTATCATTCTTATTTTTAAATTCTTAATTAAGAAATTATTCTATTTAATGCAATATACCACACAATCATTATTCAATACATGAATAAATATATTTTAACAGATATATTAACTACTATGTAGTAGCCATAAAATCGTAACATTTAAAAACCCTGAGATAATATTAAAATTAAGAGAGTAAGAAATATGGAAAATAAAGCTAATAAAATGGGAGACGCATTTGAATCAGTAGAAAATATGCTAATAAGATTAGCTAAAGAAGAAGAGATTAATGCAAAAAACAAACTATTACAGGAAAAAGTACCCAATAATACGAATATAACATCAACAAAAGATGTGGAAAAAAACAAAATGGAAACTATAATTCAAAATGACAAAATAACAACTAGCCTAACAAGAGTATCATCATATTCTATAAACCAATATGCGGATGCAGTAGGTAAAATGTTCGACATCCCAAAAGAACTAAGATTATTTGCAGCATATTTTTGTAAATTAGAAAATACTAGCGTATATAATGGTTGGGCAGACAAAAATATGCCTGCAATAAGACTGACATTTGATCGAAATATGAATGGAAATGATTTTTTAGAATCATTAAGAGTCGTACTAGATAATCCTGATAATAACACCATAAAATTACTAACAGGCAAGAATATTGCTGATTACACTAATAACTTACCTGTAGAAATACAAGATAATATCTTTCCAGAATACGGCATATTAAAAGAAATAATCGACTCGCGGAAGGAAAGCCGTAAAACTAATCAATATGTAGAATTACTAAAAATACCTCAACAAGGAAGAACATTTTACGCAGGAGTAATTAGTTCTGTTTTAGAGCCGAACGTTTTTATAAGTGCAAAAACTAAAAAAGTAATACAGGAACCTACGCAAATAAATATTCCAAGATTAGATATTTCGTCTAAAAATGCAACAGACTATGCAAGAAACAAAGGAATAACAGATTATGTGCAATATTTAAAATTATTACAAGATAATGCATAATGCTGCATAAAATAAATACTAATTACATAATAATATCCCAGTTCAAATAAAACTGTTATCCTAATCATGAATAGAAGAGAATTTTTAATAAATATTAGTGCATTAGGACTGAGTAATATTATATCTACACCATTAGTTTATTCTTTAAATAGCGTAAATAATCAATCTAAATCTTTGAGTCTTAATACAATAACATTAACTGCAGCAGGAGATACGACAACTACAAATGCATTTAATGAAACCATTAATTACTTAAAAAATAATTCAAATATAGATCCTTATGATCAAATAATACAATATGTAAAAAATGAATTTACAACTAGCGATATTAACATCCTAAATTTAGAAGAAGCGATAACTAACTCTAAAATACATCAACAAAAAGAATATGCTTTTGCATCTGATTCTGCGCACGTAAAATTATTAAAAAAACTTAATATCAATATTGTTAATTTAGCAAATAATCACTTCATGGATTATTATAATAAAGGTGCATTAGACACCATACAAGCATTAGAAGATAATAGTATTGAATATTGTGGTGGTGGAAGAAATATAGAACACGCATCACAATTAAAAACCATCTATAAAAATAATATTACTGTAGGCTTTCTAGGATACGCTATAGTTGGACGCGGCTCAAGAGCCACAATAATTAGTGGCACAAATCCTTATGATAAAGAAGTCACACAAAAGCAAATATCAAATGCAAAAGACTTATGTGATATATTAGTAATATCATCTCATTGGGGTAAAGAAAGAGAATATAATCCTTCGAAAGAACAAATTGAAACTGCCAAGGTATTTATAAATGCAGGAGCCGACATAATTTTAGGACACCACCCTCATGTGATTCAAGAAGCAAGAGAATATAAAAATAAATTAATATTTTATAGCCTAGGAAATTTTATTTTTGGAGGCAACACTAATCCAACAGATAAAAATGGCCTTATAGCAAAAATAGAATTAAATAAGCAAGGAATAATTAATTATAGACAAATACCAATTATTACTCATACAAATAGTAGAACCATACCACAACTAAGAATCTAACAATAATCTATTATCGCTAATAAAAATAAGAATTAATAACAAATAACACTTTAATAAATCTAGAATTACAATTCAAGCAATTTATCAACTTCTTTTTTCATCCTTTCTTCATACTCGAAAACTTTTTCGCCTTCGTGTTTTTCAGAACTTAAAATATTCATTAAACTTGATGTAATAGTAGACTCTTTCTCTGCATTAAAACCTGTTACTTTTATTTGACCTAAATGTTCTTTAATTATTGCATCTTCCAAGTCTTCAGGAGTTTTCTCGTCAATATTAATTTCTTCATATTCAGAACTTACAACTTTAACAGTATTTCTCATAACAAAAAATGCGCCTTGATTATAACATCTAGTAAATATCTCTCTAAAATTAATGTCAGATGTTTTTCCAGATTTTAATTTACCATAAATCCTAAGAAGAACAATAGCATTAGTTAAATCTTTGCCAGATAATTTAGAATAAATTAATTCATTAACTTCTTGCGGGCTAATATGCTCGCAATCAATAGATAATTTGAACATATCTTTTAGTTTTATTTCAATACGTTCAATTTTACCATTATCATAAATATAAAATCCACCATTATCAAGTTCTTCTAATTCTTCAAAATTTGCAGGAAACAGAGGCCCCGGATAAACAACATTTTTATGATCCTTAAACGAATATTGATGTACTATATGGACATGACCTCCAGCATAATAATCAAATCCTTTTGGAAGATAAGAAACATCAGTTGAATCCATTACAGACTTACTTCCGGGCTTTAATTCAGTAATTGAAGTATGAAATAAAAATATTTTTTTACCATGTTCTTTTTCTAAATGTTCTAAATCTAAATCCTCATAATATAACTTATCCAAAGACCCTCTTCTTCCTAGAATTCCAGTTAGCTTAACACCAGTTTTTGCATCATGAGTAAATTTTAATTGTAATTTATCATTCTCAACTGTTCCTTTGAATACATTTTTTAATAATCCAGCTTCCTCAAGTACATCAATCATTGTTTTGCCACTTGGAGAATAATCATGACTACCAGGAACAACATACACAGGAATATGTAATTCACTTAATGATTTAAATTCTTTAACAACACTTTTAAGATTATCAATCCCGGGAAGCGCCGTATTAAATAAATCTCCAGAAATAATAATAAAATCTACTTTTCTTTCAATACAAACTTTTATTGCTTTAATAAATGCATCAGTCGCTAAATCTTTTAGCTTTGGATCTCGAAAAGAACCAATATGAACATCAGCCATGTGTGCAAATTTCATAATCATAGAATACGTAATAAATTAATAAATGTGATGGAAAAATATGACTTAATATAATAATGTCAATACCTAACTCTAAATATAATAATTCAAAGACAGAGAATTATTTTTTAATGCTGCAACTACAGGATTAAGCATAAGCGAATTAGAAATGACTTGATCTTTAAGCATATCTTTTATATCCGTACCATATTTTACTAAAGATAACAAATTACGTTCAGGAGTAGTCATTAAAACACGTTTTGTAATTGGATCAGATAAAGTTTCTAACCCTAGAAGTATTTTTCCTTCCTTTGTAAACTCAAAATTATGATTAATACAATAAGATTTACCTTTGTCCTCAAGAGTTACTCGAAGAAAATTATAATTATCAATTAATCTAGAATCAGAAAAATTTAATGTCACAACTAATAAATTTAGAGTACGAGTTTCATATAATTTCTTTGTAACAAAAAAACCATCAACCTTCATTCTGTCATCCAAAGAACAAAATTCTTTATCGACCATGATAAATACACAACGTTAGGCTTTAAAAATTTTTATAACTATCAATAACTTTAAAAAAAGGCAAATATTATAGAAAATAAAGGGGTCAGAGGAAAAAATGACATTAGAAATAATTACCGACCCTAAAATAATTAATAGGATAGAAAAAGAAACTTCTAAATTAAAACCTTTAACAGATATGCTTAAAGAAAGATTTCAAGGCATAAATATTTACGAAATAGGTGGCGTTATTCGAGATGCAATAATTAGTGAATGGTATGGAGCAGAATTTAATATTAGAGATAGAGACTTCATAATAGATGATTCAAAAAAAGAAGTAAACTTATTTGATCATTGTGCAAATTTACCAGGAATCGTTGAAAAAAACCGTTTTGGAGATATCAGATGGAAAATTAATGGATATGAAATAGATATATTTAGATATTCTTCAAATAGTATGGAAAAATCTACCCTCGAAGAATTTCTAAAAAGATGCGACTTTGATACTAGCGCCATAGCATATTCCGAGCAAAATAAAGAAATAATATCTGTAGGAGCATTAAATGCGATAAGAAATAAAACAATAACATTACAAAATGAAGATAAAAATATGCCTGAAGCGACATTGATGCGTGCGGTAAATTTTGAAGATAGATTGAAAGGATTTAAATTAAGCGCCAACACTATAGAATATATCAAAAAAACATATTCCGATATATTAGATGCTAAGATATTCAATTATGCTGTAGAATACAAAAAAATGCCGACAGAAAGATACGACATTATAATAAAAAGATTAAAAGAAATAACAAATTCTTAAAGAGAACTAAGGTAAAACTTTCTAAAACAATTATTAAAAAAGTTTATTCAGTTAATCCCATAAACTGCTTTTTAATAGAACTAGAACTCGTAGCATTAACAGAATTCTTTTTTGCCAGTTCAATATCTTTCTTAGCCAAATCATCAAAGAATGGAACTTTTATTGGCAATGCAAATTTTGCAAAATTTGAAGATACAATACATTCTCCTTTATCTAAACTTGCAATATTTCTGCTATCAGAACTTAAATCTTGCGAAGCACTATCAATTATTGCTTGTCTTTCTTGAACCATTTCAGTTCCAAGTATTATTTTAGTATTCATATTAGCTAAAATATCTCGAGGAATTAAGGAAGGAAGTTGCGTTATTGCGATTAAACCAACTTTGAATTTTCTTCCCTCACGAGCCAGAGTTGAAAATATATTCGATCCTTTTTCGAGCACATCTTTTCCAAGTACTCTCGGAGCTTCTTCAAGAACTATCGATATAACTGGCTTTGTTGCAAGAGAATCTTGCATCTTATAATGTTTGTATCGATTAAACATTTCTGTAACAATTAATGAACCGACAAGAAGTTCTACTTGGCCACTAAATGAACTAGTATCGATTATTACAGTCTTTGCACTTTCAAGTGAATCACATATCCCGCTAATAGTTGCTTCTCCTGCATTAAATTCAAATATTCCATTGCAAAAGACTTGACTGTTACTAATATCAATATCAAGCAAATACATTAATCTACGTTTTAATACATTAATTGTTGCATCATTAAAATTAACTTTAATAGGTTTTTCAAGTAATAAAGATTCAATCCATCTTACACCATAATCTCGGTAAAATGCATTCATTGCCTGTTCTTGAGCATCGCTAAAATCTAGGCATCCAAAATGACTTGGTTTTAATATCTTAATATTAATCTTTAAACCAATAGTTCCTGCAATAGTATTTTTTGCACTATAATAAGAGACATTTTTAGTAGGGTGATCTTTGAGGCCAATTGTTCCATTACCAGAATAATATTCATTATGTGGATCAAGAACCAATAAACCAGCATAATCTTTTGCCGTAACATCCCATAATAAATTACTCATAAGTACACTTTTACCTTTTCCAGTTGTTCCACTAATTAAAATATGATGCGTTAAAACAGCAACGCCATCAAGATATATTGGAACATCAAGTTCGAGGCTTCCGCTTCGTAAATTTCCCATAAATAATGGATTTTTTGGTTTAGTAATAAATGATAAATCGTCTTTAGTAACAGTTCTAACTAATGAAAACATATCAGGCAAAGATTTTGATATACCAACATTACGTAAACCATTTTTATTGATTGTAATCATATTTTTTAAGAATGCAATTTTATAATTTCTTAAATTTTTGTCCATAAATTCAAAATTTGTATCTTCTTCAAGATTCATTCCAGAAATTAATTCTAAATTCTGTTGCGATATTTGAGAACCGTATTGTAAATCATATACTTGAAGTAATATTTTTGAAACATCATTTTCAGAAACGAGTATTTCACCAAGCTCAAATTCAGAATTTGATTTTTGTCTTGCAACTATCTCACCAAATTTACCAGAAATTATTTGTCCTTTAATACTATTCTTTGAATCAGAGTTCGTCGAATTAACCATGATGATACGAATTGCCTAATAGTTTAAAAATTTAGTTGAAAGAAAAATAAAATTTAAGAAAATCTAGAACATAACATCATAACTCACAAATTTTTATAAATAGTACACTATTTCAAAAATAATGATAGTCAAATTAATGGGGATACTTGATATATTTACTGCTCTGGTAATAGTTTTATTTCAATATAAAATGATACATAACCCATTAATAGTAAGTTTAGGACTGTATTTAATAATAAAAGCAATAATGTTTTTTGGAGACTTCTTTAGCATAATTGATGGAATAGCTGGCCTATACATGTTATTTATGATAATTGTATCTATAGAAACAGCAACATTTATTGTCGCAGGATATCTTACAATAAAAGGAATTAGTAGTTTATTCTAAATAGAATATATAATCTAAATCAATTAGAATCACAATCGTCAAGCGAAGATAATAATTCGTCTATTGATAAATGAGGTTTTGATATAGAAGTATCAGTTGAAAGACCATTTTCTTCAACACTAAAAGGAGCAGCATATTCTGAAGAATCAGATTCTTTTGAATTATAACGTAATACTATTTCATCAAAATACTCTTTTGCAAAATTATCAGTTATCACATTTGTAAATAGGTTTTGATTTCTTTTCAATGAACTGTTTTTAATTCTCGCAAACTCACAAACAGTATCCATTAAATATTTAGAGTGTATTACTTGCCATAAGACACTTTGACATTTATAATCACCCGCATCTAAATTAGTACGTATTATTGCAACATTAACTATTTTTTCAACATTAGAATATAATACATTTTCTTCAATAGGAGTCAAATTATATTTAACCTTTAATATATCTAAAAACGCATTAATATGAGCATTAGTCTTAACTTTCTCATCTACCAATAAATCAATACGTGATGAAATATCATTATTATTAATATATACGTCCGTCATTCATACACCTAATTACATAGTATAATATCTTAAAAATAGAGGGCATTATAAATGTTTCGTTTTGTACCTACTCTCCAGTAAACAACTTAGTAATATTTATTAATAGATAACAATTCACAAAAATATGAATTTATTCGGACAAAATATAGAATTATCCAGAAAAAACATAGATTTAGATTCAATTATTAATATTGCAAAAGAAACTTTTGCTGTCAAAAATGAATTATTACGCAAGGAACACGTAACATATTGTTTAGCATGGAATAAACGACTAGGATCGCAGAATAGAGTTGTATATAATGCAATTGGACCAGATGTAAGTACGATACTTCTAGCAACAAATCCAACTGAAATTATCGGTGTCGATAAATCATACATTAATGCTAATCACATAGCAGAATTTGCAAAACAACACTGGAATGAAATAGATACCATTCCAGAAATTAATTTAGCAATAGAAGGACATTTTGTTAACATACCTGATTTATATCATGGATTTAGCGGAGAGAAAAAAATAGCAATTCTCGAGAGTGATATAAGAGTTAGAAATAAAAGAGGCTATTGGGATATGGGAAATTTATGGCGATGGAGTATTGAAAGATTAACATGTATTGAATTAAAAAAAATGGGTGTAAATAATAAATCAATAACATCTTCTTCTGACTCAAACGAACTCAAATTTGAATGGGCCTTTCCTAACGAAGAGCCAAAAGAGAGAACAATTAAATACATAAATACAACATTAGAAAATATCAATAATAACTTTCCATCCGATATAGATTGTTTCTATCAAAAATCAATACCTGATTCTAACCCGACATCCAAATATATCATAAATATTAAACCATTAATGAATAAAAGATCCACATTTATTATAGGACAACGTTTCAAAAAAGGAGTAAAAGATACTAACGAAGAATATAAAAAAGTGCTACAAAATTCGCTAGGAAGTAAATTTAAATTTATAAAAGAAAATAATATGCTAACATTAATAGAAGAATTACCTGCTGAACAAGAAGGTGAATTAACGCGCGATAAAGAAGATGGCACACATGATTATGGAATGCGATATCATGTGTTTAGAAGGGGATAATTATAGCGGAAACTGATGCGCGTAATGAAATTTCATACCATTCTTAAATAAAAACATTAATAAATTATCACATCAATTAATGAGTGGTGATATTTATGTTAATAAGAAGACCTAAAGATTTCGAATTAAATCAACTATTTGATACAGTAGTAAGTACTATAAAATCAGGCGATAATACTATGCAGGAGTATGAATTTCAATACGATAAAAAACTAAAAGATATTAAAGATAGTTCACCTCAAGCTACAGAAGCAAGAACTAGTATACATACCGAAAAATACAACAAAATAAGAGAAAAAAGAATATCAACCGTTGAATCTATACTATCTACAGTATCAGAAGAATTAGAGAAACTAAAAAGTAAACATTAATATTTAGAAATAATAGAGTAATAATTATTGTAACGTAGGTTTAAGAAAATAAAATATTTCCTCAACAGAATTTTTTATTTTACCAGCAGTATCAAATTTCATATCGGCAAAAGAGATAATTGTTCCTGCAATATTTACATGCAACGCCCACATAATAAACTGTCCTGCAGTTCCTCCTGGCAAATTATCACCAAAAACCATAGTTCCTAAAATTGTTGCGGCAAGTATTCTATATAAACCATAATTAAAACTTGCCATAGCGGTACTTGGCAGTCCAGCAGTTTTCTTTTTTGAAATATCAAAAATTGATTTACCTATTATTTTCTCAGCGTCATGTGATTTAATAATTTGAGAATAAATTGCTAGTGTGGAATTTAGAGCGTTGAAATATTTAGTTCTTGCTGATTTATCCACTATAAATGTTAACGCAACATCTTTCTCTACTTCTAAAAAATGTTTATGAACACCAATAACACTAAACCAAACCACCGTAAATTCAATAAGTTGTTCATATTCTTTTTTTAATTCAACAGGTGCTTGATCTCTTATTTTTTCAAGATTACTTTTCTGATTTATTTCAGTTATTTCTATAAGATGTATTAATCGAGTCTCAGCCCTATTAACTCTTAATAAATCATCAGCCACATTCATTTTATCAGACAATTTTTTAATAATTGTAGCTCTCTCAGACCATAAACTTTGAAACATAAGAAGAAGCTTTTTATGCTTTAATAATAACTCATTTTCCTGTTTAAATTCTCTATGAAGTGTTAAAGCCATAATAATATCTTCTTATACTAATTTAAAAACTTTTGCACAAAATAATAACAAAATATTAGAAATAACTAACAACTAACGAGCGTGATGTTCTATCACTACGTTCGGAACATCAGCTCTTCACTTAGTTACGAGCGTGATGGGATTTGAACCCACGACCTAAGCATTAGGAGTGCTTCGCGCTATCCAAGCTGCGCTACACGCTCAAAAGAATAATATTACGATTAAGAACATGTTTTAAAAAGGTTATTTTTATAAAACATCATTCATTCCAATTAGTATGGGCAAACAAATTTCAGAGCAGACAATATTATTAATTAGTATTGCAAAATGGGTAATTTTAGCTGCAATAATTGGAGGAATTGTTGGCCTTACAACGACAGCATTTCTTAAATTATTAAATTTTAGTATTAATCAATTTCAATTAAATCCATACTTTTTATTATGTATACCATTAGTATTTTTATTAAATGCATTATTATTAAAATATCTTTGGCCAAAAGATGATGTTGACACAACAGATAAAGTAATTAAAACAATACATCAATCTAAAAGCATTTCATGGAAATCTGGCCTTAAAGCATTTTTCTTACCAATACTCACAATTGCTGGTGGAGGCTCAGCGGGAAAAGAAGCGCCATGCGCAGATGTCGGAGCAACATCAGCAAGCATTTTTGGAAATTTCATTAAATTAAATAAAGATGATCGTAAAAAAATGATGATCTGTGGTGTTAGTGCAGGATTTGCCGCAGTATTTGGAACACCAATTGCTGGCGCAATATTTGGTGTTGAAATGTTATTTGTCGGCGGAATATTGTATGAAGTGTTATTGCCATCATTTATTGCAGGAGTTATGGCATATCATGTTTCTTCTTCCCTCGGAATAGAATACTTTACATATCAACTACAATTCGTACCAGTAATAACTCAATCATTTTTATTAAAAGTTGTACTTGCAGGAATATTTTTTGGACTAGTATCATTCTTTATTATTGAAGCATTCAAATATAGTAAAAAATATTCGAATAATATGAAAATGTATGAACCATTTAAGGCATTTGTTGCAGGAACCATAATTATGGCTATCGCAGTATTATTCTCAACAAAATATCTTGGACTTGGTCTTGATACTATGGAAGGAACACTTCAAGGCGTGCAAATAATATGGTATGCATTACTAATAAAATTAATTGTAACAATACTCACATTAAATTTTGGAGGAAGCGGCGGGATAATAACTCCAGTATTATTTATGGGAACAGTGTCTGGTGCAATATTTGCATCAATTATGCACCTTGATACATCAACATTTGCAGCAATTGGACTTGTCGCGGTTCTAGCTGGCGTTGCAAATACTCCGATTGCAGCAAGCATTATGGCAATAGAATTATTCGGCCCACAAGTAGGAGTATATGCTGCTGTTGCATGTATTATTAGCTTTTTAATGTCAGGATATAGAAGTTTATTTCCATCACAAATAATGTCCATTTCAAAATCATCGTTAGTATACACGGAGAAGGGTAAAAAAATAAATAATACCAAAATTAAACTTAAAACTAGTCGTGGAGCAATAAAGTATGTAATTAAAACTGCTGAACAAGGCAATAAGATACAAGATAAATTAAATAAAGACCGTAAAAAATACAAAAAAGAATTATTAAAAAATTAAAAAAATAGAATACGCCCCACACATATTCTACAAGTTTCAAATACTAATTACAAAAACATAAATCTATAATAATACTAATTCAAGTTTATACTACAGATAAATCAAATATTTTTCTACTCTTACATCTCATAAATACTTTTCCATTTACTTTTTCAATTTGTCTATGAGTATAGACGCCATTTTCTACTTTGATATAGTCTTGCATTTCTGCATTACCATCTCTTACTGTTTTAATAATTTCCACACTCATCAACCCCCACAATATCTAAATTCTTATAATATTATCTTAGAAAGGTATCTATATAAACTTTTAGTGTATTTGTCAAGTGAATAAAAAAAATAAGTCCATTAATATACTTTATAGTATACCAATTTCGATAAATATATAAACATTCCCGCTTTAATCTTGTTATTGTGGGGGAAATATTATGGGAGTACTAGATGGTACTGATTTTGAGGACGTAATGCGTCTACAAAAAAGACTAGCATCATCGATGCTTGATGAATTCGAACTAGATTCTAAAATAAAGATTTTAACAATATTTGATGAAATTGCAGGAAGTAAAAAGAAAATTCAAACAGAAAAATTAATGATTGAAGCAGAAAATCACGGAATGGGTGAAATAGAAATAACATCAATTATTGAAAAATTAAAACGTGATGGATTATTATTTGAACCACAATCAGGATATTTACAAAAATATTAAATTAAGTTGTTACAACATTTTATATACATATTAAGAGGTTTAAAGCTAATGAAAACTTTAGTAGTATACTATTCAAGAACAGGCCTTACAAAAAAAGTTGCAACATCAATTTCTAAAGAGTTAAACGCAGACATAGATCAAATAATAGATAAAAAAGATAGAGCTGGCGCAAAAGGTTATATGATTGCTGGAAAAGATGCGCTAAGAGAAGCACTAACACAAATATCTTATGAGCGTAATCCAAAAGATTATGACTTAATAATTATTGGTGGACCAGTATGGGCATGGAATATAAGTCCTGCTGTTAGAACATATTTAGATAATAATATTGATGCATTAAAAATAAAGAAAGTTGCATTTTTTGCAACACAGGGAAGTAATGGTGCAGAAAAGAAATTCGCAACAATGAAAAATATTCTGGGCATTACACCAGAAAGCACATTAACTATTAATAGCAAAGATTTTAGAAATGATGCATATGTTACAAAAGTAATAGAATTTATACTTAATCTACCAAAATAAAGTAAATACGATAAATAGAGCGTACTACAATTAATTGAACACATTCTAATAAGATATTAAATTAGTATAATCTATTCTAAATCAATTCTCTTCATTAATTTTCTCTTAGCAATAAACACCACGCAAATATAAGTTGTGACTATGCCAAATATAACAAGAAGATACTTTATTGGTAACGGCTCAAATCCAAAGAATTTACCGACAGGTAATAAGGTAATACTTAAACCTGCAAGTACAACCATAAGTGTCGTTAATACAATAGGAATACTAGGTCTACTTTCAATAAAAGGAATTTTATTTGTTCTAATAATATATACAATTAATACCTGAGTAAATAATGATTCAATAAACCATGCTGTTTGAAAAGTTGCAGGCATAGCCTTAAATATTAAATACATAACAATAAATGTTAAAAAATCAAATATGGAACTTATTGGACCAATAAATAACATAAATCGCTTAATTGATTCAATATTCCAAGGCCGAGGTTTCTTTAAATATTCCTCATCAACATTATCTGTCGGAATAGATAATTGCGAAATATCATATAAAAAATTATTTAATATTATTTGAATTGGAAGCATTGGTAAAAAAGGCAAAAATAAACTTGCGCCTGCAAGTGAAAACATATTACCAAAATTACTGCTCGCGCCCATTCTAATATATTTAACTAAATTTCCAAATACCCTGCGTCCATCCATTATGCCATCTTTTAACACAACTAAATTCTTATTAAGTAAAATAATTCCAGCAGATTCTTTTGCAATATCTACACCATTATTTACGCTAATACCAACATCTGCCTTTTTTAATGTTGGAGCATCATTAATTCCATCACCTAAAAATCCTACTGTGTGACCATTTTGTTGTAATGCAATAACTATTCGTTCTTTTTGCATAGGCGAAACTCTTGCAAATATAGTATTTATTTCAACGGCCCTACGTAATTCTTCATCATTAAACTTATCTACTTCTTTTCCAATAATACATCCTTTAATAGTTAATTTTAAATCCGAACATATCTTTTTAGTTACAAGTTCATTATCGCCAGTTACTATTTTTATTTCAACACCAAGTTCTTCTAAATCTTTTATTGCAAGCTCAGCATCACTTTTAGGAGGATCAAAAAACGCTAAATATCCTTTAAATATTAAATCCTTTTCAACTTTTGTAGTATAATTATGTTGTTTTTTTACGGGCGCATACGCGACAGCAATTACTCTAAATCCCTCATTACTCCATTCATCATACTTAGCTTTAGCTTTTTTTATAATAGAATTATTTAATTTATACCACTTACCGTCAAGCTCATATCTAGAACATTTTTTTAATATTTCTTCAGGAGCACCTTTAGTAATAATAAATAACCCATTATGTCTTTCAGATTCTATGTCAACAACAATTGACATCATTTTTCTTTCAAAATCAAATGGTATTTCATCAATCTTTTTTATACTCTTAAATTTAATAGGTTCATGTTCGAGTATTGCTTTATCTAAAACATTTTTTAAACCTGTTTGATAATAACTATTAATATAAGCATATCTTAAAACATCATAATCACTAACACCGACAGCATTACAATATTGTTCAAGTATTATTTTATCTTCAGTTAAGGTTCCTGTCTTATCAGTACATAAAATATCCATGGCGCCAAGATTTTGTATTGATTCTAAATGTTTTACAATTACCTGTTTTTTTGACATGTCCCTTGCACCTTTTGCAAGATTAATTGTAACAAGCATCGGAAGCATTTCTGGAGTTAAACCAACTGCAACAGCAAGTGAAAATAATATAGATTCAAGTAAATTACCTTTTAATATCGCATTAATAGCAAATATAAATATAACTAAAGTTAATACAAATTTTAACATCAACCAAGTAAAATCTCGAATACCGCGATCAAATGATGTTTCAAAATTATCTTTTGCAATATTTTTTGCAATATGACTAAACTCAGTATATTTGCCTGTTGTTAAAACAACACATGTGGCTGAGCCACTAACAATACTTGTGCCCATAAAGGCTAAATTCTTCAAATCATTTATTGATTCAACATTTTTTAATGTCTCATGATGTTTTTCAACAGGATATGCTTCTCCTGTTAACGAGGATTCATTTACAAATAGATCATTAGAATTAATTAATTTTACATCCGCAGGAATTATGTCTCCTGCTGAAACTTCAATTATATCTCCTGGAACTAATTCATGAATATTAATATCTTCACGTTTTCCATTTCGTCTAACAGTAACCTTTACTCTAACTAATTCTATCAATTTTTCTATTTCCTTACCTGATCTATGTTCTTGATAAAATTCTAGACATACGCTTGTTAATACCATTAAAAATATGAATATTGCACTAAATTTCTCTGCATAAAATAAAGTAAATACTCCAATTGCGAGTAAGACAAGTATTAAAGGATTAGTAAATTTTAATAAAAATTCTACGATAACTGGTTTCTTATTTTGTTTTATAGGAGTATTTGGACCATAAATCTTTGTACGTTTCTTAACTTCCTCAGTACTTAAGCCATCAATAGAAGTATTAAACTCTTTTAAAACAGAATGTACATCAGTCTTTGCATAAGTAAAATACTTATCATTCAAACTAGACGTATCAGATGTATCAACCAACTACTCAACCCCTTTTTTAATAAAATGTATTTAAACTATTTTAAGAACATATCCGATATAACAGTATTTAAAGGTTGTGTTAAAAGTGGCTATTGTGAAACCCTCGGCTAAAGCCGTCATCACCAGTCCTCGCTAATCGAGTATTTATTCTCTAAGCTCTCCTTCCCGTAGGGAGCGTCCCCTTAGTCGAGCTTTGATATTTTATCGAGAACGCTCAGAGTAGGGTGATGCACAGGGTTTCACAATAGCCGTTAAAAGTATTCTCTGCAGAAAAAAATACGAATCGGCCACATCAATTATATTAAATTCTAATATCCAAACAGACTACTCTGAGTAGAATTCTTCATTATGTCATCAAAGTTCTTACCATAGACTGAAAGTAAAGTATCAGCAATAGGTTTTATTTGTTTTTCAATATAATGATCATAATCAGGTTTATGAGTTAATTTTTCAACAGGCTCAGGACCTTCAATAGTTATAACATAATAAATAATGTTACTTGTTATTTTATCTAACATTCTTGCAGCTTTTACATGTGGAGGAGTAGTTTTAGTGTATTCATCTAAATTCTTACTAATACTTTTTTTATAAACAAGTAAATCATCATACTTGCCACTCTTTAAATCTTTAACAAACGTCTTTATATATTCAGAAAATTCTTTTTTGTAAAATGCCAGATTAAATAATTCCTCTTGAAATTTCTTTGACAAATCAGTCCAGTCGCCTCGAACAAATTCCATTCCAGTAAAATGTAATTCTTCTTTATTATTATCATCAACAAGAATTCCTGCGTAACGTTTTTTAGCTCCTTCTTCTGAACCACGAACCTTCGGCATTAAGAATACTTTAAACAATTTTTCAAATTGTAATTCCATAGCATTAGTTCTATGAAATTCTTTTTGAATATATTCATCATAAAAGTCATTAACATATTTTTGTATTTTCTTTCCTACTTTTCGCGTATCCTCAATAGTCTCTTTCCCACTAACAACAAAAATACTATCAGTGTCTCCGTATATTACTTCATAACCTAATTCTTGAACTTTTTTAGTTGTTAATTGAATTATTTCTTGACCAGTATAGGTTATTGCATTAGAAATTTCTGGATTAAAAAATCTACATGCAGGATTTCCAAGAACTCCATAGAAGGAATTCATAATAATTTTTATTGCATAAATAGTTTCAGCAGTATCTTTTCTTCGTTTAGCTTCATCACGTTGATGCCAAACATCTTTAATTATTTGAGGCAATATTCCTTCTTGATTCTTAAATACTGCACCATTAGCAGTTGTAATATATTTCGTTTTATCCAATTTATCTGGCCTATCAGAAAGCGCAACATAACTATAAGGATCAATATTAAATGTTCTAATAATACTTGGATACAGACTTTTAAAATCACATACAATAACATTATCGTAAAGACCAGGAACTGATTTCATTACAAATCCGCCTTTACCAGGTTCTTCTTTTTCAGAAAAATTAGAACTATTAAGAACAATTTTTAATTTACGTGCATAACGCAGAAATAAACTATCAAGGCTTGCAACACTTGCTTTTACTTTATCAAGAGTCATTCCAGTAATTAATGAACGTAGCAATGTTAATTGCATAGAATTAGTCTTATGAACAATTTCATAAACAAATTCGGAATCTTCAAGATTATAGTCAACAAGTTTTTGTTGATTAGTTTTATAATATTTATCAATATTTTCTCCTTTATTTTCTGAACCAATAATTTTTTTCTTACCTAAAAATTCTGTTGCTGCAGTATCAAGTTTATAATTTTCAAGTTTAATAAAGGAAGTTTTTAATAACACTATGCCATCAATTACCATTCTTCCGGCAAAGTCTGCACTAGAATCTCTCATAAATTCAGAATTTAATTCAAGTTTACAAGGCCAATCGCTTCTTCCTAAAACAAATGGAATTTTGTATTCATCAAATTTCTGTTTAAGAACTTTTAAATCAAAATCAATTAAATTCCAACCAGTAATTATATCCGGATCAATTACTAAAACTAATTCTGCAAATTTTTCAAGCAATTCTTTTTCAGTATTAACAGTTATTGCATTATTTAAGGGTTTTCCAATATCTTTATCTATTCCTACAATGATAACATTCTTATAATTTTTCGCGTATAAAGAAACACAATATATTTTACTTGCGGAACTATTAGTCTCGATATCAATCGATAATATGTTTAAATCGTGAACTGAAGGTTTCCAGTCACTTGTTGTTATTTCTGGCTCTTCATATATTCTATTAACATGAGTTCCTTTCTTATATTTGCCAGTAATTTTACAGCTTCCTTTAATATCATAATCAATAAGAAATCTTTGAGAAAATCTAATGTCTGCTTCATAACAAGTAATATTGCATTCATCTTCAAGAGATTTTCTAAGTTTTGCCATATCTGTTGGCAATTCAACAAATATTTTTACAACTAATTCATCTTTAAAATTCTTAAAATCAGTATGTTCAATTGTTGCATTAAAAGATTTTAATAAGACATTAAGTCTGTCTTTATTAGTTTTATAACTACTTTCAGAAATATAAAAGTAAGGCTTGTAACTTTTTATTGCAAGAAAACTATCGCCATTCTCAAGTTTCCCAAATAAATAAACTGTCGGAATCTTTGATTTCTTAGTATCTGAATCTTTAGAGGAATTATTGTCGGAATTATTGTCTGAATAAGCTGATTCTTTATTTACATCTCTATCTAGTATTCTGTAAGTAGAATAAACAACATAACCATTAACAGCCGTATGATAATCCGTCATAATAATATAAAGAGTGTAGAAGTATTTATAATGTTTATGCGAGTAAAAACTAATAATATATTATATCTAAAAATATACCTGAAACTAGGTATCTAAAATAATAAAAAGATAATAAAAATAAATATTAAAAAGTTATAATTTAGAATCCGCCACCACTAGAGAATCCGCCACCGCCACCAAATCCGCCACCACCAAAAGTAGGACTATTATAACTAGGACTATGAGAATAAGATGGAGCAGGGCTTTCAACGTATTGATGTGATGATAAATCATTCCATACATCCTTACTGCTTAACCTACCTAACAAATACCCAGTCATCAAATTATCTAAATCAAGACCACTTCTAAATCTAGAATCACTATCATCATAATCTTCTCTTCTAAATTGATTAACTAAAGATTCTAATTCATTTAATTTTTCTGATTTAGAATCTAATTCTTCTTTGATTTTCTTTGCTGAATCTTTATAAGATCTAATACTTGCATCTATAGTTTCCATCTTATAAACGAGTCTATCATCTTCAGGAGAAGGAGTTTCTTGAGCTATTCGTTTTAAATCAACTATACTGTCGCTTTTTAAAAAGCTTTTAAGCTCTTGAATTGCTTTTACATGATAAGAATCTTTAGTATTTTCTAAACTCTGTCTTTCTTGAAGATATTGTTTATGTAAATTAGTATAAGTATCTACATTATTTAATATTTCAGTCTTTTGAGCTGCCAAATCTCTACCTAAATTCATAACTTGTGTTAAACCAACTTTATCGGAATATTTTTTTTCTATCTCTTTACCTTTAGAAGTAATCTGATTAAAAACATCCGTTCTACGTTCTAATTCTACACTCATTAATTCAGGCATACTTTTTAATATATCGTAATTTTGTTTATTAACATCATACTTAACTACTTTGGCTACCCAAATATCTAATTTTTTAATTAAACCAGAAGAATTATATTCAGTAGTGCCGAAATTCTTATTTAATAAGTAATTAAATAAATTATTAGCAGTAAACTCAGATATTTTTTGTTTAGATTCTTGCGTTACTTCTTCTAATCTAGTAGTATTTAATTTTATACGTTCATTCATATCATGTGCTTTTATTAACAATCCTTGATATTCTGTATCATTAGCTAATAAATTGTTATAAGTATTTCCTAATTCAGCTCTTTGTACTTTAGCTTTATCTAATTTTTCATTTATAACATTTAAATTTGAACATGCATCTTCTTTTCTCTTATATGCAGAAGCAATTTCTGTTTCTAAAGCCACTCTACGTTCTTGTTTTGCTTTAAATATTGCTTGAACCGTAGATTGTTTTTCTCTAATAGTTGTATTAATAGTATTAGCATTTAATTCTGGAAGATAAAATTTTGCTAAATTAGATAAAATATCTTCTCGAGAGTTCATTAAATCATCAATATTACTCTCAATACTATGTACTTTAGAACTTAAACTATTAACTTCTTGTTGTACTTTACTTACATTTGATGTTAAATCATTATAAATTGATCGTCCTGTTGTCATTTTTTATACCTCTACCACTTAGTAATTTGACCAGTTCTTGTTAAAGGTCTACCATCGTTATCTTTCATTAGTACTTTATCACTAATATATCCTTTTTCTTTAATTAAGAATAATTTATCATCTACAATACCATCAGCCATTTTATCTTTTTTTACACGCTCGTAAATTTCTTCGGGTACTTCTTCTCCCCATAATTTAACTGTATTTACATCACCGTATTCTACACTTTTAATTTGCATAGGTATAATTTCATCATTTTCATTTGTGGCTTCAACAATTATATAAAAACCTGAAGTTTTACCTTCAAAATATCTATCTATTCCGCTTTTTACACCATTTTTATTTACAATATTAACTTGATATGCTTGTCTTAAAACATTATCTAAACTATTAAGTTCTCGTACATCATTTGCAAGTATTGGAACATTAACTTCTTTAACTTGTATTTTACCATCTTTGTATAATTCATCAGCTTTAATTATTGCTAATTTTTCTACAGCAACAGATTTTATGGACGAATATACTTGTTCTAATTGTTCTGGTAATACAACAAAGTCACGTATTTGTACTTGCAATTTTTTTAAATCATTATTATAATGTATTGCATCTTCTAATTTTAAACTCGTAACACTTGCAATTCCAGTCTTATAATCTGTTTGAGCAAGTTGATTAAACTTATCAGGAATATTTGGCGTAGTCTTAATTTCAGACATTATTACATCCAAACTATTTTTTGTACTTACTAATTTTCTATCAAGATCTAAAAGTTCTTCTCCTGTCTTTGCTGAATTATCAGCTAAACTTATAACTTGAGACACAGTTGATAATTGATTATTTACATTCTCAAAATTTGATTGTGTAACTGCTTGCTTTGCATCTCCATTAGGACAATAATCATTAAAGAATGCATCAGTTTTTTTTAATGTAAATCTAATATCAGTAACTATTAATTCAATATCTCTAGAATTTACATAAGTTGTTTTTACAGAACTTAAAGTATTAGCTTCATTTTCTAGAATACTTCTTTGCTTATACGCACTCATTACTGCACTTTCAGATTTTGATTCTAATGCTTTTGCGTGCATATTATCATAAAATTGTAAAAATCCATATCCTAATCCAGCAAGTACGCCTAATGCCAAAGTTGGAAGACCATAATTTCTACCAATCTTTGCTCTATTAATATACATGTTTGCCAGTTTATGCGAGGATGTTGGAGCTACAAATGCATTTGTTTGAGAAATGTAATGAGTTATTGCAGCATCAACTTGTTCTTCTGTTAAAGATTCGCCTTTTATTTTTGCAGTATCTAAAACGGTTTTCTTAATATTATCTTTTATTAAATCTATATCAAGATTTAATGCAGCATCTTCGGTTTTTTTTCGAAGTTCTGTTGCTACATCCATAATATTTAGTATGGATTGCATACTATTTGCTTGATTTGCAAAGTCAGTAGTAGAATTATTGTTTGTAGTATTTGTGAGGTTGTCCATACGTTGAAGGAACATTTAATTATTTATAAATTTTTGTATTGAGTACTACTTTATAATAGTTATAATAATAACATTTTTAAATAATATATAATTAACCACATTATGACAAACTCAATACAAACATATATAGACAAATCATTAGTAGTTTTGAAGAAATACGATCTTCTTCTAGCTAAAAAGGAAGAAACGGGACTTGTAAGTTTACTCGAAGAAATAGTCGCAGTAGACCAACCAAAAATTCTAGCAATAGCACAAACAGTGCAATATATGGGACAATTTAATGAACTAGTAAGAGATAAAGTAGAAAGCATTAATGTATCAGACAGATACAATAATATAACTGAAAAGTTTAATAGTATAAGAGATGATTCTAAAGAATTAGTAGATCAATTAGCAGACGGTAAAATAGATTTTAGCGAAAAAATGCATAATTGGAAAATGAAAGTATTTAGAGGAACTCCTCATAAAAGATTTGAGCAAATAAAAAATATATATCTAGATGTGGCTCAAGATACTAAAGACGCAATAGAGCGTGAAACTGAAATAATTAATGCATATATGGATTTTAGATCAGCAGTTAAACAAAGTGAAGCATTAGCATATGAAGTAAAATCCACTCAAGCAATAAATTTAGAAAATGCTAAAATATCATTTGATAATGCACAAAATATTGTGTCAAATTATAAAGAAAATGATGAAGCAACAAAATCTAAATTAGAATTAGCAAGAGATGAAACTAAAAGATTATACGATACAGAAGAAGCTAGAATGCAATTAATCAGCGATGTAGCAGATAATCTGAAAGTAGGATACAATGTTGGAGAAACATTAGTTGCAAAATTACAACAAACTAATGGATTAAAAAAACAAGTATATAATAGAGCAGTAACATTTTTCCAAACAAATGAACACGTATTTACTATAATGGATGCCGTTTATACTTCAGAACAAGGATTACATGAAAGTACACAAACTCTTAATGCTATGGCAGAAGGCGCTAATAAAGGATTAGAACAAATTGCAAGTCTTGGAAAAACAATTGAAGATGCAGCAATAAAAGCAGGATATGGTAAACAACTAGACTCAACAGCTGTTCAAAAATTAGTAGATTCAATAGTTAGTTTCCAAACAGAATCAAGACAACTAATTAACCAGTACAGATTAGAAGCAGTAGATAATGCTAATGCGATTGAAAAAATTGTAGAAGAAGGAAAAGAAAAGTCGCGTGAAGCAGTAATGAAATATCGAGCTGTATTCAATTAATAAATTTTTTATTTTTTTATTTAATTT
Organism: uncultured archaeon; assembly: GCA_963777125.1. Taxonomy (GTDB): domain Archaea; phylum Nanobdellota; class Nanobdellia; order Woesearchaeales; family UBA9642; genus UBA9642. The sequence continues at coordinate 28,952 of CAVZPN010000029.1, read as the reverse complement.
TATTCTATATTATATCTAAAAAATACAATTAATAGTAATAATTATACTAAACTCTAAAAATAATAATGTGTTATAACATCTCAAAGAACATTAACATATACAAAGCAATATAACTAATCAAATACCATCATATAAAAGTATCAAGAATTTAATCTTCTATTTTCTTAACAGTTATTGCTTGTACAGGACAGCTTTCTGAAGCTTCGTTATTAGCTTTGAAATCTGCTTGTTCAATTGTGTCATTAACTGGCTTTGCTTTATCTCCACTAATAATAAAATTATCGCAAGCAACAGTACATGCACTGCATCCTATACACGTTTTTTCATCAACTTCAACTTTGTATTTTGTCATACTAAAAAGAGATAAACAGCTGTTTATAAATATTGCTCTTGATTGAATATTGTGCTTGATTAATATTATTATAAGAACTGCGACTTCAGGTGAGTTTATTCGTCCTCACATTATATCAAACGGGAATGCTCAGAAACTGCGGTTTCTTGCACGCGAAATTGCAAGGCAATTCCTAGCGTAACTTCATCATACGCGGAGCATTATAAGAACTGCAGCCTCAGGCAGTTTATTCGTCCTCACATTATATCAAACGGGAATACTAAAAATTATAAATTTTTAGAACGCGAAATTGCAAGGCAATTCCTAGCGTAACTTCATCATACGCAGATTATTATTAGAACTGCGATCTCAGGCAGTTTATTCGTCCTCACATTATATCAGACGGGAATAACTTCATCATTGATCGCAATAAAGAGAAAGTAGAATAAGTTATAAATGTTGCCAAAGGCAACCTTAAAAAAAAGTAATTTAAAATACAATTAAACTAATTTATCCTTAGCATACGTTTGTCTAAATGATTCGAATATATTCACTGCGCGTCCAAGAAGATCCTCTTTTAAACAAAGTTCATCACATAACATCATTTTTTTATAACCAATATCGTATAACCATGCAAGTTCAGACATATCTGAACAAGTTGGTACAGGGTCATGTATTGCAGATAATAATATTCTTGATCCTACTGCAGCTTTTGGATCTTTAGAAATAATTAATTTTAATGCCGACAATATGTCATGAGGTCTTTCTACTTCAACATATAAATCGCCTCTTGCAGCCATAAGATATAAATTATCTTTTTTTACAAATTCATTAGCCACATAATTTAATCCTTTAAGATCTTCTATTTTTAGAACTAATTCCGAATCTCCAATTAATTCTCTAAATGTATCAACATCCTTTTTGGATTGAGTGTAGGATAAAAAAAACTTATCAAATCCAGCATCTTTAGCTTTAGATATTTTATCTAATTCTAATTGCGTAAATAAATCTCCTCCCACTTGCAAAGATTTATCTCTAATATGTATTGATTCTCCAGGATAAACCATATACTTTGGTCCTCCATCAAATATTAAGTATTGACCATCAACAACTCTATTTAATAAAGCGCCATCAGCTCCTGCTTTAAATAAGACAACCGAGGGTGAATCAACAGATATTGGATGATTTAATTTTAATTCCAAATTATTTTTATTAGGATAAACTTCTTCAACACGTAATTGTCTACCTTTCACATCAAAATATAAGGGTATATGATCTGGAACTGATTTAGCCATCGCAAACTCACTTTCTAATTCGCAACTTTTTACCATTGCAGTATTTAACCTTATTCCACTTAATCTATAGTCTTGTGCAAATCTAGTAAAATGTGGAAAACTAGGCCAAAGTGTCACCATCAATTCCAAATCTTTCATTTTATCGCCCCCTAAAATATTTAATTTACAATAATTTTTTTCTTTCTTGATCCGAGGATCTTTTAATTGATCCTTCCGTCAATTGTTTTCTTTGAGGACCTGTATTAGTTGCATATACTTCAGTTAAAGATTTAAGTACAGTTTTTACTTGATCAGGTCTTTGTCTACCAATTAATTCTTCTTTAAAATAATCAAATCTAGTAGTTTCTTTTGCAAGTATACCAAATATTACATCAACTATTCTTGAAGCATCAGGTAATGTTGCAATATGGTCTTCTCCAAGCAAGTCTACCCACTGATTATATATTTTTCTATTGTCACCATCCATACCATCTCCCCTATAGTCCCCATAAGGTTTTCTTACAAGATATACGGAATATTTAGATTTTAATTCTTCAAATACTTGTTTAGTACTGAGTCTGCCTTCTAAATTGATATTAGCATATTTTTTTGCGTGACTCTTATCTATATATTCATATAATCCTTCATCTCCAATCATAATCATTATTGGTCTTACAGCATTCGGCATATCAACATTTCTAGCATAATATAGTGCTGTTAAATCATAACTTTCACACATCTGACCTCCACCATTACCTTCAATTACTAATTCTTTTAATGATTTTTCTAAACCTTTACCGTCTGTAAATTTTCTAACTTGCAGAGGATATTTATCAGAATATGCATCACCAGTAGCTGCAAAGCTTATTTCCATTCCTTTACCTAAATATTCTTTACCTTCTATTTCAAGATAAGGTAATTTAGAAAATATTGTTGCTGGCCAAGTACCCATTGAACCTGTTACATCGCAAGCAATTACTAAAGGTGAAGGACTATTTGTCGTCAATCTTTTTTCTAGTATTTCAGAAATATTTTTTCCAGAGGATAATGCATCATCATAACTTCTACCAACATGTTTATCATAAGTAGATTTTGCAGCACTAAAATCATATCCACTCCAAACTCCCGGATCATAATCTCCTGATTCACTCATTTTTACCGCCTCCAAATTTTTACAAATAATTTACTATATCTAATTCACATTCTATAGTCCTAATATCTGTTTCATGTTCGAATTTTTTCTACCAAAAACTTTTACTCTAAGATCTTGAAGAGAATTAACTAAATCTAGTTTAGACCAATTTGGACGTTTACTTTTATCGTAAATAATCATCCCTCTTAAAAAATCACATATGGGTTCAGGAATGTTTGATGGAACCTCTCTTTTTGAAACATCACCACCTAATGCATAAATTAAAGATAAACCTAAACTATACATATCAGATTCAGGACAAATTAATTCAGAATTTTTTTGTTCAGGAGAAGCATATAATGATGTGAATCCTTTTGCAACATATGACTCATTAGGTCTTATAGCAGAAAGACCATAATTAACTAAAGCAACACTATGAGTATCTGGTTGTATCAATATATTTTCAGGACGTACATCACCATGAATAACGCCATTATAATGTAAATACTTTAAAGCATTTAATGATCTCTCTGCAATCCATAATACGTTTTCAGGCTCAATTGATCCAACTTTTTTTACTATCTGTTCAAGAGTTAAACCAGGAATATAACTCATAACTAAAGCTAAACTCCCATCTTCTAGTTTGAATATGTCTCGCATTGAAGGAATACTATAATGTCTTAAATCCCATAATGTTTTAGCTTCATTAAGAATTAATTCTTCATCTTGTAAACTTGCATAATGAGCATGTTTTATACATACTAATCCATCCGTAAGAATATTTCTTGCTTTATATGTCGTTCCTAAATCCCCGTCAGAAATTAAATCTAATATCTCATAATCTTTTATGGTCTTATTTTGAAGATTGTTTCTTTTTTTATCATATTCTGAACGTAATTTTTCATCTAAAAGTACTTCTTTTGCTTCATTAATCTTTTTAGCAATAGACTCATTTCCTGTACTCATATCTGGATGATATATTTGCATTAATGCTTTGTAAGATGCCTTTATAACTTCAGGTCTAGCACAGGAATTTAGTTCAAGAGTTCGATAATAATCGTTATATGTCATTTAGTCTCAAACTATAGAAAGATAGCTATAAATATATATTTAACATACTTACTGTAAGACAAAAACGTTTAATATGTATTTTTAACAAAATTTAAATACCAATTAATATTAATCTCAATATGAACACGAGAAGACTTGTTAAAAGCGGATATTCATCACTAGTTATAGCTATACCAAAAGAATGGATAGAAAAAAATAAATTAAAACATAAAGATGAAATATATATCACTGAACAAGATAATAAATTAATAATACAAAGCGAGTATAAGAAAAAAATAACTGAAAAAAAAGAAAAAGTTATAGACATAGATAGCTTAGTAGATAAAATAATTATGCGAGAAATTGCGTCCGCATATCTAAATAATTATGATTACATATTACTAAAAGGAAAAACGTTAAAGAAAAGATCTAAAGAAATAAAATTAATGATATCAAGCCTAATAGCGCTAGAAGTAGTAGATGAATCATCAGAAAAAATACTTGCAAAAAACTTCCTAAATCTTCAAGATACAGATGTGCCATTATTAATACGTAGAATGGATAATATTGTTAGATCAATGATAATAGACGTAAAACAATCTTTAACTGATAAATCATTAGTGGAAAATATAGTAGAAAGAGATATAGAGATAAATAAATTAAATCATTTAATTTTAAGAGTACTAAAAACAGCATATACAGATCCTTCAGTATTCAATTACATAGGAATACCAAGTTCAAGTCTTATGCCTTATTGGGAAGTAAATATTGCTTTAGAAAAAATAGGAGATAGAATAAAACATATTGCGATGATAGTTCCTGAAATAAAAGAACCATGCAAAAAAAGATTTTTACAATTAATAGATAAAATAGAGGACTATTATAAGAAATCTATGAAAACATTTTACGAGTCATCAGTAAAAGGATCTGATGAAGTAGCAATATTAAAAGAAGAATTAAGAAAAGTAATTAATGATTACACCTCACACAAATGTATAGCTTGTTCGAAAGTTGCCATAAATCTATTTAACATGATAGGACATATTAACGATATAAGCAGGATAGTTAGATACATTGTAAATGATGAATAAATATACAACTTCTAATAATAAAAATAATAATTTAGTAATTTAACGAAAAAAATATATATACATACAAAAATATTTTGTAAAATGGCATTTTTGGGAATATTCAAAACAAAGAAAGATTTCACAGAACAATTACCTCCTGGAGGACTAAGAGCTCCTATATGGAAACTTGAAAAAAGAGAAAATCATAATAATATGGGATATCACATTCATATATCTAAATTACAATCAGGTAAATATGTTAGAACTAATGCAGCATTAACTCTAAAAAATGAAGAAGTAGTTTTATTTTTTCATAATGATGGCGCAAGAGTAAACATATCCGAGAAAGATATAACTACTTCATTTAAAGTAGAATTAAAAGACCAATTAAATGATCAAATAAAAAATATACCATCAAATGCGTGGAGACCTATAACTAAAGATAAATATATATTTATGTTTAATAAATGATTATAACTAGCTTTTTAACCTACAAGAGTATTCTATAAGTATGGATAAGCAAATAACTGATGATGGCTCAATTACATTTCGAAACCAAGTAGTTGATGAACTATATCATACTAAAGCTGGAGCAATACTTGAAGCACTTGAAAAACATGCCAGAGTATTACAAGTTTGGGAAATAGAAAATCCTATACTATTTGATGTATGTTCAGGTCTTTCATATAGTGCAGCTTGTGCTCTTGAAGAAATAAGAAATCATAATAATAATTCTTTTGTTACAATATATCTTTTTGAAAACGATAGAGCAATACTTGAAAAAAATCTAGAATTACCTGATGAAATAGAATATATTCAAGATGAAACAAAACATAAAATAAAATGTTATTATCATTTCAAAAATGCAATTCGCAATTATCTAACAAAAAATATTGAAACATATCAGTCAGAAAATCTTAAAATAATAATAGTTTATGGAGATATAAATGTAACACTCGATAGAATTGATGAACTATCGGATTTTATCTTTTATGCACCATTCTCACCTAACTTCACACCAAAAATGTGGACTTATGAAATATTTAAAAGGCTATATTCTCATTTAACAAAAAATGGAAAACTATCTACATACTCTTATGCAAAGAAAGTTCGTGATGCAATGCAAGAAGCAGGATTTAAAATACGAGATGGTCCTACACTTGGAAGAAGAAGTCCATCATTAGTTGCAATAAGAGAATAAATTCTAGAAGATAACATAAATAAAATGTATACCTATTACAAAAAATAAATACTAAAAGAAAATCAAACAGATAATCAATATTATAATAAATTCAAATATTCATCTCTTGCTTTTTCGATTTTATACTCTAACTCAGCTTTTGTTATTTGTTGTGGTTCCTTATTTTGTTTACGAACATCTATTAATTCATCTTCCAATCTAGATAATGCAACTACTTCAGGAGTCCAAACATCCCACTTCAGTAATTTGTACGAGTTATCTAATACACACAGTCTAGTCAGTAAAGATAATTCTTCATATGATTTAGGAATAGGATTATAAGTAAATGAATTTTTTTCTCTAATAAATGCTGCAGCATTGTTTAATTGTAAAGTCTCACTACCAGGCATTTGTTCTGCTCCAGGAATGAGTTTTTTAGATACTGTTTGTATCAAATCACAAACTACAGAATAACCATCGCCTTTTAATCTTTGTAAATAATCATGATAAAAAGCCACATCTCGGCCACCAGTAACTAATAATATTTGATTATATTTTGCATATATTTCATGATAAGCATTTTTATTTTCTGCAACTAATACTGGACCACCACGTAAATTATCTGATACCCAAGGCATATACAATGGACAATTAACTCCAGAACCACTAACAGGTATGGTATCCATGACTCTCATTGTTGCAGCATCAACTCCAGCATCAGATGCTCCATGTCTTAAATCTACATCAATCTTATTTTTCTTCAACTCAAGTATTGTTTCTATAAGTATTGTCGATGCAAGCGTTTCATATATTTTATCTTCACTACTTGTACCGTATCTTTCAGAATAATGTTTTGGAGGTTTAGTCCATCCAGTCATTCCAAGCCAGATAACATTAGCTCCTTTTTTTAGAACTTGCGATTCATATTTTTCTTTTTCAGAGGGCAAATATATTTGTTTATTATCAAAATAAGTTATGATTGGTTCTTTTCCTTCTTGCGGAACTACATTGACATACTTATGACTACCATCTTCAATTCTAGTTATCCATCCTTCAGGAATATTACTCTCGACCATAATTAATAGAGAGAATAAGCATTTATAAAGTTTGTTACTTTATAGTGAAAAATTAACTGTTAAAATATTAAATATACGTAATGAGTATAACTAGTAAAAATAGTAAGAAGAATAAATAAAAAAACTAAATAAAATAAAAAAATAATTTATTTTAAATTCTTTATTTGATCGTATTTTAAATTATATACGCCAGTAATACTATCACGAGTTACAGTTGGACCAGTTGTTGCATATTTTAAACTATCTCCAGGTTGTATTAACTCAGCAATCTCCTTTTTTGCATCTAATATATTATTAAGATTACTGGTTGAACCATTAGCATTTGTAAATGATTTATAAGATATAAATAAACTATCATTATTATTCATCTTAACATGTAATCCAACTTCAGTTATTGAGCCATAAACTACCGGAGGAACATCTTTACTTACACGACTAGAATGATATTCTCCCTTATCACCACAACTAGCACCTGTTACAAGAACTGCTAGCCCAATCAAACCTTGTGTTAATTTATTCATTTTATATTCCCCCTATTTAATTATTGACTAAATTATAGTCATTTTTAATTATTTAACTACTCTAAGATAAAAAATATTTATAAATGTTGCTATTTTAGTGCTTCCTCGAAAAAATAAAGTATTTTTAATAAAAATAATAAAATAAATAAATTAAATATTCTTTAAAATCACACTATATCCTTGATTTCTAATCTCTAAAATTCTATGCAATACATGTCTATTATCAGAAACACTATTTTGCATATGAATATTATTTTTATAATTACCACCAACACCAGGTTTAGTATTAAGATCATGAATATTTATTAGAGGTCTTAATAGGTTTTGCATTTCAGGCGTTTCTCTTGTAGTAACGATTATTTTTGTATAAGGTAATGCAAGACGCAATATTGCATGATATCTCAAATAATCAGTATCACTAACAGCAGCATTCATAGCCACATATTTATCTGATACGGGTTGCAATCTAGGAATAGATAAACTATAAGGTAATTTTCCTTTAGTTTCAAGTAAATGATATGCGTGAGTTATTAAACTCAATATTTCAAAATCATTACCATTAATTTGTACATTTAATCCGAGCAACGCTCCAATACCAACATCATTAATTCCTGCATCTAGTGCACGCTCTTGCGCATGTAACCTAAAACTAAAATCGGCTTTAGGACCTATAGGATGATTTTTTTCGTAAGTTAATTTATCATAACTTTCTTGAAATATTCTAAATTGAATTGGTACCTCAGTTCTATCACGCAAATCTTGAAACCCTCCTATTGTCATCGGCGCAACATTTAATATTACTCTATCCAAGCCATGATTTACGTCTGCAAGTTTAGCAATATTAATAGCTCTAGCTAATCTTTCAGGAGTTACAAGTTTATGTTCTCCTGCTAAAATACATATCTCGGATGGACCTAAGTTTAATGCACGAGTAAAATCTAGTAGCATTTCATTTTCAGTTAATATTTTTCTATTTTGCAAAACATCTTTGCTATGCCCGCAATATAGACAACCATTAATACAATAATCGCTAATATAACTCACAGCATAAAATCCTATTTCTTTTTTATGAATTTCTAAATTTACATCTTTAGCCACAGATAAAATAGAATTATCTAAGTAATCTTTATTTGCGATTAAATGAGCTATTTCTTCTATAGGAAAAATATTATTTAGAGATTTATCTAATGATCTTACAATCATACGCATCATCTCTGCTCGGTTTAAGATAGGATAATCAGATTTTACATTAAAAAAATTAAACCCATGTTTATTAGCTATATCTAATAATACAGGTAATGTATTTAATTTTTCTTCAAGTTTCATTTCTATCACCTACTGTTCTAAAGGTTGGATGACTTGGACGCTGCTCCACTACTGTTTGAGTGATTAATTTATATTGCTCATGCATTTCTGAATTAAGTTTTACTACTCTTCCACCATCATCAGGAGTTTGTATTTCATCTACTGGTTGAAAACATACATCAGCATATGCTATTATTCCTTGAAGTACGCCATTTCTTTTTAGAGGCATAACTTTATCAGTCTCAAATCTTCTAATAGTTTCTTTACCATTCGTATAAAGATTAGCCCCACGTAAATCAATAGTTAACAAATCCAATTCATCATTACGCATACAATTAACCATATCATCTAATATCTTAGGCAATATATGACCATATGTTTTTGCATTACCATGAAAATTTAATAAATCTAGACCAATATATTTGTTAACACCAGTTATTACGTCTTTTGGAGTTTTCTCAAATCTGGATATATCAGCCGCGTAAATTAATTTATCATGATCTAATGCAATTAAAGCCAGGTCTTGTTCAATCATACTTGCAAGATAAGGCAAAGGATTTTTGAAAAATATTTCTTTAAGATTTGTGTCAGATATTAAACCATTACCAGTAAAATCTAATTCGACATTTCGATGATTGTCTTTAATACGCGTAATTTCTCGAGTATAATCATGCATTGTGTTAACAAGATGATGCGATACATCTACTCCCTCAAATAAATTACTAGACAAATTATTATTAAGCGAAATAATATTTGCTATATGTTCTGCTGCTAAAGAAAAATGCGCACTATATTTTCCATCCTTATTATTTATTAATGAACATATTTCATAATTAGATTGCTTGCCGAGCATTGCATCTAGTTTTATTTTATGCTCTTTTTCAGATATAGGTGTTATTATTTTGTTCACTTGTGTTTGTTCTAATCTTGTTTTTCCAGATAGAATTGATTCAAGCCTCAAAGAAAGCTTTTGTAATTCTAAACCAGCATTATTTGCTAAATCAACATGTATTGTTTTCATTTTATCCTCCATAAGTCCATATGATAAATTTAGCGCTATCGCTATATTTGTTTTAATTAATTATACTAAATCAAATTTGAATAATTGTATATTAAACGATGTTAGTACATTATTTTATTTTAAGATTAATAATATCATTTAAAATTAATCTTGAATGATTTTTAGAAAGCAAGGTTTCGCCATACTTTGCAATGAAAGTTTAGCTTTCAGTTAAAGAAATTGGTTTATGCTTGCATCTAATAAGAATATGCAAACCAATATCCAAAGTTAACTGTTATTGACATAATAATAGGAACGCATATCTAATATTTATATGTTTCTATTTGTTCGTGATAATTATATTTTTAGAATGATAACTGATTGAATAAATTAGTATATTAGAATTACACAACATAATTAAATCTGTTCTCGTAATTTTTATGATCAAACCATTCTATTATTACCGCATATATCTCTATATCCTCATTAACAATAGAATAAATCATACGCCAACCTTTTGGAAGATCATATTTCAAAATTCTTTCTACACCAATCTTTTTATATTTGACAGGTATTATAATATTCTTTTGAAATCTTACGCCGATAAAAGGATTAACACTTAAATCATTAATAGCGCGAGTTAAATATTTGTAAAGTTGTCTATCAGAATCATTGCCGTTTTTCAAATCTTCATATTCTCTCTTAGTTTTTTCACTTATAAAAAATACCTTATAGTTTGTCATTGTGCCACTCTAACTCAGGATGTTTCTTAAGATATCTTACTAATTTAGGATTATATACCCAAACTAAATATCCTTTCCTGTCAGCACCAATTTTTCCATCTTCTAATAAATAATCTATAATTAATACGTAAGTTTGCCACATAACTTTTCTAGGTAACACTTGCCATAATTTTCTTCGAGTGTATTCTCCCGAATTTTTCTGTATAATATCTCTAACCATTATTACCGTTTCTAAAGTCGGCCACCTAGCATTCGTACTTTTTCTCATAAAAGAATTATATATCAATTGATATATAAATTTTTTGATGCTAACAAAAATCATAAAGTTAAAAAGAATAATATCTTAATAAAACTTTGCTAGAAAAAACCGTAAGATTGACGAAGAATGCGAATAATTTACGAAATAGAAATCAATATCATTAATCAAAAATCATAAAAAAAATAAAAAAATTCAATAATATTATAATATTATTTACAACAACGGATTTTGTCCACCATATAATGCATAGAATTTGCCATTCTTAAATTCTAGCGAGAATATATCTGTTTTAACAGACGTTGCTCTCATTTTTACAATACTAATTTCTCTTACAACAGCTCTTCTAAAAGGAGATAGTCTTATAAAAATAATACCATCACATAAGAAATCTTCAACACCATATTCAGAATATCTACTTCCATCAAGAGGCATTTCAGAAATTAAATACGAAGTTATATTAAGCTCTCTTAAGAATTCAAAAATATAGAATAACTCTATTCTAGGATTTTCAAATTTACTCAAAACGTATAATGCAGATAATGAATCCAGAACCATCGTATCTAAATTTAAGTCAGCCTTTACCTTCTTAACAACATTCTTTATAACATTTAACCAGCCAGCATTTTGACTAGTTGCAACTTTTGCATCTTTAATTTCTTTTCTAATACAGCCAAGGTCAGCAAAAATTAATGTACCACGTTTACTATCTTTTAATTGAGCAAGATTTGCTGAAATATTAGATAAATCGTTAATTAATAAAATATTAACTTTAGATAAATCATAACCCATATTTATTATATGATTTAATAATGAAGAGTAGGATTGTTCTAACGTAAAATATATTGCAGTTTTAACATTATTCACACAATCATTGTAAATAGTATTAAAACATACGGAAGATTTCATAGTACCAGCTGAACCACAAATTAAAGTAATACTCCCTTTAGGAATACCTCCTTCAATAACCTCATCTAAACCTTGAATGTATAAAGGTATTCTCTCTAATTCTCCTTGTTTTGATATTATTCGATCCATATAACTCACCTTTTATTATTAATCTGCTCTATGTACAAAATCATTAATTATACCTGATTCAGTATTAATTATTAAACTATTATCTTTATTTATATAAACGCATCCAACAACCACGCCATCAGTTTTATATTGCCAGATTTTTTTACCCTTAGTCCTACCAGGCCCAGAAGTCATTGCTTCACCATAATTTCCAGTTTGAGTCGTGATACCTGAAACACCTGGAACATAATCTAAAACATAACTTCCTTCAGCGTCTAAAATATAAACATTATGATCGTATGACCCTGCAATAATTTCAAGTCTTCCATCTCCATCAATATCAGCAATTATTGGAGAGGCTACAATCCAAAAATCAGTTTCATAACTCCAAAGTTTTTTACCATTACAATCAAGAGCATAAACACTATTATCACATGAGCCAAATACTATTTCTTTTTTATTATCATTATTAATATCTGCAACACTAACCTTGGAACATATTGCGCCATCAGTTTCATAAGCCCAAACTAAATTTCCTCTTTCATTTAAACAATAAAGTATACCATCAGTAGAACCAATTATAATCATATAGTCTCCAGTTGGTGAAAGTTGTTCATACGCTGCTTGAGCCAAAACTTTATCATCAGTTTTATACTGCCAAACTAAATTTCCTTTTAAATCAAGAGTATGAATCATACCATCATTACTACCAAATATTATTAAAGGATTTTTTGATACTGCTAAAAAAGGACAGGATTCAATCTCACTTTTAGCATTATATCTCCACAATAATTGCCCTTTACCATTTAAGAAATATAAATTATGATCACTTGAGCCAAATAATATTCCTACTTGATTATTTGCAAATTTTTGTATATAAGGAGTTCCTTTTATTGCGCCATCAACCTTATAATTCCATATTTCTTGACCAGTACTAGTTAAAGCATAAATTCTTCCAGAATCAGTTCCAAACACAATTTCTTTTTTACCGTCACCATCAATATCACAAATCGTTGGACTACCACTAATACTATTTGTTGACTCTGAATCCATAAACATTAATTCTGTTTGAGAATGTGCATCTGAAACATCATAGGTCCAATTAGATTTACCATTGATATCAACAGACATTATTTTACCATTTTTTGTTCCAAATATTATTTCTTTTTTACCCTTGCCATTAATGTCATCTACAACTATTGAAGATAATAACGAAGAACCAGCATTATAATTCCATTTTTCTTCAAGTCTACCACTTTTTTGTCCAGTGATACTTTTGAATGTAAAAGCAAGCTTACCCATAAACTAATCCTCAAACCCTCTTAATATTCAATCAATGCATATATAAACATATATATTCATAACCATAAATCCGCCTAGTCAAAATCAATCTAATTAAATCAATTAAACCACATTCAACAAGTTATGTTCGATACATTAACTGAATATTAACCAAGTACAATTGTGATATATAAATATTTTGGAATAAAGCACCATATTAAGATTAAAAAGAAACCATTATAGAATAGTAATTAATAATAACTAAAGATAACAAAAAAACTAATTTTGATAAATCATACTAACTAACACTCTGAACTCTAGGCAAAAATTTATATATAATAAGAATTAAAACATATAATGGGTTTAAAAGAGGAGTTAGGTAAAGAACTAAGTAAAGGTAATTCTATATATACAATTAAAGCTAACCTCATTAATCGAGGATATCTAGAAGAGGATATAACTCGCGCATTTAAAGGAATAATTAACAATAAATCTGAAGAAACAGATAAAAATAATAAAATATTAGGATTTAAAGAATTAGTGGATAGAATAGGTTACGGGTTTGCAAGTCAACAATTTATCAACATATTATTTATGTTATCAGGTGCATCATTATTGTTAATTGGTTTTGTAAATGGAATAAAAACTGCATTAGTATATTTTATCTCAGGATTTTTAAAACAATACTCTAAAATAAAATATTTTGGGAAAAATTATATTGGAAACTCCGGCATAATATACGGATTAAGTTTTCTTGGAATGGCATTTGCAGTAGTAATACATAATCCGATGTTATTTGCATTATCTTTACTTATAGGAACAGTAGGAATTATTGCTCACGGCGACATATATATAAAAGTATTAAATAATACACTAAATACTGAACACCGTAAAACATTCTTAAAATTCATATCATATTTTGGAATACTAATAACAGCTGTTGCAATATTTATTACAGGATTAATAATGGAACTTATTCCAATAAATGGAATAGAATTTAGTATAAATCCTGAGTGGCTAAATCTTGTATCTCCAATAACTTTTAAGATATATGGATATCTATTAGCATTTGAAATAACTGCAATAATGTTTATATTATCAGGATACTTAATGTCATTAATTGAAGAAAAAAAGGAAGAAACATATGGCTCAGCAATATACTTTTTAGCATTCATAAAAGAATATCTACAAAATGCTAAAGAAGATAGTAAAATATTCGTAAAAGATAAAAAAATATTTTTATTAACTCTTGCAGCAATAGTATTAACTATCACACAAATTGTTGTAAATTCTTACGTAGGAATATTCATATATGAACACTTTAAATATCAATTCCTTGGAGGATTTTTGAATGTTGCATTAATATTTGTTATAGCATTGATAACATCTATTGCAGGAACAGTATTAACGAAACAATTTGCGAAAAGTCTTGGTGAAGCTCCAATGCTTGTCTTTGGAACATTACTAATAGCATTACTACCATTAACATTATATTACAATCCTAATCTTTATGCAATTGGCCTTGCAACAGCGGTTTCAATTATTGGTGGAGCAATTGTAGGTGTAGCGCAAGGATTAATAGCTGAAAGAATTATGACTGAAAAAGAGATTAATACATATTTTAGTGGTCTTGGATTTATATCTATAATTCCAACCATTATATTAGTCACAATTGGTGGAATAATTGCTCAATTATATAATTTACAAACATTATTCTTATATTTAGGAATTACACTTGCAGCAATAGTTATGCCACTCTATTTTATAATAGTATTAATAATAGATAAAGAGTATAAACTAGATCATAAAAAAACAAAATAAATCACATATTGTCCTAATTATATCTAAAAACAGTAAAAGCCAACTATCTTGAAGCAAAGTGCTGTAGCCATTCACATTTCTATTCTTTTATCATAGGAAAAATTCACCACTTGCTTGTCGGAAATCGTACGCGATTTCTGAGCACGATCAAAAATGCGTGACATTTTTGACAATCCTGTGAATTTTTCTTGATGTAATGTAGAAAATGTTCATCTTAAGGCAACAGCACTTCATTTAAGTAGTCCATACTAAAAACAAGTATCTTTTTAAAGTCAATTTAATTTTCATTAGTCTATGAAATGGAATTGGAAAAATTTTTTTGTAGGATTTTTTTTAATACTAGGAATTGCTACAACTTACTTAATAACCAAAAAATATGGTTTAAAACATATTATAGGATTTTATAGTAATTTTAATGGCTGGTTATTACTCGCATATTTTGCAATAGTCTTTCTAATATTTACTATATTAACTTGGCGATGGAATGTCATATTATTATCTCGCGGACACAAAATACAATTCAAAAAATTATTTATATATAGATTAATTGGACAAGGAATAAATTTCTTCACGCCAGGCCCAAGAATTGGCGGAGAACCAACTCAAGCATCATTACTTAAAAAACATGATGTAGAATTTACAGAAGGCCTTTCCACAATAATGATTGATAAAATAATTGATAGCACAACATGCGGCATATTATTTATTATCGGAGCATTACTTGTGAGTATGCATTATGCTATTCCAAAAAATGAAACAATCTACATGATAATTGGTGCGGGAATATTTTTATTATTCATAGTGGTCTTTTATTATAGAATGTTAAATGATAAACATTTTTTCTTAAATATATTTAGAATATTAAGACTTAACAAAATTAACAATAAGACATTCAAAAAAATAGAAGCTAAAATAGAAGAAATAGAATTAATTATGATACAATTCTATAAACATGACAAAAAAACATTCATATTAACAATAGTAATAACATTACTAAGCTGGGTTGCAATGTTTGTTGAATATAAATTAGTAACAACATTACTAGGACTAAACCTAGGATTCCTAGAATTATTCTTTATAATAGCATTTATTGGAATTGCAATGCTATTTCCAGTTCCTATGGCTGTCGGAGCACTCGAAGCTGGTCAAATATCTGCATTTGGTATGATTGGACTTTCCGGTGGCGCAGGAGTTGCATTAGCATTTTTAGTTAGAATGAAAGATTTTATATTCGGAGTAGCAGGAATTATACTGCTTGCAGTATACGGATTTGATGTTAAAACAACAATCGAAACAAAATATAAATCAAAAAAATAAATATAAGCATATTATAAACAATGTAAAACATTTAAAATAGAGATGTAATATATGAATGATGATTTCTATTGTTTAAAAAATGAAACTATTGAAAATATGTTAGATTTAATGCACTATACAAAAGATAATGCTAAATTAATATACATAGATGAACGTAAAGATACATTAGCTCGAGAAAAATCAGATAAAACTTTCGATGAAATATTATTGTTAATATCACACCAATTACCGAAACATCATAGAATCATATATCGAAAGCAAATGAATTTTTTTCCACTATTATCAAACGAATTATATATTGATGATGCTGTCGAAATTGGACTTCGCGGAATTTATTCTAAAGAATCTAAAAATAAGGAATATTTCCTATTTTCATATCTTGATAAAGAAAAAATGCTTGAAATAAAAGAAAGATACGAACTAAGAAAACTACCATAAATACACTATTATCATCTTTATTATTAGGCTATTATTAAGATTAAAATTAATTCTATAAGTAGATAATAAGAATAAAATTAATAAACGGATACAAGCATAGAAACTCTATGGTTAGAATATTATATTCTGTAAATGGAGATGGTCTTGGCCACGCTACACGAAGCGTTCCTATAATACAAGCACTATCTAAAAAGCATCAAGTTAAAGTTCTAGTTAGTAGCGTTCGTTCAGGAAATTTTATGGAAAAATATATTAAAAATGTAACATCTTATGATGGTGTTAGATTTATTTATGATAAAAATAGTGTAAGTTTACATAAAACCATAACTAAAAATGCCAAAATTGTTCTAAGTAAACACTCAAACTTACGTAAAATATACAATTTAATAAAAGAATACAAACCAGAAGTATTACTTGTAGACTGCGATTTTCCCACATTAATTGTTGCAAAATTATTTAAAATTCCAGTAATATGTGTGTGTAATATACATTCATTAAGCGAAATGAAATATACAGTACCAAATAGATATAAAAAAGTATATTATACTCAAAAAATGCTTGTTAAAGCAATCTCGAATAAAGTCGATTATCATGTATTAACAACATTCTTTTATCTTCCTGTAAAAAAGAAAAATGTATTTTTATATCCACCCATATTACGTAAAGAAATACTAGATATGAAACCCAAAAGAAAAGAATACTATTTAGTATATCAAACATCATCTACGAACAATAACCTAATCTCAGTATTACAAAGTGCTAATGCAAAATTTATTGTATACGGATATAATAAAGATGAAATAGATAAAAATATAACATTTAGAAAAACTAACAATACACAATTCTTTAAAGATTTTAAAGATTGTAAGGCATGTATTGCAAATGGCGGATATAGTTTTATTAGTGAAGCAGTATCATTACATAAACCAGTTCTAAGCATACCTATAAAAGGCACAATTGAGCAAGCATTGAATGCACTTCAAATAAAAAATCTAGGATACGGAGATATGTGTGATGTTATTAATACTAAAATACTGAATAGTTTTATAAAAAATAATGATAAATATTATTCTAATCTGAAAAAATATAAAAAAGAAGATAATAGCAGAATAATTGCAAAGGTCGAAGCATTAATACGTGAGGTAACATGAATGTTGGCCATTTTACGCGAAGGTAAAAATATATTCTTTAGACATTTAAATGTCAAAATCCATGGTTTAAAACAGTATTCTGGCAATGACGAAGAAATATGCCATGCTATAATTAATGAATGTTATAACTCTAAAAAAGAACATTTTATGACAAGTAATGGCAATTATAAAGTATTTTATGCAAGAGATTTTGGTTGGTGCATACAATCATTAATAAATTTAGACTATAAAACACAAGTCAATAATACACTAGAATATGCAATGAAAGCATATTATACGCATAATAGAATAACTGTTGCAATAAATAATCATGATAAACCATTTAATTTTCCAGACATATATAGTCCCGATAGTGTAGCATATATGTATAGGAGTTTAAGAATTGCAAAATCTAAAAAATTAATATTAGAATATAAAGAATTCTTAAATTCTGAACTTAAAAAATTCGAATTAAAAGTATTAAATAGCGATGGAACATTAAAAGATGACTCATTTTCTGGAATGCGAGATCATGTTAAAGTAAAAAGATCTTGTTATGATATTATTATGGCTTGCATGTTATGTGATGAAGTTAATAAAATAAACAAACTGTTCGGTAAGGAAATAATAATTAACATATTAGAAAAGTATCATTTAAAAGAAAAATTAATAGGATTATATTGGAATAAAACCTATTTTATTGATAGCATTTCTGATAATTATTGCTCCGGACATGCAAATACCTATCCGTACTATTTAGATATAATAACAGATAAAACTATGTTAAAAGCCTCTATTAAAACCATCAAACAAAATAAACTCGATAGTCCTATACCATTAAAATATGGTTATTCTAATGATACTAAATTTATTTGGGTTGACATGTTTTCTCATGATTGGGAAAAACATACATCTTGGGCAATGCTCGGTATGGCATATATAGAGGTTATTTCTAAGGTAGATAGAAAAGAAGCTAAAAAATATCTAAGCACATATTATCAAATGATAATTAAGCATAAATGTTTCTTAGAAGTATATACTGAAGAAAAACCGTATCAATCATTATTTTTCACATCAGATGATTCTATGCTTTGGGCAAGTATGTATCTTGATTTAAAGAAAAAATTGAAGAATTGATAATAAAGATAAATATATAGATATTCACTCATAATCTAATAAAATTCTAAATAGAAATAATCATAAAAACAAAAAAAATAAAATGTATCAGTCTTATCCTAATACACTAGATACACTTAATGTTGCGGAAAACAAGATATATAATATAAATATTATAGCTATTCCTAGTGCAACATATGCCATGCCCTTACCTTCTGGCGCAACAGCTAATATGCTACTTATGAATACAAAGAATACTGATATAACAAATAATATTCCAGCAATTACTGCAGGCCATTGCCATTGTAAAGCAGAAAACGCTACCATTAACACAAAGAATAGTATCATTGACCAAAAGCCATAATTCACACAATTACCTGTTTGTTTATCTTTTTTATCTGATTTTTTTTCCATAAATATCACCTATAATTTCATACTAAACGTTAAAATATAATCAGTATACAAAATATATTTAAAAAAATAATAAAATAAATATTTATTTCTTTGCAACTTTTTCTTCCTTTAAAACAATCTTTGCAATCATAAATACAACAAATGCTATTATTATAAAGTTTAATAACTCTCCAAGGAATGCTCCAACTTTCATTACTATCGGTCCTAATTTTACTGTAGCTTCCTTCCAAGCTCCACCAGGAATGAATGGCGTAATAATTGGCATTACAATATTATCAACTAATGATTTAACTAATGCTGTGATTGCGACACCAATGATGAATGCAACAGCTAAACCAACTATTTTGTATTCATTTAAAAATTCTTTAAATTCTTTAATTAATTTACTCATTTTATTTCCCCCATATTTTTATTAATATCAAAAAATGTACTATATAATATCGTAATTAATATAAAATCATAAAAATGAAATCAAAAAAAACAATTAATAAATTAACAATAATGTATCGGCTAATCTATTCTACAAATTTAACATATCTAACATTTTTAGTTGCAAACATAATAATATCTATTAGCCACCAAACTCCAAGACCACCAAATGTAAATAATTTTAACAATCCAAGGCCAATATGATTAACATAAAATCTATCAATTCCGAGCCAGCCTAAAAATATACTTAATAATAATGCAGTTAAATGATTTCTTTCAACAACTTGCTTACCATTACTATAATTAGAACTAGTATCTGAAGAATTAGTATTAATGTTAATATTAATATCTTGCCCCTTATTTTGTACTTTGCTTTTTTTAACAACTTTATTTTTATTAGTTTTCATAAATTATGCCTCCATTGAGTAATACATGCTTTAATTAACTATTATAAGAGAATACTCGTTTTTAAAGTTAATGAAAATTTGTAATTAAAAATAGAAAATTAACGGACTAGAATCTATAACATAATTATGAAAAATTCTAATTAATCACAATCACAAACAGGATGTTCATCATAATGTTTGCTAGTATTTAATAAAACTTCAGGTAATGGTTTCGGATTCAAAAGTTGTTCTCTAAGCGAAGATAATAATTCCTTATCATAATATTGTTTAGAAAATGATTCCACATTTTGATTATAATCAAAAGGTATTTTAGCTATTTCTTTTTCAGAAAATACTTTATTATTTAAAGCATAAGCAAAACAATCAGATCTTCCAATATGATCAATAGATACATTGCGAAATTGAAATGAGAAAATACATTCATAAATCATTTTTGCTTGTTTAATTACTGTTTGTTCTAATGATGCATCTAAAGATATATCGTCTATTGCTTTATTAGTATATAAAAAATTAAAAAGTTCAGTGTTCTTTCTTGCATACTCATCGAATATAAACATGGGAGTAGTAGCTAAATCTTCAAGCGCCACCTTTGCTACGTTATTTAATAATATGCTAGGTTCCATAACTACTAAAAAATAGGTATAACTTTATAAATATTTCGTAGGAATTAAAATTAAAAAAATGAAACATATAAATTTAATTACGGATAAAATGTATATTTTCGCATATCTACTACTCTTAATATGTCATAATCTCTAATCATATCAGAGTATATTCTTGTTAATTCCATTGTTAATAATTTTAGTTGATCTATGTTATCTACTTCTATATCTATTTCATAGTCCCATGATGATAATGTTTTAACAATACTTATTACTCTATTATTTAGTTTTAGAAATGATATCATTTTATCTTCTTCACTTTTATTAGATAGATATATTAATAATTTGTAATGTTGTTGATTTATTTTCTTATTATCTAAAGTGATAGTGTATCCTGATATTACTTTTTTTTCGAGATTTCTAAGTCTTTTTATTATTGTATCGACTGATACTTTTAATACTTTTGCCATATCAAGAGCAGTTATTCTACTGTCTTTAGCTATAAGCTTACAAATAGATTTATCTAAATCATCTATTGTAATTATATCTTTACTTCTCGTATATGTTTGCGTCTTATACTCTTTTCTATCTTTTGATATAATATAATCTCTTGAAAAAAATTGTCCTTCAAGATTTATTGAAATATTCTTTTTCATAATATAATTAGAATACTTTTTTTCAATTAATGATATAACTTCAAATAATTCTAATTGATTCTCGACCAAAAATATTATTCCTAAATCAAAGTTACCTTCTAAATCTCCTATCCATGCTACTTTATCGCTTTTAGATAATTCAACTATTATTTCATCTTTTATTTTTTGATTTATATTTTGAAATTTTATAAACATCTCATACGTAGAATAACCTAGAGAAGCAGAATTCATTATAGCAATAAAATGTTGTATCTTATCTTTTTTCAAAGCTTCAAATCTATATCTTGTTCGTTCGGGAGATATTTTTAATATTTTGGCGAGTGCTATAAGGCTAATTCTAGAATTTTTAGTTAATTCATATAGCATTTTCTTATCTAAAGTATCCATACTCTTCTTTTATTCTTTTAATATTATAAATTTATCGAAAATAGTAAGAGAAAGGCTAGAAAGTTTTATATATTTAAGATACTATACTACTACTAGGTGATAAACATGAATAAACAACCTTACCAAGAATTACTTCAATTATACAAGAACGCAGGAGAAAGTTCGGATACATTCGAATTTCACGGAGAAAAATTATCTTACCCAAGATGGGTATTATGGAGTATAAAAGATGATTTCGATGTAGATGCGTCTAAATCAGAATATAGATCTTATGTAACGAGACAGCTATTTTCAAAAAAAACAGAAGAAGAATTACTAAATCTACCTTGCAAAGAAAAATTAAGAAGATATTCAAAGAACGCAGGTCTTGAATTATTGGCTTCAACACTTGAAGCAGTATTTGTTCCTTTAATGATTGGGGGAATAAGCGTAAGATTCAATGGTTTAAGAGAAAGAAAAGAAGAAACTTATTCAAGATTTATCAATGAACAACAAGACATCACAGATAAATTTTACTGGAACAGATAAGATTAAACACAAATAACTAAACAACCACTTCTACTGAACACATATATAGAGAATATGTGTCTAGAAGCGCTTCACTTCGCTAAGTATTTATTAGAAACATATAGAATAACTAAGAATTAATAAAAAAGAAAATAAAAAAATAATAAAAAATTATCCGAAGATAACTTACTTGCTCTTTATTGCAGCATGTGCAGCAGCTAATCTTGCTATTGGTACTCTGTACGGCGAACATGAAACATAGTTTAATCCTATCTTGTGACAGAATGCTACGCTTGATGGTTCTCCACCATGCTCTCCACAGATTCCGAGTTTCAAGTTTGGTTTAACACTTCTTCCTTTTTCAGCTGCCATCTTAACTAGTTGACCAACGCCTGTTTGATCAAGTACTGCAAATGGATCTTTGTCAAGTAAATTTCTGTGTAAGTATTCGGGTAAGAATTTACTTATGTCGTCTCTTGAAAATCCTAGTGTCATTTGAGTTAAGTCATTAGTTCCGAAACTGAAGAATTCAGCTTCAGCTGCAATTGCATCAGCTGTTAATGCTGCGCGAGGTACTTCAATCATTGTTCCAATCATGTACTTCATGTTAACTTTGTATTTTGCAATTGTTGCGTCTGCAACTCTCTTTATTATTTCTTTTTGATGTACTAATTCTTTAACATTTCCAATTAATGGAACCATTATTTCTGGAAGTACTACAACACCCTTTTTAGATAATTCACATGCTGCTTCCATTATTGCTTGTACTTGCATCTCAGTAATTTCAGGATATGTAATTCCAAGTCTACATCCTCTATGTCCAAGCATCGGATTTACTTCATGTAAACTTTCAGAGATAGATTTTATCTTTGCAACCGTTATCTTTAAGTCTTTAGATAATTCTTGAATCTCTTTATCTTCCTTAGGTAAGAATTCGTGTAATGGTGGATCAAGTAATCTTATTGTTACAGGATATCCATTCATTTCCTTGAATAAGCCTAAGAAGTCTGCTTTTTGGAAAGGCAATAATTTTGCAAGTGCTTTCTTTCTTTGTTCAAGTGTTTCAGCTAGAATCATTTCTCTCATTGCTTTGATTCTGTCTCCCTCGAAGAACATGTGTTCAGTTCTACATAATCCAATTCCTTCTGCTCCAAAATCTTTTGCAACTTTTGCATCTCTTGGAACATCAGCATTTGTTCTTATCTTTAATGTTTTGAACTCATCAGCCCAACTCATTAATATTCCAAAATTTCCTGAAAGTGTTGGTTCCATTAAATTTAATTGTCCTTTGAATACTTCACCAGTTGATCCATCAAGAGTTAAGTATTCTAATTCTTTTAATTTTAATCCAGTCTTCTTTATAATTAAAGTTTTGTTCTTTTCGTCAACTTCAATATCTTGACATCCAGATACACAACATTTACCCATACCTCTTGCAACAACAGCTGCATGTGAAGTCATACCACCACGTGCAGTTAAAATTCCTTGAGATACGTTCATTCCAATTAAGTCTTCTGGACTAGTTTCAGTTCTAACTAAAATCATCTTAGTTTTATTCTTTGATAATTCTTCAGCTCTTTCAGCAGTAAATACTATTTGACCAACAGCAGCTCCAGGTGATGCAGGAAGACCTCTTGCAATTAACTCTCCCTTCTTTTTTGCAACTGGATCAATTTGTTTGTGTAATAATTGATCTAATTGATTTGGTTCAACTCTTAATATTGCAGTTTTCTTATCAATTAATTTTTCTCCAACCATTTCAACAGCAATTCTTAATGGGGCTTCGCCGGAGAAGGGAGAAGGGAGGAGGGAGCAGGGGTAACAGAAGCGGAGGCCGGAGGCGGGAGACTGGAGCCAGGAGTGGTTGTGGGTTTGCGGGAGATCATCACGGCAGCGACGACGCCGACGACCACGGCGGTCGAGCGCGCCCCAGGTCCAGGTGGGGACGCCGCTTTTCTTTTTTTGGAGGGCGTGGTCTCCGAATCCCGCCGGCTTTGTTGCGGCAGTCGGGCGGGAGCCCGACCCTCCTCCAATCACCCGGCCCTCCAGTTGCTTTCTGACCTGATCAACAAATTCGGAGGTAGGCACACCCTTGGTCAGGCGGGTCCATTGCACCCGCATGAATTCCTCAGGGACGAGCGCGTCTGACTCCAAGGTCTCGTCGATGACCACCGGCAGCAGAAAGGGCACACCCGCCGCCATGTCATGCGTGCGTTCGACGGCGATTTTCCACTCGCGCCGGAAGTAGCCTTCGCCCCGGGCCTGGGTCGCCACAGAGATCACCGGGATGCACAACGAGCAGGTGCGAATCTGGTTCTTGATCTTGCCATCCCAAGCATCGCCGCCCCGCAATTCGTTCTGATCGAACCACACTTCGACGCCAAAGGCCCGCAAGGCGTCAGCGATGCGACGGACCGCCTCGCCATCTTCGCGAGCGTAGCTCAGAAAGACAGCTTTGGCGGTTGGGGCGTGGTCCGGCATAAGTTGCAGCAGTTCATGCCGGTTAAGCTTAGGCCTTGCCAGCCCAAACCCTCAATGACACCCGTTGCAAACCTCGCCCAAGGTCGAATGTACACCCCCGCCACTACCGCCAGCCAACTGCCTGTGTTTCATGTCGTCGGTTTTTCCGGTCATCGGCAACTGGCGGATGCCCCCCGGGCGGAGCAGGCCATCAAGGAAGCCCTCGAGACCCTGCGGCACGAGGCCCCGGGTGAATGGATCGGTTTGTCCTCGGTCGCCATCGGCAGTGATCAGAAATTTGTCGATCAGGTCCTCGGGCTTGGCATGTCGTGGCATGTCATCTTGCCGTTGCCCCGGGCGGAGTTCCAGAAGGACTTCAATCCCGACGATTGGGCGGACGTCGAACAGATGCTGACCCAGGCCGAGCATATCCGGGTAATCTCGGAAAACGGTTCCCGGGAGGACGCTTACCTCGATTGCGGCATGGAGACGGTCAACGGCTGCGATGTCCTGCTTGCGCTCTGGGACGGGCAGCCGGCGCGGGGCAAAGGCGGCACCGCCGATGTCATCAGCTACGCCCAGTCGCTCGGCAAACCGGTCATCGTGATCGATGCGCATACCCTGGCCGTGCGCCGGCTTAACTTCACCCACCTGCCCGGGGCCGACAAGAGCCTGAGGTTTCTAAATCATCTGCCCGACGCGGCCGGCGGCTGGGGCACCAATCCCTTCAAGGCGGCGGATGCCATCTTCCAGTTCCAGCAAAAATGCGATCACGCCGCGAGTCACGGCGCCCCGCAGTTCCGCCGCCTGATCGTGCTGACGGTGCTGTTGCACGTCGTCGCCACCCTCGTGGCCGCCGCCGCCCTCTCCTATGACCTGCATGTCCTGGCACTGCCTTGGGTGAAACTCCTCTGTTTGGTCGGTGCCCTGGCGGTGGCTCTGGCCCTGCGCCACCACCATCACCACCACAATTGGGTGCGCTGCCGCCTGGCGGCCGAATTCTGCCGGTCCGCCCTGGCCACCTGGGGTTTGCCCCGCGCCGCTCCCCTTTTTCAGGATCTCGACCTGCCGGGCGTGCGCGGGTTGACCCGCACGTTGCATGTGCTGCACAGCCGTTCAGCCAATAGCCAGCCCGTGGCGATGGAGGAGTTCAAGCAGGTCTACCTGGCCACCCGCATCGACGACCAGCTCGCCTATTACCGGAAACAGGAAGGCCGGGCCCTGCCGCTGCACGGACGGCTGAAGATGGGTTTCTGGATCTCGACCTGGCTGGCCATCATCAGCACCCTGGCCTACGCGATCTGCCACAGCTGGCACCTCGAGGTGCCCGCGGGGTGGAAATGACCGTCTTCTATTTCCTGCCGATCTCCCTGCCGGTCGTGGCCGCGGCGTTCATCTCGTTCATCTCGATCAACGATCTGCAGCGCCGGGTGGCCCGGTACCGCGAGATGCGGGCCATGTTGGAAGACAGCCGCAAACAGGTGGCGTACTGCCAGACTTGGAACAGCCTCGAACGCATCGTCCTCAAGACCGAGCGGGCGCTGCTGCAGGAAGTGCTCGAGTGGCACTCGATCACGAGCTTCAGCGAGTCGCATTGAGGATCAGGCCAAGGCACCCGCAGAGTTTGACCACAAATAGATTTCACCCACCGGTGAAATTACTTGGTCCCCTTCACCTGATCGACTCCGGAAAAGTGTGGGGGGCCTGCTGATCGCAGGCTGAAAACCCGGCTGCGATCAGCAGCCACCCCGAAACCAAAATCGGAGCCGATTAGGCGGAGCGGACAAAGTGATTTTGCCGAAAGGCAAAATTCATTAGTGGTAAAACAAGCCCGCCTTCGCTCTTGGCTCCCCGCACCCTGCTCCTAGCTTCGCTCCCATGCCAACGATCCTCTACACCGTCCGGGCGACCTGCAAGGATGTCCAACAGCGCGGTCGCTTCCTCGCCTGGCTCTCGCCCAACCACCTGTTGCAGGTCAAAGCGGGCGGGGCGACGGCGGTGCGTGTTGTGTTGCCAGAACAAGCGACGGACACCGCTCGCGCCATCGTCGAGACCCAATACGCCTTCCCCTCGCGCAAGGCGTTCGACACCTATGTTCGCGACCATGCTCCGGCATTGCGTGACGACGCGCGGAAACACTTTCCGCCGGAAAGCGGCGTCACCTTCGCGCGCCAGATCGCCGAGATCGCCATCGAGCTCGAGTGAGTCGAACGCGGATCGCTGGCAGGGCGGTGAGTCCCTTCGCCGCGGCGGCGCGGACGGAGGCCGCGCCCTGCCCGGGCGGAGAGGAAACTCAGAACCGGTACGCGGCCGTCACCCCAATCTGGCGCGGATCCGCGCGGTCCTCGTAACGGGTCTCGATGTAGTCGGGATCCGCGTTGCCGAAGAAATACACGCGCTTGTCGTACGTCTCGTTGAAGAGGTTCTTGGCCCAGAGTGAAAGTGTCCAGTGCTCCCAGGCGTAACCGACCGTGGCGTTGACGAGGCGGAAGGCCCGGCGCGCCTCGTTCTGGTTGTTGGAATCAAACTGCTGGGCGCGGCCGACCAGAGTCCGCGCTGCCGAAGACACCGCGACCCTCGTCGTAGCGCACGCCGAGCGTGTAGCCGTAGCGCGGCGTGTTCGCGAGGACGCGACCGCCGCCGGTGTTGCCGTTGCTCAGCGTGAAGGGGTCGAGCTCTGAACGCATCAGCGCCAGCGAACCGCGCACCGACCAGGCCTTCGTCAGCGCATAGGCTGCCCGCCGCTTCCAGTCCGTAGACGTGGGACGAGTCGCCATTGTCGGTGAAGAAGCGGTAGTTGCCGCCGAAGCCGGCGGAGTCGCGCACCTGCGTGTCGGACCGTTGCAGATAAAACGCCGTGACCTCACCCGTGAGACGGTGCATCCAGCCAGTGACCGCGCAGACCCGGTCTCCCAGTTCCAGAGCGTCTCGGTGGCGTAGGTCAACGGATCGGCCGCGACGTCGATGCGGGCATCCACGTTGATGCCGCCCGCCTTGTAGCCGCGGGTGACGGAGGCGAAGACCAGTTCATGGTCGCTCAGATCGTGCTCGAGCGTGAGCTTGCCGCCGAACAGCGTGTCGGCAAACGACGGGGCGGATGACCACCGGCGTATCCAGCGTGCCCGTTGCTGGCGCGGTAGCGGGTCTTGATGCCGTCGCCATCGATGGAGATGCGCTCGGCGCGCAGCCCGGCGACCAGGCGGGTGTGCGGCGAGAAATCGTGGCCGAGCTGGCCGAACAGCGCGGTGTTGGTGGCGTGATAAACGGTCTTCAGGCCGCGCAGATTGCCCGGGATCATCATCCGTGTAGCGGGAGTGCTCATCCGTGTCGTTGTAGAACGCCCCGAGCGTCCAGCGGTTGATCCACGCATCCGCGTTTGACCGCCACGGAATCGAGCCGCAGTTCCTGGTTCACGACCCAGCGCGAACGGTACAGATCGCTGAAACCCATGTAGGAAGCCGCGGTCCAGTCGTCGTCGTAGGCGTAGCGCGAACGCGTGCGCGCCACGCTGGTGACGGTGGTGAGCCGCACGCCATCCCAGCCCGCGTAGGTGCCGCGCAGACTGGCGGCCAGCGAACGCTGGATGTCGACGCCGGGCTGGTCGCTGTACGTGTTGCGGCCGTTGTTATCGAGGGCGAACTCGTCGTAACCGTTGTTGAAATCGGCCGCGACCACCGCCGCCTCCCAGTGCCAGAGCTTGTTCGGGTTCCACGTCAGGCGCAGCCGCGCGGAGAATTCCTCCCGGGCATTGGTGTCGCGGTTTAGCGTCAGATTGTGCCGGAAGCCGTCGCTGTTCGATTGCTGCACGGCGACGCGCATCATGAGCTCCTCCGGCTTGGCCGGCGACAACGGACCGCCGACCGCGAAACCGCCGGTGCGCAGCGCATCGCCGCCGAGCCGTGACCTCGGTGCGGCCCGTCCAGAACGGCGTGGGGGCGTTGGTCACGAGGCGGACGACGCCGCCCGCGGCATTGGCGCCAAAGGCCCCGGCCTGCGGACCGCGCAGCACCTCGATCTGCTGCACATCAAACG
>CAVZPN010000028.1:0-25892 GCA_963777125.1 uncultured archaeon | reverse complement strand
TCAATAAATGAAGCTTTTTGAGTATTAATAACTTTACTATCTATACTGGATGCATTTTGTGAATCAACAACTTTTCCTGATACAGACACCGTACCCTCTGTAGTAATTATTCTACTAACAGAAATTGGTGAAGAACTATTTATTATTTCTCCATTAAAATTTAATTGATAATTTTTAATATCACTCTTTCCATCAGGATCTGTACCATCTACTGCAACAGTTACAGACAAAGGTACATCTCCTGTTGTTTGACTAATACTCAAACTAGCGACTGGAGGAGAATTAATCAAAGCAGGATCAGGTTTACAACTATTAAACAACAGAGGTAAAGCTATAGAAGAATAAATCAAACCTTTACGTAATAAACTTTCTAGTTTTGTCATTCTATAGTGGTGTAAGGAAGCAGCCTTTATAAATGTTGTGAAATTTTTGAACCGATAAAAAAATCATAACTATCTTTTAATAAAATATAATCCAAAAATCACACAAGACACACTAAACAACTACGCGTGAAGTATATAAATACTATTAATATTTCATATTATATTAAGGTGTTAAAAATGGATAAAGATAAAGCATTAATAGTATTTCAAGATAAGAAAATTCGTAGAACATGGTTCAATGATGAATGGTGGTTTGTTGCTATTGATATCATTGAAATACTATCTAACTCTAAAGATCCCTCCGGATATTTAAAAGATATGCGTCGTAGAGATGAAGGCTTCGCTGAAGGGTGGGGGCAAATTGCCACCCCCCTTATAATAGATACAATGGGAGGCAAACAACAAATCAATTGTGTATCAGTTAAAGGAGCATTTCGTTTAATTCAATCCATTCCCTCACCAAAAGCCGAACCATTCAAATTATGGCTTGCGCAAGTTGGATATGAAAGAGTTCAAGAAATTGAAAATCCAGAACTTGCACAAGACAGAGTTAAACAATATTATGAAATGAAAGGCTATCCTAAAGAATGGATAGATAAACGTTTAAGAGGTATTGCAATACGTCAAGAATTAACTGATGAATGGGCTATAAGAGGAATTGCCGAAGAAAAAGATTTCGCAATTCTTACTAATGAAATCAGTAAAGCTACTTTTGGCAAAACAGTTCAAAAATATAAAGATTTTAAAAATCTTCAAAGAAAAAATAAAAATCTAAGAGATCACATGACTGATTGGGAATTAATATTAACAATGGTCGGAGAAAAAGCTACAACAGATATTACAATTGCTAAAGATTCTAAAGGATTAGATAAGTTAAAAAATTCAGCAAAAGAAGGTGGAGAAATAGCACACAACACTAGAAAAGAATTAGAATCAAAAATAGGAAAAACCATTATTTCCAAAGAGAATTATTTGAATCTAAAAAAGAAAAAAAGAATAACTAAATCATAATAATTTTCTCATCTAAGAATCTTTTTAGCGTTATTACAATACGTTTGTATTTCGGATTTATTGAGTTTAACTAATTTTTCTCTTAATAAAATGTTAAATTCTTCAGCAGCAGTTATTCCAATTAAAACATCTTTATGTGTAGCATTAAAATCTACATAATATTGTTTATCAACTCGTTCTTTTTTAGCAGTTAATAAAGAAGTATTATCTATACTAAATAATTCCTTCAATAATAAAATAGTTCCTGTATGATTTTCTGATTTTATTCCACACCTATATAATAAAGCTAAATAAATATTATACATTGAAAAATAAGTTAACGCTACAGCATCGTTATAATTTCCAATTTTTAAAAGAGTTTTGGCAGATATTAATGATTTCTCTGATTTATCAATATACGAACTAGAAATATTATCGCTTGGTTCAACAAGTTTTATTTTTCCTTCTTCATTTAATGTTTTAATAAATGAGTTCATAATATCTATCTACTCCTTTGATAATAATATGATCTTTTATAATTTCTTTTGCAAGTAAATTAGTCGTATCAAATTTACCTATCTTAATACTTAATTTTGAATCTATAAGTTCTAGACTATTTTTCAATGCAATACTTTGTGTTTCTACATACAAATCAATATCGCTTTCTTTATTCGCACTATCCTTAACATATGAACCAAATACTATAGCTAATTTTATCTGAGTATTTAGTTGTATTTTTTCAATAATTTGTCTAAATCTCGGGTGCTTAGCAATAAGTTGTAACAATTTATCGTGCTCTAACATTTTAATAAATTCTTTTGCTTCTAAAGTTTTTTTAATAAAATAAACCTTATTTTTGCCCTCAGTACGACAATCAAGGATATTTTGCTCTTCAAGCTCTTGAACTTTTCTTGCAATAGTTGTTTGATTAGTATTTAGACATCTTGCAAGACTTCGAATATGATTATCTTGTTTTAATAATATTGAAATTATGTTATAATTTATTTGTGACATATGTCACATTATTATTACAGCCTATTTAAAGTTTATGATTTCAACATTCTTCGCATTTAAATTAAGAAGATAGAATTGTTTATATGCCTTTTGTGAAATTTTCCGTAAAATTTACGAAAAAAATCTAAATAAAATAATTAGCAATAAACAAATAGAGAATACTACTAAATTATTACATATAAAGATAAATAAGCGTAAACAATTACTTACATCTGGAAATAAAACTAAACATCGATAATTAATAATTAAAAGAAAAACACACTAAATAACCTAAACATCTTCAATTGTTTTAACTTTTTTCTTTTCAGAAACTTTTACAGGTTTAACACTATCCTCTTTAATTCTTTGAGTTATAGAATTTAATTCATTTACATTATCAATAAATGTTGGTAAAACTTTTCCAAATACTTTTTCCATTGCCTGTAATTGTGTACCAACATCAAGAATATGTTTATCATAATCGCCGACTTTTCCAATTATTGCTTGATGCAATTTATCAAATTGCGCTTGCATATCAGTTAATTGTTGTTCCATTGTTGTAAGTTTTGCGTCAGCTCTTTGTTTCCATTCAAGAACT
Organism: uncultured archaeon; assembly: GCA_963777125.1. Classification (GTDB taxonomy): domain Archaea; phylum Nanobdellota; class Nanobdellia; order Woesearchaeales; family UBA9642; genus UBA9642. Next base: position 22,928 of record CAVZPN010000028.1, on the reverse strand, counting down.
TTATTAATATCTTTTACTAATTCATTCCATTTCTCTTCGATAATTGCTTCAATTAATTCTTCTGGTGTTGATTGTAATCCAGACATTGATATTTGTTGCGATTGCATAGGTTGCATTTGTTGTTGAGGTATTGGCGGTAATTGTTGTCCTAATTGTTGTGTTTGCATATTCATTTGATCTTGTCCCATTTGACCAGGATTTTGTCCGGCATTCATTTCTGATTGTGATATCGCATCAAATATTTGTGATGAAGTATATCCATCTCTTTGCAAAGTTTGTATTATTTGATTATTAGAATATCCTTGAGCGCGCATTGCAGTAATCTGATCAATTGGAGCATCAGGGCCTGCGGAAATATCGCTCTTAGTAGATTTGAACATACCCATAAAATAAACCTCTTTAATAAAAGTATATTATAGATAACATACTTATGAACAATATTCATGAAACATATTTATAAACTTTGCGTTCAAAATTTAATGCGTGTTTTAATTAATACTTTTCTATAATATTTTTACTGAACCCTTTTCATCATAACCTTTTTAAACAAGTTATTTTTCATAATGTAATTAGTGGGGTTAACATTATGAGTTTTTTTGATAAAATTATAGGAAGTTTACCTGAAGTTGCTCATCCGAGCCAAAAGAAAATTCCGTTTAAAGATAAATTAAAGTGGACATTAATAGTATTATTATTATTCTTCATCTTAGGAATGGTACCCTTATTTGGTCTTGGCAGTAATGCATTACAACAATTCGAATTCTTATCTATTATATTAGGTGCAAGTTTCGGATCAATTATTAGTTTAGGTATTGGTCCAATCGTAACAGCATCAATCGTATTACAATTATTAAATGGTTCAGGCCTTTGGAAATTTGATTTAACAAAACCTGAAGGTAAAAAAAAATTCCAAGGTTTTCAAAAATTATTTGCAATATTCTTTGTAATTCTTGAAGCAATAGTATATGTATTTATGGGTGGTTTAAGTCCAAGCGCAGCATATGCTGGAACACCATTATATCTCCAACTTGAAATATTACTCGTATTCCAATTATGTCTTGGCGGAATAATGATTATGTTAATGGATGAAATTGTCGCTAAATGGGGATTTGGTTCAGGTATATCGTTATTTATTGCAGCAGGTGTTGCGCAGCAAATATTTATTCGAGCATTTTCATTTTTACCAAACCCATCAAATCCAGGAACAGTAACTGGAGCAATTCCTAATTTATTTATTAGTCTTGCAAACGGAGATCCAGTAACAGCAATGCTTATGATTTCAGCCATTGTTGCAACAATATTAGTATTTTTAATTGCAGTATATTTCCAAGCAATGAAAGTTGAAATACCATTAAGTTTTGGTAGAGTTAGAGGCCAAGGAATTAGATGGCCATTAAATTTCTTATACACATCAAACATTCCAGTAATTTTAGTTGCTGCATTAATGGCAAACGTTCAATTATTTGCAACATTACTACAAAAATGGGGACACCCGTTCCTTGGAACATTTAGTGGTAGTTCACCAACATCAGGATTTGTATTATGGATATCTGGTCAAGAAATAGTTGGTAAAATAATTAAGGGATCATTAGTTAGCGCTGACATTTGGCACGCACTAGTATATATACTATTTATGGTTGTAGGTTCAGTAATATTTAGTATTTTCTGGGTTCAATCAGCAGGTATGGATGCTAGAAGTCAAGCAAAACAAATGATGTCATCAGGACTACAAATACCAGGATTTAGACGAGACGAAAGAGTACTTGAAAGAATATTAAACAGATACATTTGGCCACTCACAATAATGGGCGCGATTGCTGTTGGTTTAATTGCAGCACTTGCTGATCTTTCAGGAGCATTATCTCGAGGTACTGGAATATTATTAACAGTAATGATAATATATCAATTATATGAAAATATTGCTCGTGAACACATGATGGATATGAATCCAATGATGAGAAAGTTCATGGGTAAGTAATTGCTACGTAAGTAGCTTTTATGTTTTGATAAACCTTTTCGTTCATAGGTAAATAAATTCATAAATATTTTTTTATTTATTATTAATTTATTAAATCATATTTATTTTTATAAGTATGATATTTAGAGCATAAACAACAATATAAAAAGTAATTTGAGGGGAAATTATGGCAAATTTTTTAGATACAATATTTAATCCATGGTTAGGTTTAGCCTTAAATCTACCGGCATTCTGGGCAATATTAATTATTTCTGCATTCATAACAATACTTGTAACAGTAGTTTACAAATACACAACTAATCAACGTGAAATGAAACAGATTAAAGATGATTTGAAAAAGTATCAAAAAGAAATGCGTGAAACTAAAGATACTAAAAAATTAATGAGTATACAAAAAAAAGCACTTGATTTAAACATGAAGTATATGAAATCTTCATTCAAGTCCACATTATACACATTTATTCCTATAATAATTATTTTTGCTTGGCTTAACATGCACATCGCATATGAACCAATACAACCAAATACTGATTTCACTATAACAGCACAATTTGGCGAAGGTGCAAAAGGAAATATTAGTATAACCTCAATTCCTGAATTAAAAATCTTAAATGGTGCAACACAAGAAATTGTTGATAGTAAAGCTGTGTGGAAACTTCATTCTGGCGATGCTGGAGAATATAAGATTTCATATCTGTATAATACTGAAGAATATTCTCATAATGTATTAGTTACAACAGAAAATAGTTATAGTACACCAGAAAAACCAATTCAAGATAGTAAATTAAAAACAATAATTAACGGTAATAAAGTAGTTCATCCATTTGGTGAATCATTCAATTTATTTGGATGGTATCCTGGCTGGCTTGCAACATATATCGTATTATCTATTGCATTATCTGCATTATGTAGAAAATTACTTAATGTATATTAAATAGTATTAAACTATATAAAAATTTATTTTTTAAAATTTTTATCTTATTTTTTGTAAAACAAAATGAAATATGACTTTAGCAATAAATATCGTATTAATGTTTCTGGCACAGCTAAAGAAATACAATTACTAATCAAAGAATTAAGTAATACTTTAGATAGTGGTAGTAGCTATAAACAACTAGAAAACGAATTAAATAATTTAGAAAAAATAGTTAAGCTTGAACAATATACTTTCGGAATACATCATAGAATCTATTATAATCATAATTCGTTATTATATGTTCCAAATACTTCATCAAAAGAAGGACAAAAATTTCACTATTCTATATTTAAACAACTATTTGATAAAGCTGTTACAAAAATAGAAGAATCTCAACTTAAGAACACTAAAAACGACAGTTAGTATGGCGCCTAATTCGGCAAAAGCTTTATAAATACCCTAAAATTCCGTTTATCATATCATAATTTGCTTGTTCAAGGAAGCAAATGTGTACTATATATACAATATTAAAATAATACAGAGGTAATATCATGCCAAGAAATAGCCGTAGATCAAGAACATTAAGAAGAGTTCATGTAAAAACTTCAAAAGGATCAAAATTAACTTATGCAAAAAGAAAGCCAAGCAAAGCTCATTGTGCAGGTTGCAAGCAAGAACTTCACGGAGTTGCTAGTTTAAGACCATACAAAATGTCTAAATTATCAAAGACTGAAAAGAGACCTGACAGGCCATATGCAGGAATGCTTTGCAGTAAATGCATGAGATTAAAGATTAAATCCACATTAACAGAATAAATTTGGATTATTTTATTTTTTAAAATTTTATTTAAAAAAAGTGTCTCTCGCACATTCGGCGACGATGTGTTTCTGTAGAGAAGAAATGTAAAAGAAAAAATTAGAATGTAATTAATTACTAGATACATTCAAGATTTTAATAAAAAAAGTTTTACGTATTTATATAAAATACGTGAGAGGACAAAATGTTTAACGTAGGAAGAATATGTGTAAAAATAGCAGGCAGAGATGCTGGCGAAAAATGTGTTGTAGTTGAAGTACTTGACAATAATTATGTAGTTATTGATGGTATGACTAGAAGAAGAAAATGTAATAAATTACATATAGAACCAACAGCACAATTAATAGATATAAAAGACAAAGCATCACATGATGTTGTAGTTAAAGCATTTAAGGAATTAGGATTTGAAATTTTAGCTAAAAAGACTAAAGCAAAAACTACTAAGCCAAAACATGTTGTTAAGTCATCCTTAAAAGAAAAAGCTGCTCCAAAAAAAGAGAAAAAGGCTAAAGTTGTTAAAGCTGAAAAAGCAAAGAAAGAATAAATAAATTATTCTTTTTCATTTTATTTTTTTATTATATATTATTCTTTAGGCATTATTAATACTCTAGAAATTAAATCTCTAAATATAACTTAGATTGTTTTAGTATAAATAATATCATGATGATCAAAATCATATAACAATAACTTATCTTCAGATTCTATAAATCTAAAAATTAAAACAAAAGATCCTCTAATATGAACTCTTTTAAATTCTTGAAGAGGACTTCTTAAATTTTTATAATGACTAAAATCATTAGTAGATACTAATTCTTCTATTTTCTTCATTAAAATTTCATAGGTAACTCTGTCTTTTTTAAATAATTTATTTAATGTCTTCTTTAATCCATCTTCTATTAACAATTTATGCATGTTCAATATCTTTTCTTAAGTCAGTTAGTGTTTTATAACTAGTGAATTTACCTTTCTTTTCTAAAGTCTTTATTTTAGAAACAAATTCAGGTCTTAATTCAGGCTCGAGTAATTCAGCTTCAAATCTAGATATTACAAAATTTACTGCATCAGACTTATTCTTAAAACCAAATTTACCTTTAACTATTGTTAAAATTCTATCCTCATGATCTCCTATATCAACCATCGCTTGAACCATAAATAATCACCTTTTATAACAAAACATAATGAAATACTATAAAAGACTATATAAAGATTATGATTTACACCATGTCTTTCAAAATATTTATAAACATTCAACCTTATTTTTACACATATAAAGATATAATACTATAATTATTAGTGTGTTTAAGAAACTTGACGTAAATTAAAAACTAGTTTCGATAAAAAGAGGGTGCGATAGGGTGTATACATTTAGTAACAAGCTAAATAGAAAAGGACAACTTACATTATTTGTAATTGTTGCAATGTTAATATTATTCTCATTTGCATTTACTATATATGCTAAAAATGAAATGATGACACCTCAGATGATTTCTCAAGCAGATAGACAAATACAAGAATACATAAATGCTAACTCAATAAATCAATATGTTACAAGTTGTCTTGATGTTGTAGCTCAAGAAGTTTTAATACAAACAATGTCTCAAGGTGGAGAGTTTAATTTTACTAATACTAACAATATAATAGAATTCAACGACACATCATATAATAGAACAGTAAATGTATCAATTGCCGTAGATATAAATAATAATTGTCCAGATGGTAGAAATTCTAATCAACACATAGTATATAATGAGGAACCAGATAATTCGGGAAAACCAGATTATCCATATTATGGCGGATATGTTAAAGTAAAAAATCTTGAATCAAAATATTACAATATATCAGCTAATTATGGTGTTGGACCATATAAAAATAATTGTACAAAATATTCTTTTAACCAATACAGCGGATTTTTTGGCATTAATAATTTACCAAGATTATGTAATGCTAATGGAGCAAATAAAGCAGGAGTAGTTTCAGGAACAAATTATTTAACGTGCGATTATTATAACAATTTTAATAAAAGTTTACAACAAACAATTGAAAGAAATATAGAAAAAGAAATAATGAATTGTGTAAATTTTACTGATTTTAAAAAAGGAATTTCTAGTAATACAAACATCACAAAAATAGGCAATGCAACAGCAGTATTAACATTTAAATCAGGAGGATATAATATAAAACTAGTTTATCCATTTACAGTAATTATGAGTAATCGTCAACCAATTACACGTAAGGTAGATTTTAACATAGAAAAAAATATCCCATTTAAAGAATTATACGAATACACATATGAACTAGTAAACTATGATGTTAAATACGCAGAATTTAGTATTACAAAAAATTATACTAACGTATTAAGTAATGGGTGGAGAAGAAGCGGTCAAAATATTAGACTATACAATTATACTATAGATATAATAAAAGGAGATATTAATAATGATTACACAGATATTGTTAGAGTAATTGACACTGAACATAAAATAACTGGCGTTCCATTAACAATAAATTTTGCTGTACGTGAACGAAGACCAGTACTAGACTATATTCATACGGTAGATAATGCACAATTTGATATAGTTGTAATAGAAAATGATGTCATAAAAATATCTCCACAAGGATACGACCCTGACGATGATAATTTAAATTATTATTACACTGGCTGGCTTGAAGATTATACTGAAAAATATGAAGATATTACTGATGAATGCAATCCTCCTGCAACATTAGAAATTTTAAAAGAAAAATGTATAAAACAAAATTATGATGATAAACCACATAATTGGACTAATTCTGAAGAATATAAAAAAACAAAAAGAAGTGCCAACTACACTACATCTCATAAAGATTTAGGAGCACATCAAGTTAAAATTACAATAGTTGATGAACACGGATTAAAAGATAATCAAATAGTAAATATATTAGTATTTGATTTACCAGAAGCTGTAATTAATGTAACACCAGCATATCCTGATATTCCACAAGGATGGGCATCATACGAAGATAAATTCGTCTTAAATGCAAGTCAATCAAAAACTGGAGTAATTTCTGGAATACTTGGAAGTAAACTAAATACTATTACATGGGACGATAAAAAAGAACCATTCGGAATAATAAAATCTGCAGATCCTGATGATATGAAATTAAAACTTCCAGAAGACGACAATAAACCTAATATATTAATAGCATCAGATGCTAAACAATTTATGATAGAAGTAATTAATTATATATTCAAAATAATTACTACACCTACTGCAACAGCTCAAACACCAAATCAACATAATATCTCATTAACAGTCAATGAAACAATGGCAGATTTAACAGCGACAACAGTCACACTAATTAATATTACAGAATGTTTAAATCATAGTAATCCGAGTAATAAAATTTATCCATATAATGATAATCCAAATGATTTAACTGAGTCTTTAGAAGCAAACCATACATGCTGTACAGATAATTTAGAATATGCGACACAAGAAACATCTTGCTTTGAAAGTACACAGTATGGTAGAATTGAAACATTTATTAGATATAAAACCGAAGTAAAAAAAGACATTCTAAATCCATTAGAATTCGGAGTTGGAATGTATGGTTATTATTCTGAACCTGGATCGTTTAGATCTACTGATTTATCAGATAATAATATCTATAAACAAGAATTCCTAAGAGTATGTTCTGGAGATAGAGGAAATATCTGTTCTGGAGATGGAACTAACATAATTGAACTCGAATATGATTGTAACGATAATAATTACGGAACTGGCGGAGATAGAAGATGTAGTGGACCGCCAGCAGCAAATATTAATATTTATTCAGAAAATTCTATACCATGTGACAAATATGGTCCTGGAACAACTTTCGAAAATTTAATAGACACCACACTTGATGGGAATTGTAATAATATAAAGGCATGTTCCCCGTATCTTTATGGAAAATACGGTGATGGAGGACCGAACCTGTGTGTAGGACAATGTGATGGTCAAGGTGGATGTACAACCGCAGTTAACTGTGTATGTGATTCTACCACCTGTGGAGCAAGCCCCGAATGTGATTATAGTGCATCGCAAGTTGGTAAAAAATGCTATGGCGGTTACTTTGAAAAAAGATGTGAAAACTGTATGCTTATTAGTGATAGCACTATTTGTGAATCTGATTTGGATTGTAAAGGAAATCCAAAATGCGATGGTTACACAGCAGGTTCTACTAGAACAATTAATGGTATTCCGGGAGGATGTACTACCGACTGTGAATATAAACCGTGTAATAAGGGAGAAACATATGATATTATTTCAGAAGAATGTATTAAAACATAATTATCATAATAATACTAAAAATATATGTTTATATTCACAAAATCGTAACATATTTAAATGTGATTTGTGAATGTTATACTAAATAGGTGGGTTAGTAATGAATTTAAGGTTTTTAAAGTATTTTGTAATCTTAAGTATACTACTTGCGACAGCAATAATTTCTACGCAGAATACTTTTGCAACTACATGTTATGTTGTAGAAACTGATTGTTTCTTCGATCAACCAACAGGAACATATCAAACATATGATGTTGCAAACAATTTATGTAATGCATATGCAACAGAAGGTCCTTGTACAATGGGTTGCTGTTGTATTGGAACTAATTCTGGATTTCAAACTAATGGTACATGTACTGGCGTATTTAAAAGTGCAGTAAACAATGCAAATTGTGCAAATATATGTGCAGGTGGCAATTATTTCACAGTATCAGGAACTGTAAAAAATAATAATAATCTTGTTCCATCAGCAACAGTAATATTAAGTGATGGAGTTACAAGTGTAACACAAACTACTAATTCACAAGGATACTACGAATTTACAAATGTTAAATTAAATAAATATTCTATTAGAGCACAAACACAAACAGGATCTTGTGATACAACATTAACAAATATTATCATCGATAAAAATAGCGTAATACCAATAAATCTTGCTTGCATAACATATAATGTATCAGGATATATTTTTAATGGATTTGGTAACATTGTATCAGGAGCCATAATCACAACCAATACTGGCGCGCAAGTATCTTCATCAAATGATGGTTCATATTTATTTACAAATATAATTAAAGATACAACATTAACTATCACAGCAAAAGATAATACTTGTGTTGGAACAACTACTGTTTCAGTAACAAATAATATGTTTAATAAAAATATAATATTATCTTGTGTAAAATATCAAGTTTCTGGAAAAATAACAACCATAGCAAATAAAGAAGTTAGCGGAGCAGAAGTTGTTATATCACAATCAAATACTCCAAATATTACAGGTGTTGATGGATTATACCAATTTAAAGAGTTATATCCAGGATACACTACAGTTACAGCAAGTGTATCGACCGTTAAAGACGCATATAATGTTGAAACATGTAATGGTACAACAGGATCATTTTTATTAAATTCTAATATCAATAAAGATATTCAATTAGTATCATGTTGTAATGTAAAAACGACTCCACAAACATGCGATAGTAATAATAATAGAACAGTAATTATAGAATATTCTGGTTCATGTGCAAAGCCACCTGAAACTAAAATAGAATTATGTTCATTAAATCCTCCATTAAATAATAATGCTTGCGGCTGGGATTGTTCTGGCTGGAGTGCTTGCGTAGGCAATACTCAATCAAGAACATGTACAAATAAAACAACACCTGGTTGTATACCAAATGCAAATCCTGCAGTATTAACAAAAGCATGTAGTATTTGTGGTGATGGAACTCTTGATGCTAGCGAAGGATGCGATTATAGTGCTGCAAAAGGACTTTTAGCGTCAACAACATGTGAACAAAGTTGGAATACACCAAGTGCAACTATGGCACTTGATGTTTCAAAATATTGTTATATAGATTCATGTATATGTAAATCTCTTCCTGTAACGCCTGTATGTAAATGGACTTGTTCAGGTTTTACTAATAGTGCATGTATTAATGGAATACAAACACAAACATGTACTGTAAATACTAATGACCCTGCTAACTGTGTTGTTGGCCCAAGTCCACAAACAACCATCAGTTGTGGAACATGCGGTAATGAAAAATTAGAACAAAATGAACAATGTGATGTAAATTTAACTAAAAATGACCTATATGTTTCTTCAGAATGTATGAAAGTTTGGGGAATAGCTGCTACAACTAAACAACCAACTCCTGAAAATATTTGTATACTTGATACTTGTAAATGTAAAACTCCAAACAATATAATGCTTCCAGTACAAAATCCTTGTGAACTTGATCCAGGAAATATTTCTAGTCTTACAATTAATAATTTATTTTTACAATCATACTTTAATTTTACATGGACAATGACAAAGGAAACATGTAAAGATTACATTAAAAGATTTGAATTAAGTTACTGCGATAATAGCAGTGGAACTTGCGGTACAGAATCTACAGACTACACTACAATTATTAATTCTAGCATCGATAAAATCTCTAGAATTTATAATGAAAGTAATAACTTAGAAGCAAATAAAATGTATTGTTATGAATTAAAAACTGTATATAATGAAAGTGTTATGAAAAATAGTCCAAATGATTATACTGTAACTAAAATTTCTTGTAAAAAATCTGGTGATGAAGACTGTCTTAGTAATTCACACAAAAGTAAAACTTGGTGTAAAGATAAAGCAATAGTAGAATGCGCCCTAAATAATAGTGTAGTAAACAAATCCTTATGTACAGGAAATACTTATTGTAGTATGGGCGATGGAGAAGCCAAATGTGTCGCTCAAGGTTCATGTGGCTTATGTAATAATATTTATGGACTATTTAGTTATCAACAAATATTTGTTAATGACAGTGGAAATACATTACAATGTCCTTCACTAATTCTTCCTTCACCAAAAAAACCACGTGATGCAGTAGGAATGTATGGAAAAGCTAATTACACATTCGGATGTTATCTTGATTATTCTATGACTACACTCGATAAAGTATATAATTGTACTGCTGTTAAATCTTGTTATGACTATAGATCAGAAGATGCTTGTAATGCTGATTATTGTGAAAAGTTTAATAGTACAAATTCTACAGGTCAATTAATTAATGATTGTGAATGGATACCATATACACTTGATACTAATAAATTAAAAGATAGTAGATATGGTAAAGGTATTTGTAGGCCGAAAATCGATAGTAAAACACAAAAACAAGATTGTTCAAAATGCGGTAAAGATTTTATATTCCCGGCATGTAATGAAGAAATAATTTCACTTTATGGTGTTGATTGTTATTATGATCCTATAATAGGCATTATGGATGTCAATAATATCTCTTGCTCATATTATGCAACTGAAAACAATTGTATTGGAAATAGAAATGCAAGTACTAATGTAATATGGAACAATGCTAAGAATATAAAAATAAGTGGAACTAATATTTTAACTCCAAGCCTAGATAAAGCAAGAAGAGGAGTTTGCCAATGGGATGCAACACGTACATTAAATAGTGCAGCATCAAATTGTTATCGTAATGCAGACAATAATGCTAAAGATGATTGCGACATTGAAAAAAATAGTGAAAAATGGAATAATTGTGAAAGAGATGTAATTCCGCCAACAACCACAATACTAAATTTATCAATATATCCTGGAATTATGGATTTAAAGGGAAAAGTTAAAGTAACTGACAATAATAATTGGGATATTGGAGATGAAATACAAGATAGTTCTAAAGATCACATACTAACATATTATTGTATCTCAAAGAACGATGGAAATAGCAAATGTTATCCTAATATTACTTTAAGTAGAAGTCCACTATCACACCCATATGAAATAAATTTATCTTATTACGATAGTATTAGTGCACTTAAAGATTCAAACAGTATCTATAAAATATTCTATTACTCACAAGATCCTGCAAAGAATCTTGAATTAATTAAAAATTTCACATTCATATTAGATCCAAATGTCAATGTATCAGTAAATTATACTGTCAAATCATTTAACATCAGTAAGAGTCAATGGGTAAGTAATATCAGTTTCAATTTAAGTTTAATTAGCAATGAAAAAAATAATGTTGTATGTTCATTTAATTTAACACCATCAAGCGATAATCCTGATTATAGTTCATTAAAATTAGGATTCAAATATAACGAATTAAATAATATTCCAAGTAGATTAAATCCTACTAAAAAAATCATTAATAATACTAATAAAATATTAGGTACAACTTATTCTGAATTATCTGACGGAATATATGATTATGAAATGCATTGTATAGATGCTGTCGGTAATCACATATATCTAAACGATAGTATAACAATAGAAGGGGACGTAACAATAACAAAACCAAAACCTTACAATGAAAAATTCACTAATGGAATAAGTAAATACAGATTATTCCCAGGAAATATTAGCATAATAACAAATGAATCTAATGCTATATGTAAATATTCTAATTATACAGCATATAATTGGGATAACTCAAATATGCAATTTTTTGATGGAGAGCCTAGTTTAACTAATAAAAATATTCATGTTGCAAAAATTTCACTTCCAAAATATCCTATTACAAATATTGCAGTATCAGGAACATACTATTATTATGTTGCATGTAACATACTTATAAATAATGAAAGAGTAGTAGTATATGGTAATAATGCAGATAATCCATTCTTTGTAATTGATAATATTGAACCAGTCACGCAATTATTATATAGTGCGTCAATAAGTTCTACAACAAGAGTATTAAAAGAATACAATTCTAGTGTTCCAACAACACAAAAAATTTCATTATACTTGAATTGTAGCGATGATAATGAGACACTTAAAAATTTAGCAAATAAGAGCGTATCATTTGGCTGTAATCAAACCATGTATTATTGTATACCAAAAACAGATGGCTCAAATAAATGTGATAATGAAAATAAATTTACTGCAATAGATTATGGAATTCCTATTAATTTAGATTATAGTACAAAAGATTCCTCAAATAGAACTGATTATGGTAGTAAACCAACAATATACTATTATTCTATAGATATTGGCGGAAATAGCGAATTTGCTAATAGAAAAAGTATGATAGTTGATATTAAAAATACTTTATTTGATAATCCTATAATCACCTTCAATACTAGTTTAGTAGATATAACAGGTGGCGTTTCAATTAAAATTAATTATAGTAATGAATTAATTATCCACAATTTCAGAGCTCAAATAGTAAGCACTAATACTAGTGCGCCATTTAGTCTAAATATAACACCAACTAACAACATTAATGGTCCAGTATACGATATAGATATAGAATACATTAATTCCGGAACATATAAGCTAATACTTAATGCAACTGATAGTGATGGTAATATAAACAACAATATAAGCTATTTTACAATCAAACACAACGTCAATAAGATATACTTAATTTCACCAAAGACCGGAATTGGTACAACATCAACATATGAAATAAATCTTAGTACAACATTCCCTAGTACATGTAAATATACATTAAGCCCAGATAATACTTGTGGCAATGATATTTTTTGCAAATATGAAACAATACTAGATAACAACTCCTTTAGTACATCAGAAAATAAAAAAATACATTCACTTAATTACAACAGCAATACTAATTCAGGCAACACTAGTAGTATAATGCTAGTAATATGTAGAACTAAAGGCACAGAAGGAAAAGATAATTCCAATAGTGCATTTGCAACAACTAATTTCCACGTAGGATATTTTGATAACGTGCCACAAATTAATGTAACATACATACATAAACCAGCATTTTCCGATCCTACATTTAATACTATATTAAACACCAGTTATAATGCTACAACAATAAAACTATTTACTAATCAACCATCAATATGTACGATATATGCAAATTATACTCAAGGTAACATGATGCCTGCAAATATATTGCCTCCTACAAACTATTTTAATAAATTAACAGAATTAGATGAAAATAATTATTCAAAATATATTTTAATCCATACATATTTTATAAATTATTCTGGAAGTATAAGTGAAACATATAACTATTCTATTAATTGTACTAATCTTGCGCAAATAAATAATATTACTAATGCAATTGTAGTATTAGACCCGTACAATCTCCCACCTAATTTGACATTAACTAAAATAGAATCCAAATCTACTGCTAATTATCATATGTACAATGTATCTTGTACTAACTACTGTACAAATCAATATCAATATAAAAAAGTGCCACAAACAACACCATCATGTACACCTACAGGGTATAAACCAGCAGATTATACTGAAGAAATTGAAATTAATGAATCAACTAAAGTATGTTTGATTGGAAAAGATATATTTGGTAGAATATCTTATAAAGAACAAAATATAACTCTAATTCCGTTTGATAAAGGAAATTTGATAGTAGAGTGGCCATATCAGTATTATGCTTCTAATATAACTAATGCACTAAAAGTATATGCGCCACAGAGTGAATTTGAATTAAAAATTAATACTCAACCATTAAACTCTACATGTAAATATATTCTTTCAGAACTTGTTGCAGCCAGTAGTACTGTAGCAGAAATATATAATGCTCCAAATACTCCGGCAAAAATATTCGATAATACAAGTAATGTAATTTCAAACCAGTCCACACACTTAACATCATTTAGTATTCATGCACAAGAAAATACTAGAGAACTTTACCGAATTATCTGTCTTGCAAACGACGTAACAACAACTGATCCATATATTAGACGTGAAATAGAATTCTACTGGGATAATACACCACCTACAATTACACTAAAACACGAACCCGGCGTATACGATTGGAATAATAGAATTAGTACTAATATTACTATTAATACTGACGATGATACTATGTGCGTAATAAATGATACTGCCGGTCAAAATAATTTAGTAGATACTGGCAATAGCAGTATATTTACTAGTTATGTTAAAAAACACACATACAAATATCTTATGCCTAACAATTATAATTTCGATACTAATGAAACATTAAAATTCAATATAACATGTATTAATAGAGCTAAGTATTACAATACAACAAACAGTAGTGTGCATTATGAAATGGCTAAAAAAGTTATAATAATTAAAAATAACACTAATGCTAGATCATATCCTGGTATCGCTAATAGCGAAATCTATTCTGGTTCACCAATTACAGGAACTGTAATACCTGTAAAAGTTAATACTAATATTATGAGTACTTGTACAGCTTATTTCTACAATGATGAAAATAATACTAGAGTAGTTATTCCATTAGCAAGTGCAAATAGACTCTATCATTCAATTGCTATAACAACAACTGTTTCTGGAGAACATAATATAAGTATAGTGTGTAACGTTCCAGAAAATAAAGACATACTTTCAGATACATTATCATATACTATATTTACTGATACTGAAGCACCAAAAATAATATCATTAACAGGTCCAAGAAATAATAATTCATGTGATCTAAATGTATTTAGTGCAACAATTGAAATGTCTGATGACTTTGGAATAGCAGGATACAATTACACTATTACTGGCCCTGCAGGATTTAAAACGATAAATAATTACACTTCATCTGGAAACATTGGAACAATAACATACAACGGCACACTTGAAGATAAAGCAAAATATACTATTCGAGCATTTGCAATAGATTTAGCAGGAAAACAAAGCGCAGTATCAAGTATTATTATTAATGCAAATAATCCTGAAACAAGTATTGTATGTGATAATACTCCTCCAACTATTACAATTGAGCAATTAAAATATTATGGTAATAATAACGTTGTAACATTAAATGTTACATGTTCTGATAATGCAACTCTTAATAGAATTGGCGCAGTTAGTAGTTGTACGCCTAAATTCAAATATTCATTTATGGCAAATAAAGATAATTGTTCTAATGCTAAATACGATAGTCTAGCTGATTACTCAACCAAGAAATTAATATTCTTTAATAATCCTGGAATGTTATGTATCTTAGGTCAAGACATTGCAGAAAATACTCAGAATGTAGAACAATATCTAAATATTAATTCTATAAGTTGTGGTAATAATGTTATTGATGCAAAACCTAAACTTAACGAAACTGGAATATTATCTAATACACTATACTCTAATTGGAACAGCATTGCATATACTGCATTAACAGATGAAGAATGTGATGGGGCAGATAGTATTAATCAAATTAGCAAGACATGTCTTACTCAAGGATTTATTGCAGGAACATTATCATGTACGAGTCAATGTAAAATAAACACCAGTAATTGTAATTCGGGTATGAAATTAACTCTTATTTCACCAAAACCATTCGGTATTGGAATAAGTCCAAATTATAACTTAGCATCAGGTTCAGAATTTGATTCAACTTGTAGATATGGCGAATTAACAAATATTAGTAATATTAACCAATCATATAATGCTATGAATATTATTATGCTAGATACTAATGTCACTAAAACTGAACATCTAACACCAATAAATATCACAAGTAGCATAAGTGCACCTGAACAATATTTAGCAAGAAATATCATTTGTAAAATTAATGACAACTTAAACGGATATAATGGCGTAATAGATAAAACATACGGTATTATGAAAGTATATCAAGGATATGATACTACTGTTCCAAATATTACTGTTACAACAGATAAAGCTAATAATACTATAACTGATTGGAACGACAAGGAAATTAATATCATTATTAGCAGTAATGAACCTGTAGTATGTACTATCAATAATACTAACTATAATACACTTAATAACCATATGACTTCTGGAATAATTACTGATTATAATTCTTATAATACATTAAATCAAAATACCATCAGATATGATTCATTAGGTAATGCATATGCTGCTATCAATTATAGTATTAATTGTACTAACAAAGCAGGATTGTCTACAGTCTTAGAAAAAATAATATATTATAATATAACATCAACTATGAACATTACTAAAGTAAAACCTATTACTGATACTAGTAATACTAATAGAGTATATTATCAAATTAAAACTAACATATTAAGTGAATGTAGTATAATGAATGATACAACAACTGCAATTAATATGACTGGAAAACTTGATACTGTTCATGATGCAACAATTACTCTTGCAAATGGATTAAACAACATTACACTTACTTGTAAAGATCCAAAAGAACACGTAGCCCCAATTAATGTAACATACACTATGACTGTTAATACAACAGTTGCTGGACCATATTGTGGTGATTTAATCATAAATGGTAATGAAAAATGTGATGGCACAAGTTTAAATGGCAACAGTTGTACTAAAGGTTGGGTTACAACAAACTATACTGGCGGAGTATTAAAATGTAAAACTGATTGCAGCGGCTATGATTTTAGTTCATGTGATAATGGAAATGGTTGGTGTGGAGATAAAAAAGTACAAGGACCAAACACTCAAGGAACATATGAACAATGTGATGATAGAATTCCATCAAGTCTTGACTGTAAAGATTTCGGATTTAAGAGCGGCAGTCTTAACTGTAATCCTAATTGCATGATAAATACATCTAGATGTACTCAAGAAAATGGCATCTTAGGTGATCCTAGTAGAGCTGTTTGTAGCAATAATCAACTTGAAAGCGGCGAACAATGTGAAACGAATGGAAAATATGATATATTATGTACTGCATTTAGTTATGAAGGCGGAACACTAACATGTACTAACAGATGTTCATACGATTTAAGTAAATGTTACAAAGCAGGCACTACAACTAACGGAACAACAAGCGGAGGTTCTGGTGGAGGAAGTAGATGCGGTAATAATCTTCGAGAAGGAACAGAACAATGTGATGGAACAGCAATACCTATTAATACTACATGTAAGAGTCTAGTTGGAAATTATAGTACTGGCACAATTACCTGTACTAGTGCATGTAAATTTAATACTACAAAATGTACAACAATTATTACTAATATCACAGCTGCTTGTGCTAATAAAGTCAAAGATGGTCGAGAAACAGATATTGATTGTGGAGGCGGATGTAGTGCTTGCGCAATAAATAAGAGCTGTCTTAATAATAGTGATTGTTTAAGTAATAAATGTGGTACAAACAATAAATGTATTGTTAACACATGTACTAATGGTATATTTGATAATAAAACGGAAACAGACACAGATTGTGGATTTGAATGTAAAGCATGTAAATTAAACAGTAAATGTAACACTGCAAAAGATTGTGAAAGCGGATTATTATGTACTAATAAAATTTGTTCTCGCAATCCATGTTCAAATGGATTAAAAGATAATAAAGAAATAGATGTAGATTGTGGTGGAGATTGTTCTTTATGTTCTATTGGACAAAAGTGTAATGTAAACGAAGATTGTACAACAAGTAATTGTGTAAAGAATCTCTGCCAAGAAATCACCGAATCAACATTCAACACATTACAATTAATACTATTAATTTTAGGAATCATTATGATATTATCCGGAACAGGATATATTATATATAACAAATATGCAGTTAAAGGCAATAGTGGTTCAAACAAAAATAATTTTGGATTTACTACAGATAAAAATGGCATTCATCACACAATAGCTAATGAAAATAAGCCATTAAGTATGACTCATGAACAACAAGTAATGCTTGCAAAACAAAAAGAAGCTATTACAAAAAAACAACAATCGCGAATTAAAGATCGTAAGAGTATACTAGATAATCTTGATGAAAATAAATCAAACACTAAGTCAGAAAGTAATATTTTAGGTAATAAAGCTAATACTATTATGACTGAATTATCAAGTAAAACAAATAAAGATAATGTTGTAAAGGAAA
Organism: uncultured archaeon; assembly: GCA_963777125.1. Taxonomy (GTDB): domain Archaea; phylum Nanobdellota; class Nanobdellia; order Woesearchaeales; family UBA9642; genus UBA9642. The sequence continues at coordinate 4,430 of CAVZPN010000028.1, read as the reverse complement.
CAAAAGAAGATGAATATATAGAATTAGATCATATCAAAAAAAATAACACTAGTACAGATAAGGATGAATCCTTTAATAAATTAAAAGATATAGCAAATCACACTAATACTACAACTAGCGAAAAAACTGATTCCAAAAAAGAAGAAAAAGAAACACGCGGCAAGGATAAAGATGCTCTTAAAAAAGTAGAAGCTAGCAAAAATAAAAAAAATACGTTTAATAGGCTTCGTGAAATAGCAAAAAATAGTAGTAGTAAAGATTTAGAATCTAGCGTTAAAAATCTAGAATTAGCTGAAAAAATATCTAAAATATCAAATGCGAATACTAAAGATATTAATCCTATACTAAAAAAATCCACTGAATTAAGTGATTCACAAGTTATACAAATGTTTGGAACTATGGATAGAAACACTATAATGTCAAGCGCATTTAATGAAGTATTATCTGAATTATTATCCTCGGGTAAAATTACAAAACAAAATGTTTCTAACATATTATTCGAATACATGGATAAAGGATTATTAAACAAGAGTGATGTTGCAAAAATTAGCACTAAGCTCAAACTAATATAAACTAAGAAAAATCGTGAGAGTTGTAAAAAACTCTCTATTAAACTGAAAATGATTAACACCCGAAAAAAAGGACAAATAGCAGGCCAAATATTTATCTACATACTTGCCATAATGGTAATTGGGGCAATCGCATTAGTTGGCTATAAAGCAATAAATACTCTTACAACTAAAGCATGTCAAGCAGAAAAAGCCACATTCAATAATAATATGGAATCAATGATTGAAAGTCACAATTCCTATAACTCTGTTGAAACAGTAAATATTAAAGTTCCTTGTGATTATGAAACAATATGTTTTGTTGATGCATTAGTAGATCCTACAGGTAAATGCGATGATAATACAATTATTCAAAACTCAATACAAAGCGATAGTGGCGCTAAACAAAACATCTTCGTAACATCTAAGGATAGAACCATACCAATTGGATATAGCGATCTTATTAGCATTGACCCAAAAACCACTATCAATGAGGATCAAAATTGTTTATGTATTAAACAACGAAATAGTAAATTCTATATTAAATTTAAGGGAACAGGTTCAAATACTTTAATAGAAAAAGGATAAGATGAAAAATATTAATTCTCCTAAAAGTAAAACCGAACTTAATAAAAATACTAGAGGGATAATCGATGTTCAATTTAATTGGGTGTTTATTGCAATAGTTGGTTCAATAATATTTATCTTTATTATAACAATTGCGTTTAGTCAAAAAAGCAGTGCTGAAAAACAAGCAGATATTCAAATTTCTAACCAGATAACAACTCTTCTTAAAGGCAAACAACAATCATCAGACGTATATTCTGAAATTAAATTTCCAGTAAAAGACATTAGTTTTAAATGTGAACAACTAGGTAATGAAAGTTATTTTAGTTTTAAAATAGCTAATGCTGAAAGAACAATCTTACCAAGTGAAGTAATATTTGCTCCAAAAGATTCTAATACAAATAAACTAATTGTTTGGACTCAAGCATTTACAACAGGTTTTCCTGTAAACATATTCTCATATGTAACAACACCTGATGCTATCATATTGATAATAAAAGATGCACCAATTGCGCCTAATACTAAGGGTTACGCAGAAGTATTATCTGAAAATTTACCTTCTAATATCACACATAAAATAATAATTTTAAGCGATTTAAATGATGGCAAATATAAAGGATATAAAAATAAGAAGATAATATGTTTCAATAAAGATTGTGGTGCTACTATTACAGATTATAATTATTTACAAATTACGCCAAAATCGCAGGATAGTTCAGAAATATTTATTTATGGTAATGTAACATTTTACAAACAAGGAATAGCAACATTACCACCATATAAAAAACCACTGCCCTATATTACTAAAGCCGGCCTATATGGAGCAATATTTAGTGATACTCCTGAATATTATTCTTGCCAAATGCAAAGAGCCATAAACCACTACGAAATTAAAAGAAATATTACTGAAAAAAGATTATTACTTATAAAAAAAGATATTAAAAATGGTGATTGTCAAAACAAAATACAAGTAATATTAGACGATAATTTTTACAAATATAATAAGGTAGAATTTAATTATAACAACATTACAGCACTACACCTTAATACTATTAATCTCGATATGAGAAATATAGATTTAGGACTTAGCAATTGTCCAAAGATGTATTAAACTAGCAAATTACAATTTATATAAAATATTACGCAGCATAAAAATATCACAATAACAAATACTAAATTATGAATAACTCTAAATTAAAAAAAGGACAAGTACAACTTGGAGAAACTGTCGGAGTAACCATAGTAATTATTGTCTTAATATTTCTAGGAATAGTTTTTTGGAATAAAAATAGTAGCGGAAATATTAGTGAAATAGCATCTCAATCTCACCAATTAACAACAATTGAAATAGCAAACATGGTGCCCGAACTTTCTGAAATAAAATGTTATGACATGGGTGTTGCTCAAATAAAATGTGTAGATTATTATAAATTACGAGCATTAAACGAATCCATACAAACTAATAATAAAATATTTTTATATTATCACGATTATTTTAAAAATTCCAAAATTATAGTAAGACAAGTATATCCTCAACAAGAAGTAAAAGATGAAAATGGTAAGATCGAAAAAACAGACATACTAACAGTAATATATGATGCTAAATTACGTGATCAAAATAAGACATTAATAATATCATTACCAGTAACTATTAGAGATGAAATTAAGGATACAACATCGTATGGATTTATTGAAGTTCAAGGATATTATACTAATTCATAATAAAAACCATAAAAATATCTAAACTATACAAATGAATAATAATATTAAAAACAAAAGAAGAGGTCAAATAGAAGCTTTTGGATTAGCATTCATAGTTATACTCATAGTTATTGGTTTTTTTATATATACTGGCATTAAATCTCAAAAACAAACACCAACACCACAAAAAGACTATACTAAAGATAAACTTGCAAGTGATTTTATAATGACTATAGGAAATGTTAACGTAGAAAATTGTGAAGAATATACTGTTGAAGAATTACTTACTGATTGTGCAAAAGATAAAAGAATATTATGCGGCGGAATTGATTCGTGTACTGCAATAAATAAAAGCATCTATATGATGTTAAATAGAACGTTTATTGAAACAAATACCCCCTTTAGACTATATTCGAGCAATATTAAATACATCAACTCCGATGGTCAAAGTGAAGAATTATTTAATTTTTCAAATCGAAACTGCACAGATAAATCCAATCAAGGAAAAGCGGGAAGTAGAGTAATAATATTATACCCGTTACCAAATGCGAATATATACTTGAATATTTGTTATAAATAACAAAAACTCGCTGCTCGAGGCTATCCTCGGGCTAAAGCCCAAGGTATTACGCCTCTCGCTTAATCGCGAGTTTTTGGGATTAAAAATTTCGGCCTCAAGACCAAGGTATTAGACCACGAAATTTTTAATAAATTAAGTTATAAAATATATAATAATACATTATAATAATACTTAACTTAACAAAAGCTTTATAATTATAGAATATACAAAGTATAATATCATAAAATAATATTATAATTAAAGCATAAAATATATTAAATAATTTAAGTATTTCGAGGCTAAAAAATGGATGATGATGGCTCAATTACATGGAATAAACTTGTAATGTTAATATTTGTAATAATGTCAATTATAATCCTTACAGTATTAGTATTTATGATGTTTATTATGCCAGTACTAAAACAATAGATCAGTATAATTCATTAATATATTATATCATAATTAACAACAAAATTAGCATTAAAATAAAACATGACAAATCTTTTTAATAAAAAAAATGGCCAAGCAGGTCAACTCGCTGTAATTATTATAATACTTGTTAGTGCAATAGTAATATTTCTATTTATAACAAAATTCACGTCAAAAGCAACATTTGAGCAATCCATAAATACTTGTAGATTAAGTGTTATTGCGCAATCAGCAACAGAAGTATTTCCCTCAGTTAGCGGTAAAAAAAGTCCATTTGATATTAATTGTGATAAAAGATATGTACAACTTAACAACAATAAAGCTGAATTAGGTTTAAGTTTAACAAATATGAAATCACTTCCAATAAATCTTGAAGGTAAAAAAATAACTAAATACAATTCATTAAACGAGTACATTGTTAATCAAGTTGTTGCTGAAGAATTACGAGTATGTAAATTCGAATTCGGCGATGGATTAATTGATGTATTTGGAAATGATAATAGTGATTGGATTGGTGGAAAAACAATATGTTTTGTTTGTTCAGAAATAACTTTTGATAATAGCGATAATAAACCTCCTAAAATATTTAAGAATTTAGTAACATATACTAAAAATACTAATTTTGA
>CAVZPN010000027.1:0-15090 GCA_963777125.1 uncultured archaeon | reverse complement strand
GCAGGAATTAGAGCAGCAGTATTATTTATAGTAGGCATTGAAGATGATGGACCAACTATTGCAGTAATATTTGCAAAAGTATTAGGAGGCAAAGTACTAATAATAAATGTTGAACTTACATCTAAATTATCAAATCCGAAATCAATAGACGTACAATTAACAGCATAAGGTATCTCACCACTATTAATAGATTCGAATACATATTCATATGCTTTTGATGTAACATTATAAGTCATTGCAAATGTTCCAATACTAGGAATATTAACATCACATAATCCATTTATTGGACTACCTGAAGTAAAGTTAGTATAATTTGCAGTAATCATCATAGTTTGATTACGCATTATTTGCGAATAATCTGTTGAATCAAATGTAACAAGTTTTGAAGTAGATGTAACAGTATAGTCAGAAAATCCTGTAACATTAAAAACTAAAGTTCTATTCGACAATGAAATAACATTACAATCAGTACATATAGCTCCGTCACGCCATATTAATACATTATCATAAGGAACATTATTTAACGTTATTATTGCAGATCTATTTAACATCGGTAAAGCAGCAGAGTTTAGAGATACTGATAATGGAGATATTATTATATTAGATCTTGAATCAAAGCCAGAACTTAAATTAGTATATCCTCCAAATAAAATACTTCCATCTGTTTTTGCAAGTGTTAAATTTAAAACATTTGATGCATTTAATCCATTAAGATCTGTTGAACTTGAATTAAATCCTGTGATCACTACTACGGTAAATTCATTAGATTTACTAATACTACTTGAATTATATAAACAACTAACATTCCATGTATGTCTTCCAACGGAAATACCTGCAATTGTAAATGAACTAGTAATATTATTTATAGGAGTTGGATTAAATCCTGCTAATGAGCCATCAATATATAATGAACAATTATTTAATACGCCTTCTGGAACATAATTAAAGTCTACAGTTGTACCTACAACAATTATATCAGTGGCTGGAGCAAGAAGAGTTAAATTAACACTAGTTACATTTGTGTTTTCTAATAATCCGAATCTTCCGTCCATTGTCGGAGCAGTAAATTGACCATCTATAACTGATGCGCCACCATATGAAGTTAATTGTGCATTAACACCATCATAAGATACTGTTCCAATTTCAGAAATTAAACTAATATTTCCTCCCGTTCCACTAATTGCTAAAACAGAACTTGTAAATACAAATAACATTGTGAATAACAACACTACTTTCCATAAATTCACAAAGCTATTAGTACACCAAGTATCTAAGACTTTATTTCTCTTTCCAAATTCTTTTTTACGATACATATTTAAATTATTTTATTATATTTTTTCCATTATTTTTTCATTTACAACATAAATTCAATTTATTTTACCTTCGTATATTGACAAAAGCTACCAGCATCTACATTAGCAGCACTTCCAGCAGCATCACTTCGTAATTCATACGTTACTACACTAGGATTTGCGGCCGTAATAACATACCCAGTAACTAATCCTACGTCTCGAATATTAGCAGTATTACCTCCAGTATCTGCAAGTATGTTAGTGTTAACATTGACGCCTTGAAACGATGTTCTTGTTGTCGCACTAACTTGCGTATTATATACCCAAGTTACTTTTGTTGGCGTTCCTGTTGTATTAATTTGCAATTGTTCTCCAGTTCCTAAAGCTGCAGAGTAAGTAATAAATCTACACTCAATAAGATATGTTGATGCATTATTTAGTACATGAGTAAGATTACGTATAATAGAAAATGCAGTCGCACTAGTTGTTGACACAAGAGTATCAGTATAATTAATTTCAGCAGTATCTATCCACTCAAACTTATCATTACTACCTGCATAAGTTAATGTTTGCCCAATTACAGGACTATTAGTTGCATTAATATTTGTAACATTTATTTCATCATTAACATTTACAAATCTAGTATCAAGTTGCGTTGTAGTGTTAAAACCTAAATTCTGAATATTACCAGAAGTATTCACATTATTAGCTAAAGTAGTTTCGTTAAATCTTTGATCAGTAATATTCAACTTAGTAGAATTCAACAAATCAACACGAGAAGACTCATTAAACCTCTGATCAGCAATACCTAAATACAAAGTATTCAATTGTGTTGTCGTATTAAAACCTAAATTCTGAATATTACCAGAAGTATTAACATTATTAGCTAAAGTAGTTTCGTTAAATCTTTGATCAGTAATATTCAACTTAGTAGAATTCAACAAATCAACACGAGAAGACTCATTAAACCTCTGATCAGCAATACCTAAATACAAAGTATTCAACTGAGTCGTAGTATTGAAACCTAAAGACTGAATATTACCAGTCGTATTAACATTATTAGCTAAAGTAGTCTCATTAAATCTCTGATCAGTCAAACCTAAAAATAACGTAGTCAACTGACTAGTAGTATTATAAGAAGACTTATCGAGAGACCAATTACCAACAGCAGAAACAATACCAGTAATATTAACAAACCCTAAAGGATTAGTCAATGCATAATACAAAGTATTCAACTCAGTAGTTGTATTAAAACCTAAAATCTTAATATTACCTGTCGTATTAACATTAGTAATTAATGTAGTCTCATTATACAAAGCCAAACCAGAAGAATTAACAAAACCTAAAGGATTAACAGAAGAATAATAACGACCATCCAACTGAACAGTAGTATTAAAACCTAAAGATTGAATATTACCGGAAGTATTAACATTAACAATTAATGTAGTCTCATTATACAAAGCCAAACCAGAAGAATTAACAAAACCTAAAGGATTAGCAGAAGAATAATAACGACCATCTAATTGAACAGTTGTGTTAAAACCTAAATTCTGAATATTACCTGTCGTATTAACATTAGTAATTAATGTAGTCTCATTATACAAAGCCAAACCAGAAGAATTAACAAAACCTAAAGGATTAGCAGAAGAATAATACCTACCATCCAACTGAGTCGTAGTATTAAATCCTAAAGATTGAATATTACCAGAAGTATTAACATTAGTAATTAATGTAGTTTCGTTAAATCTCTGATCAGAAATATTCAACTTAGAAGAATTTAACAAATCAACTCTACCACTCTCATTAAAACGTTGATCAGCTATGCCTAAATACAAAGTATTCAATTGACTAGTAGTATTATAAGAAGACTTATCGAGAGACCAATTACCAACAGCAGAAACAATGCCTGAAGCATTAATAAAAGCTAAAGGATTAGTCAATGAATAAAATAAATTACTCAATTGAACAGTCGTATTAAATCCTAAAAATTGAATATTACCGGTTGTATTAACATTGGTAATTAATGTAGTCTCATTAAAACGTTGATCAGTAACATTCAACTTAGTAACATTCAACAAATCAATCCTACTACTAGAATTAAATCTCTGATCATTTACTCCTAAATATAAAGAACTTAATTGAATAGTTGTATTAAACCCTAAGTTCTGAATATTACCTGTGGTATTAACATTATTAATTAAAGTAGTCTCATTATAGAAAGCTAAACCAGAACTATTAACAAAACCTAAAGGATTAGCAGAAGAATAATACTTGCCATCCAATTGAACAGTCGTATTAAATCCTAAGTTCTGAATATTAGCAGTAGTATTAACATTATTAATCAAAGTAGTCTCATTAAATCTTTGATCATTAACACTTAGCCAATTAGCATTTTGTATATATGATGCATTAACATTTCCAATAGTGGATTGGAATATTCTTCTTTCTGTCCCATTAAAATCTAAATCTTGACCATTAACACTCATATCCATATAATAAAATCTACCATATTCTAATACTAAGTTTTGTGAACCATCACCTAACATTATATCGAATTTGCCAGCTACAATTGCATTATTATAATCAGTTGAAGAATCATACAATAATGAACCACCAGTCGAACTATCCCAAATTGTAACAGTCAAATTACCTGTTGCTATTGGTAAACCATTATTGTTAACATTTCCTTGTAATGCCATTAAATCTTGAATGGCAAATACTTGGGACATAGTAATTATTAACATGAAAACGAAGAGAGCTATCGCTAGAGTATAGAGGGATATGTGGCGGAAAGCGCTAGATAATCTAGTTTGAGTGTTTGTAAAATTATTATTACCACAACTTTCTTTTGTGGAATAATCTTTTCCAAAATCACATTTACTTCCGTTTTCACACATTTTACTCATTTTTACCTCCATATTCTTCAAAGAATAATGAATATGATTGACTGTATTTCATGTTATAAGCATCAAGAATTTGTAATACTCTTTGTCTAAGTAATCCTGTTTGTTCGCATATTGTATCAGGAGAAAGACCAATTGATGCAGCATAAACTATGTGCATATATCTTATTTGCATAGGTTTTATTTTACCTTCAAAAATAATATCAACAAGTTGTTCTACTCTTTTTACAGACAAAGGTTTTTTAACATTTTGAGAGAATAAATAATCATCACCTTGTCTTTTTCTAAACAAAATATATTTTTTTATCTCAATAGCCAAATTTTCACTAATCATAGAATTTCTATTGGAAAATCGTATTTTATTTGACGCAGAATAATCTTTTGGATAAATATAATCAGTTACCTTCATAGTGCATAATTCATTTACGCTACATCCAGTCTCGAATAATAAACGTAGAATTAATTTATCTCTTAAATTAGTTAATGAACTAATCCTATCTAAGAAAGTTCGAATACTTATTTCTAATGCGATTATTTTATTAGGCATGAAACCTACAAATTATGTTTAATTTCTATATTTTATTATAATAAGTAAGTATTTGTGCTTAAAGTTTATAAAGATTTCTATTTATTATATAATTATAGAAATTTTAAACTAGAATAAATTTAACAATTAGATAAATCTAAAACATATCCAAATCTTTATAAAATATCAAACCATTCTAATTCTATGCCCTTCACGCACAAATATAAGCCAAAAAATACAAAAGAAATTATTGGCCAGGAAAAAGGATTAAAAGAAGTTAAGGATAAAATTAACGAATATGGATCACGTAAAGTTCGTAAAGCATTATTAGTTTATGGCCCGACCGGAACTGGAAAAACATCAACAATACACGCACTTGCAGATGAACTTGATTTAGAAATAATCGAAGTAAATGCATCAGATGTAAGAAACAGTGAGGGACTTGAAACAAAAGTAATGCCAGCAATAAAACAAATGTCCTTATTTAGTAAAGGAAAAATAATATTAATAGATGAAATTGATGGACTTTCAGGAACTAATGATCGCGGCGGAATTAGTACAATTATTAAATTAATTGATCAATCCCCATACCCAATAATTCTAACAGCAAACGATCCTTGGGAACAAAAATTTAGCGATATAAGAAAAAACAGCATAATGATTGAATACAAAGCAATCACAACACTTGAACAAGTAACGCACTTAAAGAAAATTTGCGAAAAAGAACACATTACAATTGATGAAGATGCATTAAATCATCTAGCAAGAGTATCGCAAGGAGACTTGAGAGCCGCTTTAACAGATTTAGAAAATGTTAGCATCATAAAAAAACAAATTACTCGAAAAGATATTGAAGAAACATCAAACAGAGAAAGAGAAGAAACAATACTTAACGCGTTATTAAAAGTTTTTAAAACAACAAATCCAGATATCGCAATAAATGCGTATGAAAAAGTTGATGAAGATATTGACAAAATATTTCTATGGCTCGATGAAAATTTAAGTAAAGAATATACAAAGCCACAAGATGTTGCAAACGCATATGAAAATTTAGCTCTTGCTGATGTATATTTTGGAAGAATAAGAAGATGGCAATATTACAGATATTATGTATACATATATAATCTATTAAGTGTAGGAATTGCAATTTCTAAAACTGAAAAAAATCCAGAAATAATAACATACAAACCATCGGAAAGAATACTAAAAATCTGGCTTGCAAATCAAAAGAATGCTAAAAGAAAAGCAATAGCTGAAAAAATTGCAGAAAAAACACACACATCAACAAAAGAAGCTCTGCAAAATATGCATTACATTCAAAAAATATTCAAACATTCGGATAATAAATTTATCGAGAAGAATTCTGAACATTTTAAACTTGAAAAAGAAGAAATAGAGTGGCTTAGAAGATAAAATTACATAATAAATATAAAATAAATAATAATAACAATTCATAAAAATAATAATTAATAGGAGTAATAAATGGTAAGCATCGGTAATAAATCAAAACTTTCAACAAAAGAAATCTGTCAGAGTTGCGCTAATTGCTGCAAAACATTTTCGTGGTCAGACAATTTAGATATGGCAATTAGATTTATGTGGATGTATGATAAAGATGTTATTGCTGAAGATACGCCATTTAAATTTAATGATGGCTCAGATATTAAAACTATTACACTTAAGAAAAATTGTTGTATGTTAGAAAAGAAAGGTAAAACATATTCTTGTTCTGCATGGAATAAAGAAAGACCAGATTTTTGTAACACTTATCCAGATCATATATTCTCAGGCGTTAAAAAAACAGATAGAAAGAAAATACAACAACTAATAAACTTTGAGAAGAAAACTTGCCCAATATTTAAGAAGATGACAGTAGATAAAATAATTAAGATAATGGGAACAAAAAATAGTGTGTATTTGTATAAGTAAATCATTGATTAATAAGATGACAACATAAATTTAATCAACAAAAATGTAACTACTTTTAAGATAATAATATTTTTAAAGCCCGATTGGATTCTATTCTCATGAGTAAAAAACTCGAAGAAAGGTTAACATTAATTAAAGACATAAAAAGATTTGCTGTTGAAGAAGCAGGAATAATAGCAAATGATTCTTTTACAACAACAAATTTGGAATTAAAAACAATATATTGTTTCTTTGCAGCACCAAAGAAAGGCGAAATAAAAGCTACAAGGGAAAATTATGAAAGTTTCTATGATAGTAATGAATTAGTAAGATATAGTACTAAATTTAGCAAAAAGAAATACGATAAGTACGTAAGAAAAGTAGAAGCAATAGGTTCAGAAGATGTACCGATAACGCCAGGATTAATAAATGCAGATACGCATAGATTAATTTATATTATGAATCATGAAAATATTCACATACATTTTGAATTAAATAATATTAAAATAAATAAAAACTTAGAAGAACCTATATGTGATTATATAGCATTTGACACAGCAAAACAATATACAAAAAAATATGCACCTAAATATACTCGCGCAATACAACAATACCAAAATAAAATATTTAGACACCATCAACTATTTAATGATATAATAACCACGTATAATCAAACTTGTCCCGAAACAATATTGCCCGATACTAAAATATTTAAAAACATAAAAACTCTTGAGAAAATATTTGAAAAAAGCATAGATGCAATACTAAGAGAAGATAATTCGATAAATAAAGCAATATTACAAGATGCTTACGTGTATAGCAAAGAAGCAATTAATGTTGTAAACATTCTACAAAATACTACAGGCCAAGATTGTTTAAAGAAAATTGTTTCATACGATAAACCAATTAATACACTTGATGATTTAAGAGAAGCGATAATACAATGAAACAGACACTTGAAGAAATATTAGATTTAATTGGAGAAAGATTAGCACTAATTGCAGATATTAAGAAATTCTGTGTAGAAGAATTAGGTTTCAATAAAAATAAGTCTTTTACAAAAATAATTAATCAAGAAGCAATATATGTATTATATGCTAGTCCAAAATATTCTATAGAATCAGCACTTGATAATAATAATTTTAACTGGACATATAATAATAAAAGAGATAGAGATGAAAAAGCTAAATTATTAAGAGAAAAAGGATTAGATGTATACACAGTTAGTTGGGAAGCTAGTGCAGAAATTCCTCAAATAACACCAGGAGTATTAAACGCTACTGAAAGCAGATTAATATACTTAATAATTCATGAGAATGTACATATATATCTGAGAAATAAAAAAATCAAAGTAAACAAAGATTTACCTCTAGATATAGAAGAACCAATAGCAGATAATATTGCATACAAGGGAGCATTGATGTATTATAGCGAAAATAAATCAATGATTAATAAGATTAAAAAAAATAAAATAGAAAATGACGAATATGATTTAGAATTTAATTATTATTTAAATGCATTAAACCACGCATATCAAACTAAACCTGAATCAGGAAGAGAAATATTATTAGAAGCTCAAAAATTTAGCAGAACTCAAGAAATAAACAATGCATTTTTTTACCACGGATCATTTTATACAAACAACACCTCACAAATAGACAAAATATTAGAGAATATTTCTGTTAAAGAATGTTTAAATAAACTTAGCACTATAACAAAAATAAATAATATAGTTGAGTTCGAAAACTTATTTAAATCATAGCTAAAAAATATTTTCGGAATTATTCATTTTTCTTCCAACTGTTTTAATTCTAAATCGTCTTCTTTTTGCCTAATATAAGTATACTTTAATATAGAAGCCATCATCAAACTAGCCCCTAGAAGAAAAGCACTCATTCCTATTAATAAATAATTATTTTGTTTAGACTTACCCTCAAGATATTTATCACTAGAAACAATTGCTAAATATTCCTTGTTTAACGAATCAATAGAATTAATATACTTATCAACATTAGATTTGTATGTTTCAATTTTAATAGAATCTGAAATATCCCCAAAAGCTAATGGTTTAACAGAGTTATAATAAGTAGAATAATATTGATGTGTTACTTCGCCAGCTTTATTTATAATCTCTTTCTCAGAAATATTATGTGATAAATATAGACAACCAACAACAGTTGCAGACCCGACAGCTAAAGAAATGAATGCCGTACGCATTAATCGTTTCGTGTTTAATAAACCCTCTAAATTTTTAGGTTTTTTCGATGAATCAATTGGTTCCATAATAATTCTCCTTAAGTATTTACTAATAAAGACAACACTATTAAGTATATTAATTTAAGTTGTTATAAAATATAACAACAAAGATAAAATTTAAATATAAGAACAAAATAACAATAACATGAATAACATAATAGACAGCTTACGCGAATCTGGACTAACAGGAAATGAAGCAAAAGTATATCTAGAACTAATAAAAAAAGGAGAATTACCGGCAAATCAAATTGCCAAAAATATTAGTATGGATAGAACACTAACATACACCATACTAAACAATCTAATAGATAAAGGAATGATATCATATGTTATCAAAGAAAACAAGAAATATTTTATATCATCAGATCCAGAAAACTTACTAAATAATATAAAAAAACAAGAAATAATAGCAATGAACACCATAAGCGAATTAAAAAAAATACAAAAAATAATACCAGAACAAGAAGAGATAACAATATATGAAGGAAAAAAAGGACTAAGAACATTACTAAACGAAATGTCAAAAAGCAAAAACATATACTCATTTGGAGCAACAGGAAAAGCATACGACACACTATATGAGTCTCCACACATACTAAAAGATATGATTAAAAAAAATATAAAAAGCAAGATAATATTCGCAAAGGAATACAATAAACATCAATTAATCCAAAATAAAAATATAGAATCAAGATATCTAGAAATAAAAAGTGAAGCCACGACCACGATACTAGATGACAAAGTAACCATACATATCATAAGAGAAAAACCATTAATACTAATCATAAAAAATAAGAAGATAGTTGAAAGTTATAAAGAACACTTCAACATATTATGGTTAAACGCAAAAGAAATAAAAATACGAAAATAATTCTCAAATCAACAATATATACATTTAAACTTCCTTTAGCACATACTTAGAACTTCCTAGACCTAGCTCCTCAGCTTCTGTTATTTGAGATTCTTTGTCAATATGATTTACTTTCGAGAATTTATTATCAGAATGTTTATTTGCTAAATCTAAACTTGCTTTATCAATTGCAACAATATTAGTTGATGCGAGTATTCCAACATTTTCCATTATAGGTTTTTGTACGATACTAAAGCAATCACAATCTTTAGTAATATTTTCGAGTACATTAATATAAATAGGATTCGGGAACAATGTTAATACAGCTTTTGCATATTCTGATGTTCTTTTCTGTAATTCTACTGAAGATCTTTTGCCCCAAGGAATATCAATTGAACCATTAGGACATACTGCAACACACATTGCGCAACCAACACATACATTAGGATCGATAAGAGCTTTTTTATCTTTAGTTAAAATGATTGCTTTAACATCACAAGCATTAATACATTTGCAACATGCAATACATTTTGAATTTACAACAGGACTAATTCCTGCATGCATATCAAGTTTTCCTGCTCGACTTCCAAGACCCATGCCGACATTTTTTATTGCTGCACCAAATCCTGCTGCAACATGACCTTTAAAATGACTAATTACAACTAATGAATCATATTTTTTTATTCCTGCACCAATCTTACAACCATTAATAGTTACAGTATCTTGACCATGCTCTCCATCAAGTATTTCAATTGGCATATCAAAGCCATGACTTTTTGCAGTCTTAATATGATCTGTAGAATTCGTACGACTTCCACGATATAAAACATTACATTCAACTAATGTTGCTGATTTTCCAAGACTAACAATTTTATCATAAACTTTTCTTACAAGTTCGGAATTAACATAAGTAGTGCAACCTTTCTCTCCAAAATGAACTTTGATAGCAACATTATTGCCTAGTTTTGAGAAATCTAAATTATCGAGTATTGGTTCAATTGATTGTGCATGTAGGACGTTATTCATAATAATTGAGAAATTTTAATTAAATAAAAAGGTTATGAAAATAGGAATTTATCTAATATAACTAATAACCGTAATGCAACTAAAGTAATTATTAATTCTTATCGCGCTTAGAAATTATTGGCTTATTATTGAATACATATCGTTTACTTTTATCTCATCAAAAAAGAAATATGCTTGTTTATTATCTACTAAATTATCCCATAATACACGTTCATGCTTAACCATATAATCATCAGAATACAAAGGTAATTGAAAAAATGTTCTTGATAATGCATTCATAACAGCTAATTGTTTAGTACCAATATCTATCCATTTTTTTATTAATACTTTTTTCATAATTTTATCCATATCACAATCATAAAGTTCAGAGAATGGCGAATCATCATCAAAATACATTCCACCTGCTAGTGGTCTATCGCGAAAAAATGGCTCAAAACTAGTTAAACTAAGTCTAACCTCTGATCTAGAAAGTACGTTTTTATAATCATCAACGTCAACTAAATATATTAAGTTTTCAGCATCACGACATTTAATATTATTAGACTCTGTTTTTTGAGTAACGACATACGTAGAAGTCTTATCATGATAATTGATTATAAAAGATTTATCAAAATTACCTCTCTTAAAATCCTTATACGAACTAAATCTCTCACTATAACACTCAAATAAATCCATTGTAGTAGAAGGAATATTATTTAAAGAAATTGGCATCATACTACCGCGAGGATAATGCGCATTAAAAACATCAGATATGTCTTTTACAAACATCCTATTTATTACCTTATTACTAGGTAATACCTTAGCAATTTGAAACACAAACCCAATAAAAACAAATTATTTATAAGTTTTATTATTAAAAAAGAGTAAAATAAACATTATAAAATAACACACGATGTAATATAAATACTACTACTAAAAATACTATAAGATAAATAATAAAAAACATAACCTATTTAAATGAACAGATAATCTTTAAGATTCAGGCAATATGGGACGATAGCTCAGCCTGGGAGAGCGCTACGCTGAAGCCGTAGATGTCCTGAGTTCAAATCTCAGTCGTCCCATAAACTTTTCTAATAGTTTTGGGTATCAGTTTTTGGTCTTGTAGATTTTTATATTTAATAATAGGATATTAAAAACAATTTAATTACCTTTTTATAGTTAAATATATTTTGATTCAGTATGATCGATAAGAATAATTCTTATGAGAGAAATATTCAAGAAACAAAAAAAGAAAGAGAAAAAAATATTTCTCACAATATTCAAATATATTCACCTGAAAAACAATTCTTTAACCTTGAAGGTAAAGTACAATCATTAGAAGAATATTTGACTCCACGATTAAAAGTTACAGAAGAACTTATGAAACAAAAATTTGATCTTTTAGAAATTATTAATAAACCAGGCAACATAACACTTAGATCCGTAGACGGCAATGTGTATTTTGATAATGATAAAACAGATGATAATATGATCGGGAAATTTACAGGCCTATTTATACAAAGTAGTTGTCCAAAACTAATACAACCAAAAAAAATAGCAGAAACATTTATGTTATATCTATCATATACTTCTGAAGAAATAAGAACTTTTCGAGAAAAATATAAAAAAGGCGAAGTGCCTATTAACTTTGATGAAAACAAAAGCCCAATTGCATTTAGTAAATATATAGAGAACGCGAGATATCGCAAAGAAGTACGAGAAGATGTTAATAATATTTATATGCATTATATTGTTCTAGAATTAAAACAATCATTCTATAAATATTTAGAAAAATTTAGAGTAACAAAATTTCGCTGAACGTGCCGTACTCCGCCTTAAAATCAAAGAAATACATGTAAATATTTCTTGGATGCAAAAAATCTCTGATTTTTTTCAGGCGAAGCTTTACACAGCACATTCTTAATCACGAAATTTTGGAACAAGAAATTGCGCTTAAATGCAGGGCTTTAACCTAACGCAATTTCTTTGTACTTAAACAAAATAGAATAGCATAATACTAAAACCATAATAAAACTAATTTCTTTATACCTATACTGCACTTCCTTTTGTTACTGCTGCTGCAACAATATTAAAGATTAACATAACAATTAGAGAAATAACTATATATAGAATAGTACTTGCAATTAGATTTTTACCTAGCATGTATCTTTCAGCTAAACTATCAGAACCATTTTGAATACCATTTACAAGTATTGTCATTATATATATTATTTGTACAACATATATTCCAACTATTACTTGAAAATAAAATGTGGGAACGCCTAAACCAAAGCCAATATCTCCAGGATTAAAACCTCCACCAGCAGATCCTGCTCCACCCTCTTCTAATTTTAATTTCGAACTAGTATCTGCAAGATTACCAATAATTCCAGTTATCATTGAAGTTATTCCAATAACTATTCCTGAAATTGCTGGAGTTAAAAATGATATTTGTGATTGTAAACTACTAATAGTATCAGCCATTAAATCTTTTAATCTTTCATCAACACGATGAATTTGTTTAATATATTCAGAAACATTAATTAGTGCTTGCGACGCTACTAGTGGTCCTTTCTTACTGCTTTCAACAAGTACTTTCATTGAACTTTCAATAATATTACTCGGATAATATACTAATGCGCCATGTTTTTTATCAAATATTGCTGTTTCAACATTCATACCAAGTTTGGTGATATTAGTACTAACTAATTCAAAGAATTTTCCACTAACTGTTCCTTCCATAACATTTGCAACTTTAGAAAATGCAATCTCGACAGGCAAGCCATCGCCAATCCTATTTCCTAATTGAAATAAAGCTCCTGCAAATTCTTGTTCTAATTTTTTTGATTCTTCACGTATTTTGATAACATTTGCAGATCGTAATTTAAAATATATACCAAATCCTAAACCAAATGCTAAAGGAATAAATAAACTAAGTATTGCAGCACCAATACCAAAGGGCCCTACAAGTTCTTTAGTTTTGGCAGTACATTTGTATCCAATCAAAACAAAACTCGGAGGATTCTCAGGTGTAACATAAGTTTTACAATCAGTTGGACTGGCAATACCTATAATACTACCCTCAGAATTAATACCCATATCAAATCCTGGAGCTACAGCATGTATAATCATTGGACTAATACCTATGAAAAATAATACTAAGAAAACAAGTAATCCAATGAACGCTGGATGTAACTGAAATTCTTGACCAGCAAAATTAAATAAGATATTGCCATGTTTTTTTATTAGAGGATTATTTTCAGAAACATCAGTATCACCATATCCGGTTGGTCTTGTTCGAAGTATGGAACGACTAAGATATAATACGCCTAATGGTAGAGCAATATTATACATTGCAAATAAATGATACCATCTAACTTCCTCCATAAAACTAACTACTAATGGCAATATTACTAAACCTAAAATTGGAAGTACAATTCCAAGCATGTTAAGCATTGTTAATGGACCTTGAAGATTATGCGCGTAATGCAACATTTTTTCATAAGTTTCATCAAGAATTAAATTCAATGATTTTTCAAGAGAATTTAATCTTCGTGTTTCAGAATTTTCATACAATGATGATTCAATAAGATGTACGGCTTCAACAAATTCCATACTATCTTTTTTCCAAGTGTCAAGATACGCATCCAAACTTTCTTTAATATTTCTATATTTTTGAATTTCAACATTCCACATAATTTTTTTAAAATCTAAACTTAATGGAGAGGGTAAATGTTCTGCTGCAAAATCAATTGCATTTTCAAGATTACTAGTATGTCTCATATATGTTACTAAATAAAATATTGCAAGTACCATCTGATTACTAGCTTTCATACGCCAATTACTTGCAAGAAATTGTGGCAAGTTTCCAAGCGGGATATACATTACTAATCCAATAACAACAGAAAATATTACAAAAAACATTGCTGACGCTGGATCAGTTCCGGGAGTTAATAATATCGGAATAAAACTTAATAATGCTACTGTCAACACTAAAAGTAATGGACCAACAAATGAAAAACTTTTAACACCTGCAGGAGTCACATTCAAATGACATATATCTGCTGCCTCTCTTATTTGAGCAGCCTCTTTTGGATCAGGCTCGATCTTTAATAACCTTTCAGAAAATTCACAAGCACGTTCATATAATGTTAAATGCTTTGGCATCCATTGTTTTTTAAATTCTTGATATTGTCGACTTTCAACTGAAGCTGATGAAGTAGATGATGAAGATGAACTCGCATTCTTTTTAGAAGTATAAGTATCAAACTCTTGTTTTATCTTGTCACGATATTTATCTTCAAAGTTTTTAAATTCCTTAGGATTTAATTTTTCCACAGCTCTCCT
>CAVZPN010000026.1:0-24749 GCA_963777125.1 uncultured archaeon | reverse complement strand
ACTCAAACTGGAAGAGTATATCGTGGATTAACATCATCTGCTAGAAAGTCTCGTGGTTTACGTGGCAAGGGCCTTGGTTATGAGAAGTCAAGACCAAGTAACAAAACTGCAGGCGGACACGCAAATTAATCTTAACAAGATTAAATTTTTATTTTTTTATTATATTTATTTTAATTCTAATAACGCATTACACATTTGTATAAGTAGAATATAACCGAACTAATTAATACTATATTAATTATTGAAATTAGGAGAAATAATAAGATATAAAAATATTAATTATAAGAAATAATAAAAGAAAAAAATAAAGAATTTATTCAGACTTCTTTTTAACAACAGTTTTTCTAGTTGCTTTTGGCTTTTCAGCATGTACATGTTCATGTGCTTGACCTGCAGAATGTTCATGTTTATCTTCATGATTATGTTCTGCATGTGCATCAGTACCATGTGCATGATGTTCACTTGTTTCTGTTGTTGTGCTTTTCTTTTTAGCTTCTTTGGCTTTTGCTTCTAGCTTTGAATCTGATTTTGCTTCTGCTTTGTCTTCTTTTTCAGCCTTCTTTTTATGATCATATGTTGTACCATATAATTCAGCTTTAACATCGCCATTATCATCTTTTACTACAACAACTTTAACTTTACCAGGAGGATTTTTTATTCCGTGTTTCCATAGTTCGGCATTTAAATGTGTACCTATGTAAACTTTATCCATGTCTGGTTGTTTCATGTGTCTTGATAAAAATATCTTTAATGTAGCAACTGCCTTTTTAGCCTTTTTATGCGCTGCTGTGTCGTGAAATCCTTTTCTTAATGGAATAGTATATACTCGTTCTGTCATTTTGCACCTACATCTTTAACTTTGTTCTACGCCAGTTTCTTTTTTTGGCTGTATGTCTACCCGGGTGTACTTTTCTTGATTTACCATATTTTTTTGGTACTGACCAAAATGGTGCCCATCTAGTTTGTGTATTAGCTTTTGCTAATCTGATTTTTTTATTTGGATGTTTTGTCTTTGCCATTTTTTCGCCTCAATCTTTTTTGAAGCCTGCTTTGGCCAACATTTTCATACCCTTAGGAGTTGCTATTCGACCTTTGTGTACGCCCTTTTCAGCTTGTACAGTTAAGCCTGATTTATCTAATTCTTGTAGAGCCTTTCTAATAATATTACCTGAACCTTTTACAAAATGTTCTGGCTTATATCCTCGATTCTTTCGACCACCATACTTTGTTCTTAATTTTGAAACTCCAATTGGTCCTTTTAATGCTACAGTTCTTAATATTGCTGCAGTTCTTGTAAAGAACCATTCTTTGTCTGCTGGAGGTCTCTCTTTATGATTTCCAGTCTTAACATATGGTGTCCATTCAGGCTGTTTAATTATTTCTTTTAAGTCCTTAGCTAAGTTGTCAATTACAACTTTTGCATCTGTGTCGTACATACTCATTTTTTATTAACCTCGATTCTTATTTAATAATACCTTGATTGCAACTCTAGATATTATTTTTTCCTCGAAACAATTATAGGAAAAAACAGGTATTTATAAAGATTTTGATAATGCTCGTCGTATTTTATACTACCAAATTGCAATTAGAAAAAGTTATCATAAAACAAAATTTGGAAAAATTCCTAATAGAAATAAAAAGCTTTAAAAGACCACATATATTCCCATTATAATGACATTAATGGACGAAATAGTACAAAATTTAGAAACTAAAACAAAAAGCATAAATCAATGGACAATTGCTGAATTAAAAGAGGAAATGTTTAGACTTGCTAATGAAGATCATAATGTGTTAAAACAGTTCAGAGAAATCCCACAATCTAGTTATGAAAACTATTCAAAATATCAGACTATTTTAGAAGAAGGTAAGAAAAGAGCAATAAATTTTGAGATTGCTCATGATTATTTACAATCTACTTTTCTTAAAAAATAAATATTTCTAATATTTTTATTGTGTTTGACATTAAATAAAATATTTAATGATATTTTTCAGAAATTAATTCAGGAATTGGAATATTTCTTTCAATTGATTGCATCATAAAAACTCTATTTACAAGTGCATTTGGATCAAGTGTTTGTATTTCATCCAAAATAGTTATTGGAATATCATCTAGTCTAGTAATAGAAATATCATCAAGTCTAGTTAATGAAAATTCATTCATCATCTTGATCATCTTCAATTTGTTCAATTGCTCTTATATCTCTTATTGCAAATAAATCTGTGTTCATTTTGTTGTACCTTCCGTTGTCGTTATTTTGTTGTTTGTGCGTATTTACTCGCTATATTGTCATTAAAAAAGATATTAGTATTAACTAAACATTACTAGTATACATTTTTGAAATTACAGAAGCACCAATGCTTCCTACAAGTTTTGGTGGGGTGGTTTTTAAGAATTTAGATACACGTGTAGGAAGCTGGCTTCTTTGAATGTTATTAAAAACTCTAAAAAGAGTTCTAGCTCTAAAAGTTGTGTCACAACCTTTAGTTGTTTAATTAACTAACCCTAGTTAATTACTTTTTAATACTTATAGTATGTGCTTGTGCTGGCTTTCGCATTTCATAAAGCCACAACATACCGATTCTCATCATATTTTTATTGAATTTGTCACTAATTTTATATGTTTTTTTATACATATCATAATCTATTAAACCCATGCTCTTCATAGGAGTTAATATTCTATCATAAAATTGACGCTTATTATAACTTAATGTTACTTTCTTTTTTTGACCAAAAGCAGTTGTTTCTTCATCAACTAATTTGCCTTCATGCAAAGCTGTTGCAAAAATACTCATTTCGGTTTTTCCAATTTCTCCGCCATGTGTTTTCATTTCTTCAATTAATAATTTTCCAACAATAATTTGTTGTTCTGTTGCAAAAATTACCTCGTAGATATTCTCAGGTAAATTGAATTGATCGAATAATATTGTCATAACATACTGAAAGTTTAACTAATATATAAATGTTACGTTTTAGTATACTGGTTTACGAGCTAAGCACAGAAAAATGTCTTAAATATACTATAAAGTATACCTGTATACACCCAATATCTTACTATTTTGCTTAATTAAACACAAAATATCTCGATAAGTTTTATGACTACTCTTAAATGGTAAATTTTATAAATAGTGCGCAATTAAGCTCAATTAATGAAGAATATAGCACAAAAAATATTATCGCAAGGAAATAGCGTAGCTGCAGCATTATCAACATACAAAGGACTTGCAGTAATGTTAATCGATATGCAAACAGAATTTGTACCAAAATTATTTGATTGTGATCAAAAAAAACTATATGATGCTCATGCTAAAGTAATGCAAAAATTATGTATAGACGATTATGTGCCGCTAATAAGAGTAATTTATGCAGGATCAGGTTCAATTGTGCCAGAAACAAAAAAATATCTTGACATGTGTCAAATAGTAACACCTCACGTAAAATCATCTCCAAGTGCATTTGAAAAATATAGTAGATTATATCCTAAATTAAAAAAAATGGAAATAGACACATTATTTATTATGGGAATAAATGCATCTGCATGCGTTTATGAGACTGCAATAGATGCAAGTCTTGAAAAAAAATTCAAAG
Source organism: uncultured archaeon (assembly GCA_963777125.1). Taxonomy (GTDB): domain Archaea; phylum Nanobdellota; class Nanobdellia; order Woesearchaeales; family UBA9642; genus UBA9642. The sequence goes on along the minus strand of CAVZPN010000026.1, from coordinate 21,163 downwards.
TAATAACAGCAGATGACGTAATTGCTGATTGTATTCGTTTAAGACTTAAAAGTCCAAATAAAAGAAAAGAAGAATTTATCACTAACGGAATAACATATTACGATTCACACACTCAATTTTTAGAAGACATAACTAACAAATCCTATAATAACAAATAGTCTGAACTTATCCTTAAACACCAGCTATTCTTTAAAGAAATCTTTAATTAAGTCAGTGTAAAGTAAACTAACTCTCATGCGCCAAGTTATTGGAAAACATCTATAATAATTATTCCAACTATATCTTTCATCTAAAAATACTATTACGCCCTTATCAGTTTCACTTCTAATACATCTTCCTGCAGCTTGAATTGTTTTAGTAAACGCAGGAAATAAATAACCATAATCCCAACCTTTATTAAATTTTTTATCATAATATTCAATCATAGATTTGGTTTCTAAATCAGGTTTTTGTAGAGGTAAACCAATAATTACAACTGCTTTTAGTACTCCTGGAAGATCTATTCCTTCAGCAAAACTTCCAGTAATAACAGCATTTAATATCGCGCCCTTTTTTTGATATGAAGAAAATTTTTGTAAAAACTCTTGTTTTTCTAATTTGGTCATACCAGGATTTTCTGTAAATATTGTTTTTGAAACTTTAGTATCAAGATACTTAGTAATTTCTTCCATTAAATAATAACTAGGATAATATATTGCAATACAACCATCAACTATTGTTGAAATTTCAGCTAATATCTTTCCAATTTCACTATACTGTTCTTGGCTTCTTGACTCGTATTTTGTTGAAGTCTTTGGAATTATTAGATTCATCCGATTTTCTTGTGGAAAAGGACTTTTAAGCGTTAATTCTTCTGATTCTATCCCAAATAATTCCTTGTACATTGATGTTGGGGTAAAGGTTCCAGACATCATAACTGTTGAATATGCAGCATTTATTACTGGCGCTGTAATAATACTTGGATCAAGACACCTATAACTTAACGTTATCATATCAGTTTTATCTTTCAATTTTTTTACACTAACAATTCGTGTAAATCCTTCATCAGTAAGTAACCAAGATTCTAGAAAATCTGCAATTGAACCAATGTAAGATACATGTTGCGTTTCTCGAACAATGTTTCCAATAAAAGATAACTCAGAAACCAATTCATCATAGTCCTTAATTTTTTCAACATCATAAACAAATTCTTTTTTATTTACATATCTTTCACTTGCTGCAGTTTCTGTCCAATTCTTTTTGCCAAGTTCATTTCCAGAACTAAAACTACCTAAAGTAACTGTAGCCTTTTCAGGAGTATTTCTTGCATACTTGCCTTCAAATTCCTTAGTTAAAGAATTAGTATAATTTTCAAGTATAGTGGCTAATTGTTCTAGTATAGAAATTATTTGTGGATGATTAAACTTTTTAGCTTCAGCAATTGCTCTTTTTAACATAATATTGGATAAATATTCGGATACTAAATCCTTAACCCTGCTAGGAACATTATGCGCCTCATCAACAATAATTATTGCATCCTTTAATTCCTTATTTATTTTTTTAAAAAATACTTCACGAATATGTGGATTAAAAATGTAACTATAATCAGTAACTATTACTCTTGCTTGTTTTGCCATCAATATAGATATTTCATAAGGACATAATTCTCTTTTTACACTTTCAAGTAAAATATCTTCTGATGTTGCAACACCACTATTTGCAGATTTTAAATCATTTAATGCAACTTGCGTATCTGGCGTTAATTTTGTTCCTTGTTTCACATTCGTATAAAAATTACATTTACCATTCTCGACCAATAATTTACAAAATTCAGCAAATTCTTTACTTGGCAAAGTTTCAACATTTGGTTGCAAACATAAATGTTTTTTCCCAATTATACTTGAACCGACAATTTTCAAATTAAATTTCTCATTAATCTTTTTTAAAGTATCAATAACAATTTTATGTTGAGTATGTCTTGATGTTAAAAAATATATTGTTAAATTTTTATTATCTTTTTTTAGGATATGAGTTAATGCAGCACTTAATGCAGCAGCAGTCTTACCTAAACCAGTTGGAGCATGAACTAAAAGATTTTTTTTTAATTTAATTACTTCATCAATCTTTTTTATTAAAGCATCTTGTGCAACACGTATATCTTGATGTGGAAATAACAGTGTTTCAATAGCTTCTAAATCAACATTTGAAGTGTTATATTGAGAATCATCAATCACAACTGGCGCAACAAAATTATCATCATATTCTATAACTGGAAGATTAGAATCAGAACGCTTGGAAATAGAATTAGATAAACCAGATTTAGATTTTTTAATCAAATTAATATTAAAAGCAACATCATCCTCATCAAAAGTAATGGAACCATCTTCAAGATCATTTTCCTTATCATTAGTTTCTTCATTCGAACCACCATAAGAATCTAGAAAATTATCTTTTGGTTTTTCTTTAAATCTTGCCATAAATTATATAATAATGATTTTTTTATAAAGCTTACTGGTAAATGTCTTGTGTGAAATAACCTATAAGATATTAGCAAAACGAGTATTATAAGTAATAGATCTAATAATCAAATTTATAAATGAATTATTACTCCTTATACTTAGCGATGGGTAGTTTGGTGAAAGCTCAACTATACTGGAAGCAAATAGTTTCTAGTTTCTCATTCGTTTAATAATAGTGTTTGAATAAAAATCAAGCATAAAAATTAATTAAAAAAAAAGAATAAAAATAAATTGGAGTTGAAAATATGGCAAAATCATATTCAGGAGCAAAAGGAAAAGCAGGAAGTAAAAAACCAATAAAAAGAGTAGTACCATCATGGTCAAGATACGGCGCTAAAGAAGTTGAAATGTTAATTGTAAAATTAAATAAAGAAGGTCAAGTACCATCACAAATAGGTTTACATTTAAGAGATGTTTATGGTATTGCTGATGTTAAAACATTATGTAAAAAAAGCATAACACAAATACTTGAAGACAAAAACGTATTAAATCCAATGCCAGAAGATTTAATGGCATTAATTAAGAAATTAACATTAATAAAAAAACATTTAGATGAAAATAAGCAAGATAAAGTTGCACTTCGTGGATTACAAATTACTGAATCTAAAATTAGAACTTTAATTAAATACTACAAGCGTACTGGAAAGATTGCAAAAGATTGGACTTACGACGTAAGTAAAGCAAAATTATACGTATAAACGTATAACTTTATTTTTCTTTTACTATTTTTATTTAATTTTATTATAATTTTTTATTAAATTCTAAATTTAACATATATTTTGCGTAATATAAAAGTATTTAAACAAACGATTTGTTCATAAAAATGTATGATGCAACAAGTCTCAGATTCCACAATAAACAGGTACGATAATCCGGATTATGTTGGATTTAATAATTTACTAAAAGAAAGTTCTGAGTTATTCTCGCAAATTCCGAAAAATAAAAGTATCAGAGTAATTGGCCATCTTGATGCTGATGGAATATGTGCTTCTGCAATAATGATTAATGCATTAATAAAATTAAATAGAAAATATTCTTTAACAACACTCTCAACTATTACAGAAGAAGTATTAAAAGATTTAAATGATGAATCTGAAGAATATTTTGTGTTTGTAGATTTAGGCTCAGGTAATATCGAAACTATTGGAAAAATTCTTACAACTCAAAAAATTTACATTTTAGATCATCATCAATTACAAGCCCAAACAACATATGAAAATATTATACAAATAAATCCACATATATACTATATTGATGGCTCCTCAGAAATAAGTGGTGCAGGAGTTGTGTTTATGTTTACACAACACTTAACCGATAACAAAAATATTGAAATGTCAAAAATAGCAATTATTGGTGCAATTGGAGATATTCAAGAAACTAAAGAGTTTAAAAAACTAAATAAAGACATACTTGATATTGCAATAGCAAATAAATTAATCGAAGTCAAACGTGGATTAAAATTCTTTGGAGTACAAACAAAACCCATATACAAATTATTACAATATAGTTCAGACATAATTATCCCAGGAGTAAATGGATCCGAAAGTGGAGCTATAAATTTTTTAAATAATCTAGGAATTAATCCTAAAACAAAAAATGGTTGGAAAAAAATATCTGATTTAAATATCGAAGATCAACAAAAATTAATTTCAGGCATAATAAAAAAAAGAGTTACAAAAACACAAGAAGATGTTTCTGATATTTTCAATAAAGCATATCTTTTAATTGGCGAGAATGAGGACACACCATTTAGAGATGCTAAAGAATTTGCCACATTACTCAATAGTTGTGGGAGATTAAATAAATCAAGTATTGGAATTGGAGCATGTCTAAATGATAAAAAAATGAAAGATATGGCACTTCAAAATCTCACCGATTATAGAAAAGAATTAGTGGCGGCAATAAATTGGTATAAAGAAAACTCTAGTAGCAATAGAGTAATAAGAAAAAATAAGTACATAATTATTAATGCTGAAGATGACATCATACCTACAATTATTGGAACACTCGGATCAATTCTTTGCAAATCCCAAGATATTGAAAAAAATACATTCATATTATCTCTTGCAAGAAATCATGATGATACAACTAAAATATCACTTAGAATAGTCGGAAATCCAGATAACATTAATCTAAAAGAAATTATTGAACAAATAATTCTTCAATTAAATCATGGTAGTAGCGGCGGACACAGTTTTGCTGCAGGAGCAGTAATTGATACAGAGCAAGAAGAAGCTTTCTTAAAAATTGCTGAAGAAATATTAACCAACACCATAATAACTGAAGAATTATAAATACTATCAAAAATAAAAAATCCCAATCGGAGCAGAGCTCCAAGGTATTTTTTAACCTCCAACTGTGTTTCAAGTCGCAGCAGAGCTGCAGGGTACGAACCCAGTTCGAGGAATCAAAATATTTGAATTTTATTCACTTTCTAGTAACAACAAAAACGAAACATTTATATACTAGTTCACCTATCTTAATTCTATACTTATAATCGTTGGGGGATGATTATGACAACTAAAACATTAATCAAGGCGTTTTTAATAACGTTCATATTTATGCTAGGATTTCTATCTAGTAATATCTATGCAAACTTAAACGATACTACAGCAAAAGAAAATCCGACTAATCTTAATAATCAAAATACAATAACTCAAGCAACTAACATTATTGACACAAGAACAGATGAAGTTGCAAGTCCAAGCGCATGGATTACTGAAGATAAAATAGGAGTATATAGTCAAAAAGTAATTCTGGATATTCAAGATCCACAATGGGCAACATTTACAGATACTCATAGTATGGAACCAGTAATAAGTTCAAGATCATATGCAATTGAAGTTGTTCCAGAATCCTCAGATAAAATCAATGTCGGCGACATAGTAAGTTACAAATCAAAATACGCATCAGGTACAATAATACATAGAGTAATAGAGAAAAAAGTTGATAGCGAGGGAGTATATTTCACACTTAAAGGAGATAATAATCCAAGTGCAGATCCTGGAAAAGTAAGATTTGAACAAATACAAAGAGTAGTTGTTGCAATAATATACTAATAAAATCTGCTACTAAAAATCCAAGATATATCTATATAATGCAATTAACACAATAAGATACTAACAAAGGTAATCAAAATGAGAATCATAAAAAAAATAAAACATTCAAGAAGAAAAGGACTATCACAAATAATATTTTTATTATTTGCAGCAACAATAGTTGTATTAACAATAATTGCAGTATTTCAATAAATAATACTTCATGCTAAAAATGCAACCTAATAAAAAATGGTTAAAAAGACAATTTAATGATGGAGAAGTATTCTTATTAAATACTAACTACATTCTAGAACATCTAGTTTTTCAAGATGTCATAAAAAGTTCTACTAATTCTAATTATTGGCAAAATAAAGGCAATAAACAAGCAACCAAATTTATGTTATGGCAAGAAAAAAAAGAGTCACAAATAGAAAAGATAGTAGATGAATTACCAACTCCTTTAGAAATTCATCCAATAAAACTAGCCTTACACCCAACACTCGAATTATACTCTGTTATTGATGGTATTTCTCGTTTACGTTATTTTAATAATAAAAACATAATAAATATACGTGCCAAACTATATCACGGCACTAATTTTAAATACGAATCAAATCACATATTTTTATACCTATAATAATCCTATAATAACACACTATTTATAAGACACTAACACACATAATCTAATAACAAATATAATTATAATAATAACCTAAAATCTGCACAATCTATTTAAACACCACCAATTCTACACATAATATGATAATTAATGAAGAAGATAAAGATAATGCAATAATTGCAGGCAAAATCGCTGCAAAAGCAATAATTTATGGTAAATCTATTATTCAGCCAGGAATAAAAATAGTTGATGCTCTGGATAAAATAGAACAATATATTAAAGAAAATAATGGTGAGATGGCATTTCCTGCTCAAGTATCATTAAATAATGTTGCAGCACATTTTTGCCCGCTTGCAGAAGATAACGAAGTATTCAAATCAACAGACATGATTAAACTCGATTTAGGAGTCCATATTAATGGAATAATCGCAGATACTGCCGTAACAATAATATTTAAAGAAAATAACGATAAATTTGAAGAATATTATAATATAAAAAAAGCATCTGAAGAAGCATTAAATAATACGATAAAATATATACGTCCAGGAGCAACTCTTGGAGAAATAGGATTAATAATACAAGAATCAATTTCTAAATATGATTTAAGTCCAGTTAGAAATTTATCAGGACATGGTCTTGGAAGATATAATGTTCATGAAAGTCCGACAATCCCTAATTTTAACACTAATGACAAACGTGAACTAGAAGAAAATCAAATGATTGCAATAGAACCATTTGCAACTAATGGCAGAGGCATGATATTTGAAAGTAATAATGCTACAATATTCTCTTTAAATGCCATAAAAGGCGTTAGAAGCAACATGACTCGTGAAGTACTAAAAGACATTCAAGAATTTAAAAAATTACCATTTACAACAAGATGGCTTACAACAAAACATTCAATATCAAAAGTCAAATATGCTTTAAATGATTTAAAAAATCTTGGAATAATACACGATTATCCACCATTACTTGAAGTTGGTAAAGGAATAGTATCACAATCAGAACATACAGTAATTGTTCGAGAAAAACCTATTGTTACAACATTAAGAGAAGAATAAAAAGAAATTCTAGCACGAAACAAAGTAGAAAAGATAATTAAAAGAATAATTATCTACTATGCACTGCATCTAACTTATCAACAAATACTTTTTCTTCCTTAAGACGAATAATTTCATAACCACAATTCACACACATAATTACCTCATACCACCTATGATTAAAATTTTCAAGAGTAATACTATTACCATGAGGTTTTTTACATTGAGCGCAAATATCTTCCAAATGCTGTTCTTTAATACTATGTGGCATAGCCAAGAGAGTACAAGATTAGTTTATAACGTTTATCTTTAGTAAAACTTAAACTAAAATTACTTATTTAGCCATAAAACATACGAAATATATGCTAAAATTTATAAAAACAAATATTTTTCTACTCATTAATGAATAAACTATATGAAATGTTGAATAATAACACAGGAAATATAGGTGTAGATATAGATGATACTAAAGTAGATTTTAATAAACCACTAACAATCCAAATAAATAAACTCTACTCAGATAAACTCATAACTAATATAACAGAATCAGATTTACTAGTATATAGACTAGAAGATCTCCCGATATTAAAAAACATAGGAATTACAAAGGAAAAGGTCCGAGAAATATTCAAATCTATGGAAGCAGAAGGCATAGTTGAAAATCTTATGCCAAAACCTTATTGTATTGCCGCATTAAAAAAATTAGAAGACACGAGTACAATATACGACATTACTGCACGTTCAAATGCATACTACAACGATCCAATTAAACTAACATCAAGTTGGAGAGATAAAATATACAGCAAATATAGATTCAAACCAACAGATATAATCTATGAAAGCGATAAAGAAAAAGTATTACAACAATTCAACATAACACTAATGTTCGAAGATAATTTAGATGTTGTAAAAAAAATACTAGAACAAAAAACGCAAGAAGTAAATGTAATATTATTTAATACACCAAAAAATATAATTACATATAAAGATAAAAATTCATTACCTAATGCAGATTATATTAAGAAAAAAGAAACAGTAGAAATAGTTAATTCGTATTTAGGAAAAACATTAGCCCGAGTAAATGACTGGAAAATAATACATGATTATGTATACTATAAAGATTTCAAATTCTAAAAAGAGTAATGACTAATAATATAAAGATAAAATACCAATTACTAATAATAAAGACATAAAAAAATTAAAGAATTAATAAAACAAAGCATTATTTAACTACAAATCTTTCTTAGGATTCTGCTTTTCATATATTTCTCTTAAGAACCTTTCAATAGTTTTAATAATATTTTCAGGTTGCGTAGTTAAAATTGCAGCTGTTCTTGCAATTATCTTATCACGCGAATCTTCGCTTTCAACAACAGAAATTAATTCAAACTTTTCCTGACTATTTTTCTTCACTATTTTTTTCCATTTAGAAAATAGCTCTTCAACTCTTGCAGGAACTTGACTTGGCGTACAATTTAATATCTTACTAATTTCTTCAAGAGATGTTTCTTTTTCTTGTAAAGTTTTTTCAGCAGCAAGTCCTGCCGTAAATTCTATTCTTACTATTCCGTCTTGTAATTTTGATGATTTTAATATTCTTATTTGACCTGCATCACCAGTTATATCTAAATGTGTTCCAGCACATGCTTCAACATCAAATCCTAAAATTTCAACTATTCTTAGATCTTTTCCTGGTACTGCGCCACCTTGATATATTCTAAAACCGTACTTGCTTTCAGCAATATTACGTTTCATAAATGTCTTATTCACAGGAATATTTTCTCGAATAATCTTATTTGCTAAATCTTCAATTGCATTCAATTGTTCTTTACTTAAATTTTCATAATGAGTAATATCAAGTCTTGCTTTTTCTAAAGTTTTTGAAGCGCCAGCTTGCCAAATATGATTTCCAAGTATTTTTCTTGCTGCACCATTTAATATGTGTGTTGCTGTGTGATGTTGCGCAAGTTGTATTCTCCTATCAAAATCTATCTTTCCATGTATTAATTGTCCTTCTGTAAAGTTAACAGTTTCAAGAACATGTATTATTACTTTTCCTTGTTTAAATACATCTATAACTTTACATTTCTCAAGTGTTCCAATATCATTTAATTGGCCACCACTAGTTGGATAAAATACTGTTTTATCAAGAATTACCTTATAATTTTTTTCTTCAGTATCATGAATTATTTTTAATACTACACTTTTAAAGTCAATTAAATCATAATGTTCAAAATACATAGCTTCAGTTTTTAATTCACCAACATCATAATATTTTTCTTTTTTAGTTGCAGTCTTAATACTATCCTTGGTTTTAATTGCATCAAGTTCATGTTTTTCTGCGACTAATTTGTAAAAATTATCTGGAACGGTAATAATTAAATTCTGTTTTTTTGCTTCAATTGCAAGTTCATCAGGATTAATACCATTACTATCATATAACTCTATTAATTTATCGACTGTAATAGTTTCATTTTTTGCAACAATATTTTTTATAATATTATGTTCACGTTGTCTACTCTCATAATATTTTTTCTTCTCAAATTCGAGTATTTCATAAACTTCATTTACTGATTCATTTAATTCAGGAAATATTGGTTCTAAATATTGCGCGTGTAATCTTAATACTTTTTTAATATCAATTTTATCGTCCCAAGAATTCTTTTCAATAAAATTCATCATTCGTCTATATATTACTCTTAAATTTGACAAGCCACCAACATTACTTGGAAGTCCACCATCAGTAATTGCGAATAATAATGAACGTAAATGTTCTGCAATACTATAAATTGCAGTCATTGGAAGAATTTTTGCTTTAAGTGATTCTGAATCTATTCCAACATGTTCTGCAACATTTTTCCAAGCAGCATTCATATCTTCAACTTCATCAACATTTAATAATGCTGAATATGGTGCAAATTTTCTAAATAAATCAACGTCAAAATGTACTTGCGTAGTTTCCTTTAAATAATCAAGAACTGTTGGAAATATTGCATCATACATTGTTGCTGTTCCTTGACTAAACCACGCAATTCTCTCCATTCCAAGACCCATGTCAAGAACTTTTAATTTTAATTCTCGATTTCCTTCATCAGAATGTTCAAACATCATGTATACTTGATTAAATAACTCTATCCCATTACTAAAAAATTCCATACATGGTCCAAAGTTTCCGCCGCCAGCCCATGCATCTTCATGCAAAACTAATTCATCTTTATTTAAATTAACAACTTTTGTAACATAATTGTATATATCCATAAAAAATTGTTCTTGATTCCATTCACTTGGATTTAAAAATACGTGTTGTCCAATCATTACAAATCCAGTACAATGTGAACCAGTTATTCCAACATTATCAATATCGCCGAATCTTAAACAGAATTGTGGAATTACTAATTTTTTGAATGGTGCTTCAACTTCACCACTTACAACATATGGTTGAAATGCAGCAATACTTGCGATGGTAAAATCTGTTGTCGGATTCCATTTAGAAACAACAGGATAACGATTTATTGCAGTATAACCTAAATGAGTAAAATGTTTTTTATATTTCTCCCAAACTTCAATATAAGTCATAGGACTTCGAGTAGGATTATTTGAAAATAATGTTAGACCTTTGATACATTCAGCATCGCCACATACATCCCTTTTATGTGTTGACCAAAAAAACTTTTTACAATGACTACATTGTCCTCTTATAAAGCCTTCATTTTTTAATGCATTAACAGCATAATATTTTTCAGGCGTAAGAGAAGCTTCTAGCTTAAATGATTTCTTTAATTCTTTATCAGTTTTCATAAGAAGATGGGATTAATAAGAATTTAAAAAGTAAGTGATTTTAGAAACAAATATTCTGCCTAGTTAGTATTAACATAAGTTTATAAATAAAAGTACGTTCTTAAAGCTATAAAAATATAATTTGTAGGTGCAAAATGAGAGAATTCAATAAAGTAGACAAATTTGCTGGAAGAAGTTCAGGAAAATTTAGAGATAAAAGTTCATCAAGATCTTCTGGTGGAAAATTTGGAAGACGAGATTCATTTAGTTCTGGCAGAGATAGTTCAAGTAAATTTGGCGATAGACCAGAAAAAAGATTCGATAAAGGAAGCTTTGCTAAAGAAAAAAGTTCAGGATTTACAGTACACGAAACAGTATGTGATAAATGTGGCGAGAAATGTGATGTACCATTTAAACCAACTGGCGGTAAACCAATATATTGTAGAAGTTGCTTTAGACAAAATAATTCTGGTTCAAGCGATAGAGGAACTGGCAGATTTGAAAAATTCGAAGATAGACACTCATCAGATAGATTTGAGAGTAAATCAAGTATATCTCCAAAAGAATTAGAACAAATTAATCAAAAGCTTGACAAAATTATGAAAGCTCTAAAAATTAATTAATCTTTTTTTATTTCTTTTTTTAAAATGATAACTAAAAAACTTGCTGAAAAAATTCTAGAAACATATAAAGAAGCTTGGATCAAGCAAGATACAAATAAGATTTTAAGCATATTTCATAAAGACGGAATATATCACGAACGTGTTCTAAAAAAACCATTTATTGGTCACAAAGAAATTGCTAATTATTGGAAAACAAAAGTTGTTTTGGAACAATCAAAAATAGAATTTAAATTATTAAACTACTATATTTCTAAAAATACATTAATTGCAGAATGGGATGCAACATTTAATAGTAATATTGAAAAATCAGGCATACATATTAAAGAAGTTGCAATTATAGAAATAAAAGGCAATAAAATTCAATCTTTAAGAGAATATTGGCAATCAGAAAGAATCCCATTAAAATAAAGTCTATTATTACAAAGCGTTATAAACGAATGATACCATAAAATACATTGGTGATAACTATGTTTGAAAAAATAACACAGAAATTTTCTAAGAATTTAAAATGGTACGAGATATCTTCATTAAAACTAAGCGTAGTATTCTTTACATTATTTATAATAACCGTACTACCAATGGTTGGAAAATTCGTATTAAACGTTGCATGGTATTGGTATCTACTAATCGCATTATTATTTGCAGTGCCAATAATTAAGAAAATAATGTAAATATATCCTATTCAAAAAAAGAATAAATTACCACTCATAAAAGATAACTTTTTAAAATGTTTAATATTTTTAAATCGTATGAATGGATTATTTATAACAAAATATCAATATAAATATGCTTCCAAAAATTATGGTAGTGGAACGGCTTTTAAAACAATATTTTCTAGTCTAAGATCTAACACTATTGGAATCGGACCACATCATGGTGCAGGAATAATTGCTCAAGAGTTTAAAAATAGTGGCGTAGAACATTTAGAGTTTAAAGATATATATGATCCATCAGTACTTAAAGACACCAATAATTACGATTTTGTTGGAATATCATTTATGGATATTGACCAAAATAGAGCAATAGAGCTTAGTAATCATTTTTTATCAAAAAATATTCCGGTAATATTAGGAGGTCAAAGACCAACATTATGTCCAAAAGAAGTACAATCATTAACGCCTGCTACAATCGTTATAGGAGAATTTGAAGGTTTAGGCAAAATATTAATTGATGATTTAAAAAATCATAAGCTAAAACCAACCTATATGCGAAATACCGCGCTAGATTTAGAAACGGAATATATACTTCCAGACAGAAGCATACTTCCACTTAATACTCACGTTACTCAAACATTAGAACTAGGTAGGGGATGTCATAACAAATGTGATTTTTGTAGCGCAACTAGAATTCAAAAACACGTAAAACTTAGAAGTCTTGAACAAATTTCAAAAGAAATAGATATGCTAAAATCGCACAGACCAATAATATTAATCGATAATAATTTAGGTTCGTATCCTGAAGAATATGTTAAAGAAGTTTTTAAAATGTTAAAAGATAAAGGCAAATATTGGGCTGGCGAAGGAACGATTGGACAATTCTACAATAATGATAAAATTCTAGATTTAATGAAAGGAAATTGCTTAACATTCTTTACAGGAATTGAAGATTTTAATGGAGAAATTAAAGGTGCCACAGATAAAGAATTTAATAAGAGAAGCACATCTGAATTAAAAGAATTAATTCAACCATTCAAAAAAAGAGACATACCGTGTTTATATTCTATAATATTTGGTACTGACGAACAAATTTATCCAAATAGTTTCGAATCCTCAGTAAAAACCATTAGAGAATTAGGAGTAATTGTTCTACCACACATAGCAACACCACATCCTGGAACACCATGGTATACTAAGGTAGAATCAGAAGGCAGAATATTAGATTACGATTTATCACACTATGATCATAAAATGCATATAATACATAAACCAAAACAAATGACAACAAGCGAATTAAAAGAAGGATTTAGAAAACTATACTCTGATTTATTCTTAGATCCGAAAAGTCATTATAGTTGGTTAAAAGACGGAATGAAAAATTTACCAAACATCAGATCAAAAATATTTGCAATGCCATTTATACTAGACGGAATGGCAACAGCACTATATTTAAATTATCATAAATTACCAGAAAAACCAGATGTTTAAGAATACTAGAAATATAATAAATGGACGAGCCGGGATTTGAACCCGGAGCCTTCCCGATTCTGGTAAGAACCAATCACGATTCCTTTTCTTTAGAGAGTATAGCCAACGGGACGTTATACCGGATTTAACTACCCGCCCATTAATTATAATTATTTTACCTAATTTAAAAATTTGATTAAAAAAATTATTAATTTACTTTAATATAATATCCAAGTATAGTATCTTTTACTAGTGTTCCTGTAACTTTAATACTATCTCCCTCTTTAGGCAGATTTTCTGAAGATACACTAATTTTTCCAGTATCATCTTTTAATACGTAACCAGAAATAGAGCCTAATTTTATTGTTGATTCAACTATTCCAGATACAGTTACTTTTTTTCCAACATTATCTGCGGTTTTAACATCAACTATTTTTTGTGCACTACAAGCTGTTGCAACAAACAATAATCCAAACAATACTAATACCACTAATATTTTATTCATAATATCCCCTCACAATTATCAATATTTAAGATAAGTTATCAAAAATATAAATTTACCAAGTAACCTACTCAAAATAATCTTCGTATGCAAAATTTCTGCTACTAAAAGGTTCGTATGTACAATTGCCTTTCTCAAGTATTAATGAATCATCCATAAATTCCCTATATCTATTAACTAATGTTGTACAATCTGAACATCTTTTAAAGTGTGTTCCTATTTCTATATCGAATTCTTTATCATTGATTTTAATTAATTTTGTTGGTACATCACAACTACTCTTAAAATATCCGTGTATTGTTTCAATAAATTTACTGTCCGTCATTACATCTGATAATCTTATATGTAATAAACATTTTTTTGGTGCACTAAAATTCACCATTTCTTTATGTACGCGAATACATCTATACTTTTGCATTCTATCAATATTATCTTGTTTCTTTTTTATTGTAGAACTTGAAAGTTTTAAACTACCATCTTCATTAAATTGCATCATAATTATAAGATTAAATTACTTATTTAAAAGATTTTTGAATTTACATTAAGAATAACATCACATCTACTTCTTTTTATCAACATCAATTACTACATGTTTCGGAGGAAACATTATAGATAATAAGATAGATAAGCCAAGAATTACAAACACCGTAAGTAAAGACCAACCAATTGAAATATGAACAACGTGCATAAGTAACATTTTAAGTCCAATAAATGTTAATATTAATGCTAGACCATAACTTAAATAATGGAATAAGTCATGAACTTTTGCAATTACAAAGTATAATGATCTTAAACCAAGTATTGCAAATATATTAGAAGTAAATACAATAAATGGATCTGTTGTTATACCAAATATTGCTGGAATTGAATCAAATGCAAATACTAAATCAGTAAATTCAATTACAATTAATGTAACAAACATTATTGTTACTGCAAATTTACCATTATGTCGAACAAAGAATTTACCACCTTTATGATCTTTTGTTACTGGAACAATTTTATGTATGAATTTTACAAGCTTACTATCGTGAGGATCAAAATCCTCATCCTTTTTACGAAGCATTTGAATTGCTGAATAAATTAAAAATAGTCCAAAGATATAAAATACAAATTCAAATCTATCTACTACTGCAGTTCCAAGCACGATTAAAATTCCACGTAAAATAATTGCGCCAATTATTCCCCAAACTAAAATTCTATGTTGGTAAATTTTTTCAATTTTAAAACTTGCAAATAATAAGAATATTACAAATATATTATCTACACTTAATGCTTTTTCGAGTAAATATCCGCCAAAAAAGCTCACTGCAGCTTCTGATCCGAATTCAAAATATACAAATACATTAAATAGCATTGATAGACCAAACCAAACGGCAGTCCAAATTAAAGCTTCCTTAACACCAATTTCATGTTTTTTCTTGTTAAATACACCTAAATCAATAATTAGAAAGATTAGTATAAGAACTAAAAATGCTACCCACATAATAATCGGATTAACACCAGGAATTGTTACCATAAATAAACTAAATCAATTATCATATTATAAAGTTTATTATAGCCAAAAATAAATATAGTTGTATAATAAATAACATAAACCATCGTTTGAAGAAAGATTTATAAAGATAGTATCATTACTTAGTAGTTATACGTCCTATATCTTGGCCAACACATTTGAGAGCAACATAAATCTTACAAATGACTAATCCTAAAAAGATAACAAAAGAAGAACCCATAAAACAAAATGAGACGCTTAAAAAAGAAATCGAAACATACAAAGTAAATTCTACAAATAAAATCATTGCAGAAAATCACTTAGAAGATGAAATAGTGAAAGCTTTAAAAAAAAGTGAAACCAATTATAGCATATTAATCAATAGCATAAATGAGGGACTTGGAATAACTGACGTTAATGAAAAGTTTATTTTTGTAAATCCTTCCGCTGAAAAGATTTTTGGCGTTAATAAAGGTAAATTAATAGGTAGAAGTCTTGATGAATTCTTATCCGAAGATAATAAAAAATTAATTCGAGAACAAACAAATTTACGAACTAAAGGTGAACAGAGTACATACGATCTTGAAATAATACATTTAGATGGTTCAAAAAAATACTTGCATATTAATGCAATACCACAATTCGATAATAACGGAATATTTACGAGCACTCTTGGCACATTTAAAGACATCACTGAGCGTAAATATATGGAAGAAGAAATTAATAACTCTCACAAATTGTTACAAAGAATAATCGATATTCTCCCAGTAAGAATATTTTGGAAAGATACAAACTTAAATTATCTTGGTTGCAATAGTATTTTTGCAAAAGATGGTGGCAGAAATAGTACTGAAGAATTAATTGGCAAAAACGATTTTGATATGAGTTGGAAAGAATATGCAGAATTATATAGAAAAGATGATCAAGAAGTTATAACATCAAAAAAACCAAAACTAGATTTTGAAGAACCTCAAACAACGCCAACGGGGGATAAAATTTGGTTAAAAACAAGTAAAATGCCTCTAACAAATCAACAAGGAGAAATAATAGGAATACTAGGAATGTATGAAGATATTACAGAGCGTAAAAAATCAGAAGAAGAAATACATTCACTTGTAGATAAACTTAAAAAATCTAATATCACTAAAGATAAATTTTTTTCAATGATTGCACACGATTCTTAGAAGCCCATTTACAGCAATTTCAGGTTTTACAGAAATTTTAAGCGATAATTTTAAACCAGAAAACATAAATAATCAACTTCCAACAAAACAAGTGGAAGAATACATAGGATACATTCAAACTTCTTCAGAACATACACTTAAATTAATAGAAGATTTAATGGATTGGGCCAAAATACAATCAGGAAATATATCATATAGTCCTAAATTAATAAATGTAAATGATCTTGTAGAATCTTCATATCAACCACTAAAATTAAGTGCGAATAACAAATTTATAACTATAACAAATAACCAGAAAAAAGATGCGGAAGTTTACGTTGACAAATATTCGGCTAACACAATATTACGAAATATAATTAATAATTCTATAAAATTCACAAATAACTATGGTAAAATAGAAATCACGGGAAATCTAATTACAGAAAATAATAATCAACAATATTATGAAATAGACATAACAGATAATGGCATCGGTATGAATTCTGAAATTATCGCCAATCTATACGCAAATAATATAAATAATTTATCTAGAAAAGGAACTGCAGATGAAAAAGGAACAAATTTAGGAATTAGCATGGTTCACGAACACATAAAACTTAACCATGGAAAAATGTATATTGAAAGTTTAGGAGAAAATAAAGGTAGCACATTTAAAATACTATTTCCAATTAAACCAATTTAAAATAGCATAATAAAATGCAAAACGAAAAAAGATTAATGTGGATAGTGGATGATGAAATGAACAATAGGTTTATTGTAATTCTCTTTTTAACATCTTATGTGCTTTATTTATTTCTTTGAATTTTAATACATCTCCAGTATCTTTATCAGGATGATGTTCTTTTGCAAGTGTCTTATATGCTTTATCAATAACAGCTAAATCAATAACACCAGGTTCAAGGCCAAGTGTTTCTCTTGCCAGTTTTCTTTGTTCGACAATATCTTGTTCTTCTCTAAATTCAAAAACAAAATCTTCAACACTTTTTTCTCCCTCAATTAATGCAATTATCTCTAATTCTAATACCTTGTAAACTATTGCTAGATTTTCAACAAATTTACTTGCGCCACTATAACTATAGTGTAAATGATGATTATCAAAATACCACGAAACTGATGCAGGAGCTTTTTTCATTGCAACACGTTCCATTGGAATATCTATATCATTTTCAGCAACTTCAATTGTTCCAAGTAATTTAATCAAATTATTGCTAATTTGTAATGCTCGTCTATCACAAGAGTCTTTAAAATGCACTGATTGTATTTCATGTCCTTTAATATTAATTATTGCCATAAATTCAGAAATATTAAATGTATTATAAATGTATGTTAAATAACTATAATATATTATTTACTAAGCAACCCTTTTGCTTCTCGAACCATTTGAAGTTCTTCATTTGTTTTAATAATAATAGCTTTAATTTTTGAATCATTTGCAGATATCAATTCTTTTGAAGCATTATTTTTTTCTAAATCAAGTTTTAATCCTAAAAACCCGAGCGAATTACAAATTTCTTCTCGTACAAGACTAGAATTTTCACCGATACCACCAGTAAATATTATTGCATCAACCCCGCCTAAAGCCACAATGTATCCTCCAATAAGTTTCTTTAATCTATAGCAAAATACATCAATTGCTCTTTTTGCGCCAGGTTCAGTAATTCTTTCTTCAAGTACACGCATATCTGAACTTATTTCAGATAATCCAAGTAGGCCTGATTTTTTATTTAATATATTACCAACTTCTTTTGGAGTTAAATGTTCAACATCCATTAAATAAGGAGGTATTGAAGGATCAATTATCCCGCATCTTGTGCCCATTATGCTTCCTTGTGTTGGAGTAAATCCCATACTTATATCAATACTTGTACCATCTTTTATTGCGCAAATACTTGCACCATTTCCTAGATGACAACTAATAATTTTAGAATTTTGTAAATTAAACTTTATTATTGCTTCATTTGAAACATACTTATGACTTGTACCGTGAAAACCAAACTTTCTAATATGATGTTTCTTATATAATGAATAAGGAATTCCATAAAGATAAGCATACTCAGGTAAAGTACTATGAAATGAAGTATCAAATACTGCAATAGTTTTGATATTAGGTAATAATTCTCTTGTTATTTTTATTCCTTCAATATTTGGAGGATTATGTAATGGTGCAAGAGGTATTAATTCAACTAATTTAGAAACAACATCATCAGTTACAAGAACGGTTTGTCTAAATAATTCTCCACCATGAACAACTCTATGTATAACACATTCAATATCATCTATGTTTATGTATTTTTTTAATACAATAATAATTTGAGTTAATGCTTCTGCATGATTTTTTATAGCCAAATTTAATTCAGATTTTTCAGGATAACTAACCTTTATTTTAGAATGATTACTTCCTATCTCTTCAACAATTGCTCTAAGTAAAACAGTTTCATCGTCAAATACTTGAAACTTAATTGAACTTGACCCAGCGTTAACTACAAGTGAAATCATCTTATTAGTAAGACTTTGCAATTATTTAAAAATATGATTGTTTTTGAAATTTAATAAAATTAATTACCTTGCAAAGTTTTTTTGTATTCTTGTAATAAAGAGTCTCTTTTTACAATAAATGCATTTTCTAAAATTGCATCTTGAACACGATGTGTTAAATATATTTGCTCTAAAGAATCTTTTTTTGCTTGATAATTATTTTTTAATATAACAAAATCTAATGTTTTCTCAAAATTATTAGTAATGACATATTCTTCACGAATTTTATCTTGCTTAATTTTATTTTTTTCATAAGCTGTATAACCTAAATAAGATACTCCTAAAACGGCCCCAACAATAACAAGTCCTTTTACTAACTGAAATTTTTTTATTAAATTAGTTAAATCTTTATTCATAATATTCACCACGTAACTTTAAACATAATATTAATTAATTATCTAAATAACTCTTTAAATAGTTTACTATTATCTAGTAGAAGTGATACGCAATAGAAAACACTATTATTAAAAAAATAAGAAGATTAAATAATAAAGTAGAATAATAAATACATATTATTAAAATTTAATAACATTTAAATAACCTTAAACTAAAGAATAACTAAGGTGATTAAATGAATATAATTATTACATCAGGATATTTTAATCCAATACATAGTGGACATATTAAATATTTAATTGATTCTGCAAAACTCGGCGATAAATTAGTTGTTATTGTTAATAACGATAATCAAGTTAAAATAAAGGGCAGTAAAACATTTATGGATGAAAATGAACGATTATTTATAGTTTCAAATTTAAAAGATGTTGATGAAGCGCGCATCAGTAAAAGTCTCGACGGTAGTGTTTGCGAGGATTTAAAATTACTTCGAGAAAAATATCCTCATGATAAATTAATATTTGCAAAAGGTGGCGATAGAAATGAAGCCGATGCAGCAAATCCTAACTCAACATTATATCATGATACAAAAACTTGTAAAGAAAATAATATTGAAATAATCTTTGATGTTGGCGGGCAAAAAGTTATTAGTAGTAGCGAATTATTAAAGAAAGTAGCTTAAACAATTGAATGAATATAATGACAATTAAAGCTATTTTAAGTAATAGTTCTACTTGATAAAAGTCCCGTTATTCAATTCTCTAAACGC
Organism: uncultured archaeon; assembly: GCA_963777125.1. GTDB lineage: Archaea > Nanobdellota > Nanobdellia > Woesearchaeales > UBA9642 > UBA9642. The sequence goes on along the minus strand of CAVZPN010000026.1, from coordinate 627 downwards.
TTCTTTTAATTCCGCTTGCGTATTCATTACAATTGGTCCACCCCAAGCAATTTCTTCTTGTAAAGGTTTAGCAGATATTAATAAGAATCGCAATTTATCCTCAGATTTGGAGGAGTTATTTGATTTAATTAGAATTGTTTTAACATCATTAATTATTGCTAATTGATTTTTAGTAACTTTTTCTGATAAAAAATTTCCAGTTCCCGACACAACATAACATAACGTAGTATAACCTTTTTTTGGAGTAAAAATAAACTCAGTATCCTTATTCTCTTTAGAATTATTTAAGACTATATCAAGATAAGTTACATCAATCACAAGATTATTTACAGGACCAGTAATACAATTATATTCTCCTGAAATTACATGAATTTGCGCACCATCTTTTTTTATTGTTTTAATTTCATTACTTTTTATCTCGCGATATTTTGGCGCTATCATCTTTTTGCTTTTAGGCATATTAACCCATAATTGAAATCCATCCATACCGTTTTTACCTTGAGGCATTTCTTGATGAATTATTCCTGAGCCTGCACTCATCCATTGAACATCGCCTTTTCCAATAATTCCTTTATGACCTAAATTATCTTGATGTTCAACATCACCTTTATTCATGTATGTTACTGT
>CAVZPN010000025.1:0-4903 GCA_963777125.1 uncultured archaeon | reverse complement strand
TAGGACTATTAATTGTAATATCTTGAACTTTATCATCTTCAAGTAAGGCTTCAATTATTCCGAAACCCACAGTATATCTTACAAGTATTTTTGCAAGTTCCTCGATTTCAGCGTGTTTTAATTTAAGATTTTTATATTCAACCAATTCTTCAATTAAATCTCGACCAATATTAGTAAATACTTCACGCATTCTTGCAGGGTCGATAAATTCTTGTTTTTCTGGTTGATGTTCAGCCATTATTTTTCTTGCAAGATCAAGTATCTCATATTTTTCTTCAGTTAATTTAAATTCTGGCGGAGTAATATGATACAGATTTTGTACATTATGTTGAAGCTTAAAAATAATTACATCAGAATTTCTAACAGTATAACTATCTGTTTCGACACCTTGTCTTGGATATGATGCCATAATTTTTGTAAACATAAAATCTGGCTTAATATTAGGAGTAAATACTCGTCTATAAATAGTTCTATCCCCTAGTTGCATTCCACTAATGTGTGGCATTGCTGTTGCAATTAACTTTGTAGCTTCGAGTGATTTAATAACATAAGCTACAATTTGAATATACCTTGTAAGCATTGCAGTATATATATCATCGAGGCTTTTATCTAATTCTATTTTTTCACGACGAAGAATTCTTTTTAATTCAACATATCCGCCAACAGGATCTTTTTTTAATAAATTAAATATTACATTTTGCAATTCAGCATATTTTTGTGTAGCAGAATTCATAATAATTGGTTGCTGTTCATTCATACTAACAACACTATAATTGAAAACTGCTTTATGTTTTAACATGTTAGAATAAGTTTTAGAAAATTCTACAAGTATACGTGTTTGCGCATAATCATATTCGTAATCACGTTTTTGAGAAAAAATAATTTTAGTAATATTTCTGTTAGCAATTAGTTTTTCAATAGTGTCAGCCATACATTGTTCAGAATCTTCAAGGCTTGGAACCTCCATAGCATTTTCGTAATCAATACGAAGTACAGTATCCTCACCCTCTTTTACGACATCATAAGAACTGTCTGAACTCCCAAATAACATTACACACCTCTATAATCCACAGTAAAATGCATCACTATTTACATACATGTAACTGCAAAAACTATTCCACAAATTACATTAATGTAACGAGTACACCCTTCAAAGAGAATATTCAATAGGAGAGTATTTAAATTTTACTAATACTCAAGCATCAATACAGCAAGTTCAATACTACAAGTATATAATCTTAGCACTTAATAAACTTTATATAATAGCACATCGTAAATAACCTTATGGTTGAAGAAGGATCACAATTTAACGAGAACAGCATATCACAAAGAGTTGCTAATGCTCAAAATCGAGATACTGAACAAAATTCTAGAGATAATCCTAATGGTAATGAGCATGTACAATTAGCATCAATGATATCTGATCTTGATAGAAGACTTCGAGTACTTGAAGAAAGATACGGTAACTTAAGAAAAAAGATTCAATTAACCGATCATAATTTAATAGAATCAGAAAAATCATTTGGAAAAGAACTAAGAAACTTTAATGAAGATATATTAAAACTTAAAAGAAACACTAATGATTTTGATGAAAAAATAGTAATATTTGATTCTGAAATGCAAAATACCGCTCAAAAAACTGACTTAAAAGTTATTGAAAAATATCTTGCAATGTGGGAGCCATCCATGTTTGTTACAAGAAAAGAATTAAGAGAATATTTGAAAAATCACAAGATTATATTAATAAATGATAAAGATAAAGAGTAAAAATTGTTAATAATTTCTTGATAAGTATAATAAATTAAATAGCAAAACAATTAATCAATGGAAAACCAAACACTATCAATAACACGCTAATGGAAAAACGATATTTTAAACAATACCATGTTCATGAAAACACTTAACGTAACCATGATCTGTTCCTTTAATATGATGCATCAACCAATTTACAAGAAAATCAAGTAAATCTTCAACATCTTTTGAATTATTAAATATTTCTTGCTTCATCACACCTAGCTGCTTAATAAATTCCTTATGTTGTAAAACATGAGCATCTTTTCCATCATAATTAAATTCATCAAAATATACTTCTTCAAATGTAAAATGCGTACGAGTATATTCTTCTAAATCATTAAATAATCTTATTAAAATATCATGTTCTCTTCTTTGTACGATAGCATCATAAAGTTCATTCATATAATTAAGCAATTTTTTATGCTGAGTATCAATAACTTCTATATCTACACTAAGAGCCAAAGACCATTCTATAAGAACCATATAACCACCTCAAGAATAATTATTGAAGAAAAGAGTTTTTAAATTTTATGATAATACGAGAATAATCTGAAATGTTATAACACGATTATACTAAATATATTATCGAACATATCAAAACAATCCATGTATACCATTACTATCTTAATATTACAAATTCACGTAAAATAACATTTATAAATATGAAATTGAATTAAATTCTAAATTAACACAATACGACAAAGAACATAATAGTAACATTAAACTTAAAATGACAACTAGCAATTCAAAAAAGGAAGAGTATATAACATCAATCATTCATAACATCCCAAAAGAACAATTTAAAATAACAAAAATTCTAGGCAATAACTATTTTAACGGCATTGCAATAGTCAAAAATAATAAATTGGCAGGTAGAGTAGAAAATATTAAATTTCTAGAATCAGTTGAGCCAAATTTAAGAAAACAATTTCTTAATGAGTGTAAAATTTTAAGTGCAATGCAACATAAAAATATACCACAAATCTACGATATTATAGAATATAATGATATATTATTATTTCGCTCCGAACATATTGAAGGATACTCATTAAAAGAAGTATTAGAATATTTAGAAAATAAACAAGAAGAATTTCCTCCATATGTTGCGACATCAATAATACTAAAACTAATGAATGCATTATATTATGCACATAACGAAGTATATTATGAAAATAAAAAAAGAAGCATAATACATTGTGATATCAAACCATCAAATATCATGCTTCGAGCTAAAAATTATAAAAGAAAAAATAAAATAGATGCAACATTCATCAAACTTCTAAAAGAAAATAAAGTTGAGCCATTTCTAGTGGATTTTGGTATTGCCAAATTTAAAGGTGACATAAATCTTAATGGAACATCAACATATATGTCTCCGACGCAAATTACAAAACACAAAATTGACTGGAGAACCGACACACATCAATTATTATTAGTCTATTATGAAATGTTAACTAAAAAAAAGCCTTATTCTAACATCCAAAAAAATAAATTAGTGGAAGAAAAACTAAAACACGATTTCAAAATAGATAAAAGCATAATTATTAAAAAATCAATAAAAGATTTTATAGAAAAAGGTACACAAATAAATTCTATTGACTCATTTAAATCAGAGAAAGAGTGCATTAAAGACTTAGTTAAAATAGAAATACATCAAAACAATATTGAAAATATTAGAAAATATAAAAAGCCAGCAAGTATAATTATAATGAGTGTTATTTTTGTTGCATTGGTGTTATTTTTATATCATACATGGGATTATAATACTCAAAGTATTGACGCAATTATTAAAAATATAGAAAAAAACCCTTCTCCAAATAAAGAAGAGCTAGAATCAGTAATTACGAGAATACAAATTCGCGCATTTGAAAAAAAATATTATGCACCTCTAATTAAAGGAGAATTTCGTGATACACAAACCAACACACCACTATATCCGAGCCATTTAGATACACATGGAAAATGGGTTTTAACAGGACCTGAAACAGAAAGTGCAGGAATATTTACGGGATTGTTATTTGAATACTCGGACAGGTATCCGAAATTATTAACGTATGCCAAAGAATACGCAGAACCAATATTAAAAAGCGAATTTGATGGTGCATCAGAAAAACGTTACATGTATGCGTTAATACCAGGATATGAAAAAACACATGATGATAGATACCTACAAAAATTAATTAATGTAAGTGACACATTAATATATCATTTTAGTTCAGAATCAGGATCTACACAATGCAATGATATGTATCAAGAAAAATTATTTTTATATGTATATAATAAAACAGGCAATAAAAGATATTTAGAATTCTATAATATCTTAGTTAAAACATTTATAAAAAATAATATTGATAGTGATGGATATATTTACGCTTTTGTAGACACAGAAATTTTACCCGATGGCGCTATCAAACATGATAAATGGGGAAGATTAATTACACCTGTTGGAACATATCCTATAGGAAGCTACTTTGAGAATAATGATAACAATAATTACCAATTTAAGAACGTTTCGGCACCATTATCTAGAGATGTTATTGAAACAATAATCACATTAAAAGATATGTATAATATAATCCGGGCGGTCTTGCGAACGGCCTGACGGGCCGCAGCGAACTCACCGCGACCTCCACGACGGGAGTCGGCACGCCCGGCACCGTGTTTGCCGGTGCCGGCGATGGTGGCGTCAACGCGGTTATCGGTTCGACAGGCGGCGAGGCCCAGGACACGGGTGAGTACCTGGTCTCCGATGTGCAGGTGAGCGCGGTCAAATCTCAGATCATCGACGACCCGTTTGGCGGCAACGAGCCCGTTCCCGGAGCGACGCTGACCTACAGCATCGTGGTGACTGTCGAAACAGCCGGCACGGCAACGGCGAGCACGGTGGTCGATGCGATTCCACCGTTTACCTCATACGTGCCGAACAGCATCACGCTCAACGGTGCCGCGATCTCCGACCCGATTGACGCGGACCAGGGCGAATTCGACACCTCGGGGACGCCGTCCGTCGTCGTTCGGCTGGGCGACCTCACGCAGGCACAGGGACCACAGACCGTGGAATTCCAGGTTGTTATTGACTAACGATTTTCTTGAGCAGCAATCAAAAAAA
>CAVZPN010000024.1:0-86813 GCA_963777125.1 uncultured archaeon | reverse complement strand
GCGGCGTAATTATAATTATTTATATTTTTTTATTTTTATTTATAATTATTTAGAGAATATATTTGAATATTATTATTTATTATCAAAATTATTTTATTAATTTTTTTTTGATAATTCTATTCTAGAAATTGTACTTAATATAATTATATATTATTAATAATATTATTTACTATTCAATAACAACAAAAACACAATATTTATAAATAATAGTTACTTTCCCTTAGTAACAACACATTTATTAATTATTTAAATTAAATTTTGTCGTTGGGGGAATGAAAATGATTGTACAACAAGAATTATTAAAAAAAATAAAAGATTTTGGATTAAATAGTTATGAAGCTAAAATATGGACTGCTTTATTATCTAGAGGTATATCTAGTGCTGGAGAATTATCAGATATTTCTAATGTTCCAAGATCTAGAACATATGATGTTTTAGAATCACTTGAGAAAAAAGGATTTGTAATGATGAAACTTGGAAAGCCAATAAAATATATGGCTATATCTCCAACTGAAGTTATTGATGTAATAAAGAAGAAGATAAGACAAGAATCAGTAAGACAAGAATCTACAATGGATGAATTAAAAAAATCCGACGTACTTGATCAATTAACACAATTACATACTAATGGAATTGAAATGGTTGAACCAACAGATTTAGTTGGAATGATCAAAAATAGAGATAATATTTATGATTACTTAGAAAATATGATTAAGAAGGCAGAGACTTCAATATATATAATGACTTCTGCAGATGGAATGATAAGAAAATTATTACATTTAGAAAAAAGTATAAGAAAGGCTTCTGAAAAAGGAGTTAGTATAAAAATATTAGTTCCAAGTACAAAAGAAACAGAAAAATTAGAGAAAGATTTAAAAGGAATTGTTGAAATTAAAAATTTCCAAGAAATAAAATCTAGATTTATATTAGTCGACAATGATAAAGTATTATTCTTTATTACTAATGATAAAGATGTACATGAATCATATGATGTTGCTGTATGGATTGAAACTAGTTTCTTTGCAGAATCATTAAAAGGATTCTTCGAAATGGTTTGGAAGAAGAAATAAGCTTTAATTTTTTTTTATTTAATTATATTATAATTAAAAATATATTATAGGTGAATATATGATTTTTAAGGAATATTTTAAAAAAATTAATAATTATATTTTTAATCATAGTATTGTTATTGCTAAGCAAAAGCAAGAAAAAGAATTAAAAACACTAAATTCTTTAGAAGAGTTAGTAGGATTATCGGCTTTTTCAATGAATAAACATTTACAAATTTCTCTTGCTAAATATGATTCTGATAAGAATAAAAAAGACCTTAATATAATTGAGTTATATATTTTAAAAGGTAATTTGATTGAAAAAACAACATATAAAAAACATATGGCAGCACTTAATGGAGATATTGTTGTTTGTGATGAAGGTAATAATAATATTATAATTTCAAAAGAAAATTATCCTTATTTTATAACAAAATATTATTTAACAGCTAAAAAAATAAATAATATAAGAGAGATTTATATTCCTAATCAAAAACAGGATTAAAATATCTTTTTTAAATATTTATGTTAATTAATCATTTTAGCTAATTTAGCTAAATTCACTTAAAGAGGAAGATTATGGATTTTCAAAAATATTTTAATTATATTGCTGATACTTTTATTAGTTCAAAAACTAAAGAAGAAAGAGAATTAAAAGCATTAAAATCTTTAGAAGAATTGGTTGGTATATCTGGATATGCGATGTTTAGTGTATCACAAATATATTTAGCTGAATATAATACTTTTACTGGTTCAAGAATTCCTTATATTAATAATACTATAAAATTATATGTATGTAAAGGAAATTTAAAAGAAATTAATTATATTAATAAAGAACATATTGAATTAATTGTCGATAAAAATGATTATTTAGATATTATTAAAAGATATAATTTGACTGCTAAAGAAATAAATAAAATAAGAGATAAAAATCTTCCTGATCAAAAATTATCTTAAAGCTAACTCACCTCTTTTTCCTGAGTAGGATCATTATTCTTGATTCTGCTCAGGTATTTATATTTGTTCAATAATTTTTATAAAAATTTATTAGATATAAGGTTAAAAATGCTATTTAAATCAAAACGCGAAATAATTTATTATGCTAGAGATATGATATCTTTAAATTTTTCTGAACAAAAATATGTTTCTTATTTTGTAAAATATGATAATAAATTAATAAATTTATTAAATGCGGATTCAAATACTCCTTATAATTTAGGTTTGAAATTAGTTAGTTTATATCCTTCCTTATTTTCTAGTAAAATATTTATTTATAAAAATTTAATTAATGAAGATAAGTTGTTAAATAAAGGATTTAGACAATTTACTATTGATGAAGAAAAATTATTCTTTGAAGGATTAACAGGTAAAATTAATAAGTAAATTATTATTAGTTTTTGTAAAGATTTCTAAGTTGTAATAAATTTGTAAACTATGAACTGTATTTGAGAAATCAAAACCATAATAAATACTTCTATATTTATATTAATATGTCGCATATCTTACATTATAAAAATGTGAAAATTATCGGTACATCACATATTGCTAAAGAATCTATAGATAAAATTAATGTTGAATTTATTGACTTAAATCCCGATATTGTTTGTGTAGAACTTGATCATAGAAGATTACATGCCTTAGAAACTGATCAAAAACCAGATAAATCCTTAAGAGGAATAAAAGAATATGGTTTAACAGGATATTTATTTGCTATTATTGGAGGATTTATACAACAAAAGTTAGGAAATATTGTCGGAATAAAACCTGGAAGCGATATGCTTACAGCTGTAAAACTTGCTAAATCTAGTAAAAAACAATTATGTTTAATAGATCAAGATATTGATATAACTTTAAAACGATTTTCTAAAGAATTTACTTTTAGAGAAAAAATGAGGATACTTTGGGATGTACTTCGTGCACCATTTGGTAAAAAAGTAAATATAGATTTAAATTCTGTTCCAAAAGAAGAATTAATAGCTAAATTAATGGGTGATATGAAGGTAAGATATCCTAATTTGTATAAGGTATTAATTGATGAAAGAAATATTGTTATGGCTAAAAATATTTATAAAATTATGTCAAAAAATGTTGATAAAAGAATTCTTATTGTTATTGGCGCAGGACATGAAAAAGAATTACTAGAATTAATAAAAAAAGAAGACTTTAAGAGAGATAAAATAAGATAATTATTATTGTTTAGATTTTCTTTTAAAATATATTATTATACTTCCTAATATTATGATAATAAATATGTTAGCAAAGATAATTATTCTATTATAATTATTTTCAGTATAGTTCCATATTGGATAAATATCTCCGTCACTTGTTAATGCAAACGCAGTATAAGGAACTTCTTTTTTATCTAATACTGTATCTTTGCCACATATTCCAAGACCAGTATCATTAGGACAACTATATGTACATTTTTGACTGCTATCGCAGATTGTGACGCATGCTGGCTGTTTTGAAGCATCACTACATCTTTCATAAGTATAATATACTTTATTTTTAATAATTATAAATTCCTTAATATATGATTCGTTTTTAATATTAGGGATAAGAATAATATATTTTCCTGTAGTACTAGTATTTTTTGGAAGCGGAATATATGTATCTTGTTGTATTATTTTAATATTGTTTGTAAAAATTAGTTTCTTATCCATATAGGTGTTCTCTATTATATTATTAATAGATTCATGATTCAATATTATCCATTGATTAACATCTTCCACAGATTTAAATGTATTATTTATTTCTAATATAGGTTTTGATATTGGTAGGGGTGTAGTTAATGCTACAGAAAAACCAATACTTAAAACAAATAATATTAGTAATATTATGCTTATTCTTTTCACTTTATTATCTCCGATACTTATTTATATATAATTAATAAAAAAATAAAATAATTATTTAATACATCACAGGAATTATTTCGTTATTATTATAATTATTGTTTGCCACAGATAATTCTATACTATTTAATTCATCAAAGTCATTTGCAATATCATTAACTTTAATGTATTTATCCGATATAGTATATAATGCGTTGTCTATGTATAAACTTCTTGTAACTGTAGCTTCATTCATCCAATAATAATATTCTGTTTCAATACTTGAATGTTTAATTTTTGCATCTAATACTAATTTATTGTCTTTAATTTTAAATACATATGCGCCATTCATGACGCTTGTTCTGTAATCATATTGACCGGATTTTGCTCTGTCTGTAACTTCTGATACTGGAATTACTAGCATGTTTTTGGTCTCACTGTATAAAAATGCTTTATGATCTGATAATATTGAACTATCTGTGCCTGATAATCCTATTTCGTATTTATCTAGTTCTTTTGGTTTATTAAAATCGCTAACATCAAATAAAGATATCTTTACTCCTTTAGTTGTGATTCCACCGTATTCATTTTCTCCTGTTTCTTTTCCAACACCAATAATTAAGTTATTATCTATTGGATGTAAATAAGAACTGTATCCTGGAATCTTTAAATATCCTAAAACTTCAGGATTTTTAGGATTACTCAAATCTATTACAAAGAATGGATCTATTTGTCTAAATGTAACAAGATATACTTTATCTTGCATAAATCTCGTACTATATATAGATTCATTTTCAGCAAGGTTCTTTAATGTTCCTATGGTTTTTAAATTGTTATTTAATACAAAAATATTATTATATTGTATTCTGCCTCTGTTTAACCAAACATCTGTTGTTGTCGCAACACGTAAATTATTATTGTATTCATCTAAAGAAAATTGATTTAATAATCTTCCTTCTACTTCTCCTTTAGATTCATAATTTATTTCTCCTTTATTTATAGAAAATCTATGTATTATTGTTTTGCTATTTTCTGGTGCTTTTTTGGCATCATATTCGTTTAATGCGTCTTCTATAGTTATAAATATTTTTTCAAAATCTTTTTGCATACTTTCATTGTTTTTTAATTCTGTATAGAATTTGTTAAGTTCTATTGATATTTGTTCCCATTCTTTATCTTCAGATAATTTTTGATTTAAAATATTGTCTACTTTATCTCTAATATCTCCTTTTAATAATGGTACAATAACTGTTGTAAATCTTTCTTTATTATCTATTTCTTGAGATGTGCATCTCCATCCGAAACACCAATAGTTTTGTTTTTGATAAGCAATATAGATGTTATTTTCTGAAACCATTAATGTATTACTATATCCTAGCATGATTGATTTAGTATCTACTACTTCATTGGTATTGGTATTTATTGAAGTAATGGTATTCATTTGATAATTTTGTTCTTGATTATCAAAGTAATATATTTGCGAGTTTAAACTCATTTTAGTAGATTTTACCATAGGGCCTACGTAGTGTTGCCAATTATATAGTCCTTCTTGCGAAACAATATATATAGTATCATTAATCATTCTAGATGAGTAATATTGTCCGCTAATCGTAAATTCTTCTTCTAATTTAGGTGTGCTTTTGTTTGTTACATCGTAAATTTTTACATCAGTATTTTGTTTTTGTGTCGTAATAGGCATAATATCATATTGATTTAGATAAAATGTTTCTTCAGAATTATCTGTAAATACTATTACTTTATCTTTGTTTAAAAATAATTCTCTTACTCTATAATAATTATAATCGCTATCATTCATGATTTTTGTTTTAGATATTATATTGCTGGTTTTGGGATCTTGAGCATCTATTATTACTAACTCATTATTTGTAATCATATAGATATATTGATTGTCGTTTTTAATAAAATCTGCTTCATCAACATTAGTTATTTGATTATTAGTTTGAGAATAATCCGCTACTTTGCCGTTTGATTCTGCAGTTAACGAGTTCATGTTTGGTGCAGCTGCTTTCATCATAACGTCTCTAGAATATATTCCTTCATTACGGACATTTGATTCAGTTGATTGTTTTGATAAAAAATCTTTTAATTCATTAATGTCATTAAATTGTTTTAATTCTTGAGATGCAGTAAGAGTTGTTGTACTAATTATGTTTGTTGGTAAGGTAGGCTCAGTTGGTTGATTTGTGCAACCAGTAAATCCTATAATTAATAGTAATAATGCTCCGATTATAATTGTGTTTTTCATTTTAGTCCTCCTAAAAATGTATACTTAATATTTTAATATCAGTTTATTTAATGTCTTTAATTTAGTGAAGTTCAAAGTATATATAAATATTCATATCATTACAACTCAAATAGAAGTTAACATGAATAATAATTAAATATTTTCAATAATTAATTCATATCTTAAAATAAAATATATTGAGATTAAAAACGAAAGATTTATATTTAAAAATACTGGCAGTATAATATTATGAATAAAAAGTCGGTGTGGTTTGGGATAATAGTATTAATAGGAATATTATTAATATATAATGTTGGTGCGTATAGTTGTAGTTGTGCTACTGGTTCATCTTATTCTCCTAATGCTGATGGAATTAATGTATGTATGGGTGTTGATGTTATAAGTAGTGCTAATGATCAATATATTCCTATTTGTTATGGTAATATAATTGACCCCTATAATATCGATTATAATACTGGTATGCCTATATCTTCTTATGGTTCTTTATCTTGCGGAGAGGCAGCAGCATGTATTGATTGTCAATGTGACAATAATCCTAATTATGTTTCGCCTCAACAAAATTGTGTTGATAAAAAAGGAATAAGTTGCGATAATAATGTATGTATATTTCAAAATGATAAATCAACCGATAATTTAGAGTGTACTCTTTCTACCCCAGTACATGTATCTATAGATAAAACTTCTTTAATATCTTATTATTTTAAATCTCTTACTATTAAACCAGGTGTGACTCTTAGTTTTACTACTAGTGTTACTTCCGGGACAGGTGGAGGAATATCTAAAGGAGCTCCTGCTAGTACTGATGGTCCAGGTAGTTCTCCAGGTGGTGCTGGTGGTAATGGTGGTGCCATGTTTAATAAAGGAACTTCTGGAACAGGTAATCATCCTAGATGTACGGCATGTCAGGTTTATTGTTGGGATAAATATGGTGGTGCTGGTGGAGATGCTGGCGCTAAAATTTATCTTGAAGCAAAAGAAAAAATTGTAAATAATGGTATTATTTCTGTAGATGGTCAAAAAGGTGCAAATGGTGTTCAGGGTGAAGGAGAATGTGATGCTGGATGGTTGAATGGAGGAAGAAATGGTGAAGTAGGCACTGGTGGTGGCGGCGGTGGCGGAGCTGGTGAATTAACTATAAAAACTTTGGTTTTAGAAGGTACAACAGGTATTTTTAGTGCTAAAGGCGGAAATAATGGTTATGGCGGTGTAGGTGGAACTAAAAAAACTAGTGGCGGCGTATATTCGTGTTCTTGTAATCATTGCGATTATTCTCATGGCGCTGCAGGCGCGTATGGTGGTGCAGGTGATGGTGGTAAAATAATTATTAATGCTAATAAAGTAGATTCTCATTTTGATAAAACACAAACTTCTTCTTATCTTATTTCTGGTGGTAAACAAATATGTCATGGTGTACCTGATGGGACAGAGTATTCCGGTCAAGAAGATGAGAGATGTGGTTTTAATGAGTATCCTTGTGATGTTCCTACTGTAGATGGAAAACCTGGAAACTTTGATGTTTCATCGATAAAAGCTACTGAACAGAGCGATATTTCTGGAAATTCTATTCCTAATGCATGTAATGATGAAAAGGATAATGATGCAGATGGATTTATTGATATGTTTGATAGTGATTGTTATCCAGGAAGTACTATTGCAGATGGTTGTCCTTCGAGCAATACTAATTCATTTAATGGATGGACTCCTACTATAAAAAGTACTGTAGGAATGTATCCTTCAGCTAAAGATGGTACTGATGGTTGTTGTGGTGATGATTGGATAAATAAGACTGCGATTATTGATAATTTGTTATATCCTGAATATCTTGGTGATTATGGCTTTATTCATTACATTAATGGTAGAACACAATACATGTGTTATGATTCTATTAAAGATTTGTCTAGTCCTATTTCAAATCCAGGATGGTTAAATGCGCCAGAACCGTCTAATAATTATAGAATAAAAACTATTAAAGTCGCTAATGGTTCTGTTGATGTTGTTTCTAATGCTCAAGATTGGTATTATTGTAATGCGACAGGAAATTCTGCACTTCAAGGAATTCCTATTGCTGAAGGTCAAACATTTATTAATAAAAATGTAAATAATCAATATACTTGCGCAGATTTAGCAACAAGATATTTTGTTTCAGCTTCTTCTCCTAAAACATTTGTAGATGGATGCAAATTTGCTTCTAACGGATTACGTGAAGATAATTGTTGTAATTTAAATGGTGCTTTAGGAACACCTATGTTAAAAGAAGATGTTTCTTCTTGTGAATGTTATGTGAAGGGAGATCCTAATACTTATTTTTTTCAGTCAGAATCAATTAAGACAACTGCTTTAAGTGAATATGTTGATACTGATGTATGTTCCAGTAATACTGCAGAATGTGCAAAACTGATTAGTATTACTACCAATGGTGACTGGCAGAATAGTAATTTAATGATTGATAATTATACTTTTGCAAATATGGTTTTAAATAGATTAACTGTTTCTAATTCTTCTTTTATTTGTTTTAAAGAGAATTATTCATTAGATATTATTTCTCAATGTTGTTATGGTTCTAATTGTAATAATAAAGATTATACCCCTAGAACTCCTAATTCACCAATTATTAGCGATTATTCTACTAGAGTATTAACTCGTGGCGCTTCAATTCATACTATTGATAATTTTGATACTTTTGCTACTTCGAATGCAGGTATAGTTAGACAATCTAGACGAGGTTATTTGAATGCTAATGGGTTACACATACCTTACGTTTATTCTTCAAATAAATTTGCATTTAATTTAAATCTAAGTATGTATGATACTTTAGAGTTTGATATGTTATATAATTCACAAAATAAAGATTTTCTTCAAAATTTAAATATAACTATTAATGGTGATTATGGTGGTAAAAAATATAGATTTAGTACGCAAACAACTAATGGCAATAAATCATTAATTTTCCATCATATAATATTGCCTATAACTCCAGATACTACAGGCACAACAAGTGGTTTGTTCTCTATAACTTTTGATGATTACTCTAATAAATATGCTAGTATAATTTTAGATAATATTATTTTAACTTCAAATGGTAAGTATGCAACTAAAACATATTACTGTACTGGAGGATTTAGCACTTGGATTGATGAGTTAGATTTACAAGCACCAACAACTAATGCTGCTATATATGGTCCTAATATGTTTGCATGTATGGGAACTCCTTCCTACTCTTGGACTGGAACTTATTGCTGTGGTGATGATACTACTCTTATGAATAAGGAATATTATAATGATGTTCAAGGTGGATGTTTTGAAGGTTCAAAGCTAGTAAACGCAAGTGTTGCAAGTGTAAAAGGATATAATGAATCAACTTCTAAACAATATGATGAATTAGCATCTTATAATTATTCAAATATTTTATATTATGATAATAAATTTTTAGGATGCCAGGTAGAGGGTAATAATGCTAATTTGAAAAAATATAATCTATTTGGATCTGATAATGTTTTTGGTAATAATAATGATTTAATAACTTCAAATAATTATGTTTATAATCAATGTAAAGTTGTTGGCACATATTATTGTAAAGATGGTGTGTGGAGACAAAAGATTGATTTAGTTAAAGATTTTAACTCTAAAACGGATATAGATAAACCTTTCGTATCAACAAAAACTTTAACATTAAAAACAACACCAGCAGGTGTAGATTTAATACAAAACGGATTTAGATCTTAAGTAAGTAAATATATTTAAGTGATACAAAATGCAAATATTGTTGCTCGTTATGTTTGGACTCTTTGGAGGAATAATTCGATCGTTAGTCGGATTATTTAAACACAAAGTATTTACAGGAAAAGAGAAATTTAATAGTAAAAAGTTTTGGTTTACATTTATCGTATCAGGATTAATAGGCGCATTTTGCGCATTATTATTAATTCAAGATTATAGAATAGCATTACTTGCAGGATATGCAGGAACAGATTTAATACAAGGAGTATATAAAATAGTAAAATGAATAAAAATCTCAAATTACAAATAATATTTTTAGCTTTAATAGTTTTAGTTTTACCTATGGTTCAAGCTGCAGATAATATTTATGGATGGACTACTAGTGAAAATATTGAAAAAGATGCTAGTAATAATTTATCTGTTACTGGTCCGGGTACGTTAATCACTAATTATACTTTTGACATTTTAGCTAATACAAATTATACCTTTTCATATAATGGAGAAATTACTCAAGGATGTGCTCTTAAAGTTAATTTTGCTGATAATAGTTGTTTGAGTAATAAGACTTTTAGATGGGAAAATTGTTTTATTTCTCCTATCATTACGTTGACTGGTGCAAATAAATTAGCTGTTTTTAATTTAACTTCTAATGAACATGCAATAAATGGAGTATATTTCCAAGATGTTAAATTAAATTTATCTTTTGAAGGATCTTGTTCTAATATTAGGTTAGCTAACATATCTTTAAAAGAACAAAAGTATTCTTTAGATAATGCACAATTTAATTCACCTAATATTGCAGCTATTGATGAAAGTAGTTGTTGTCCAAGTGATTATTGTTGGAATGGTACTGTTTGCGTTGATTCTGCTTTATGGACAAAAAATCCTAGAGAAAAAGGTATTTGGAGTACTACTTCTGGTAGCGGATATAGATGTGTAATAACTAATACTGTTACTAATAATGCTGAATGGGTATTTAGTACTCCTAAATATGATTGGAATAATAAGAATTCTGGTTATTGTTCAAATAATACTAATTGTTTTGTAACGGTTTCAGGATTATCTCCAATTAATGGTGTTTCTTCTGGTTGTGTTCCTAATGGTACTTTTGTTAATGATACGTTTAATATAAATGCTGGTAATCATTATTGTTATGACGGCGCATGGACCACTAAAACATATATTGTTGCAAAAGAATTATTAAATATGACTGAAGGATTACCTTATATTTTAAGTTGTTATAATGATACGTCTGTAACATTTAATAGTAATGGTAATGTACAAAGTAATTATAATAAAGATATTTTATCCACTTGTGTTTTAATTAAACAAAAATCATCAACTGATGAACAAGTAATAACTGGAATAATTACTGATAATCCTAATCAAGTATTAATTTATCTTGTAAGTACTTATTATAATCCTACCTATGCTGGTCTTAAAAATAAGCCCTTAAAAGAATATGCTGATATATCTAAGTGTGAATTAATTTCTGGAAATTTTTTAGAATGTTTTAGAAGTGATGACTCAAATCCTACTCCTGCGCCAATGCATATCTATTATGAAAATAAGTCTAAATATTTTATTATTTCTGAAGAATCTCTGTCTTTTGGAAATCCTGGATTATGGGGCTCTATTATAAATTTCTTTAAGAAATTATTTACTTCGTCTTCAGGTGTTGTTGTATCTAATCTGCCTTTAACTGATTACGAAAATATTTATTTAGTAAATACTCCTAACGGTACAATTACTGCTGTTGAAGAAGATAAATTTAATGGCACAGTAATGAATACTGTGTTATTTGTTCAATATAATTGTTCTAATTCAACTTATAATGTGATAAATAAAGATTCCATTGTTGCTTATGTTCGTAATTTAGATTCATCCGCTACTGTTGTGTATTCTGATACAGTAAAACAACAAAATCTTACTATTACAACAAAAATTAGAACAAATCTATGGCCTTATTTAACTTCTTCATTAAGGCATAGGACAGATAGTGGATTTACTTGTGGTTAATTTTTTTTAAGTTTTATGATTTCTTTAGTTAATTTAATTCTTTTCTTTTTTATAATTAACTTTTTAAACACTATTTCTATTCTATGATTATGTCTGATGAATATTCATTATGGACGGAGAAGTACAGGCCTGAAAAGTTTTCTGAAATAAAAGGGCAAAAAGATATAGTTAGAAGAGTGCAAGCATTTGTTGAAAACAAAAATATGCCTCATTTGTTATTTGCAGGGCCAGCAGGAATTGGAAAAACTACTTTATCTTTAGTTGTTGTAAAAGAACTTTACGGTGATTCTTGGAGAGAAAATTTTCTTGAATTAAACGCATCTGATGAAAGAGGAATTGATGTTGTTAGAATTAAGGTTAAGGAATTTGCAAGAACTAAATCTGTTGGAAATGTGCCATTTAAAATCATTTATTTAGATGAATGTGATGCATTGACAAGAGAAGCTCAGCAAGCATTAAGAAGAACAATGGAGAATTACACTCAAACATGTAGATTTATTCTAAGTTGTAATTATTCTTCAAAAATACTCGAACCAATACAGTCTAGATGCGCAGTATTTAGATTCAAACCATTAGATAAATCAGAATTATATGAAATTATTGAGAATATTTCAAAACGTGAAAAGTTACATCTTGATGAAAAGGCTAAAGAAGCTTTAGTTACTGTTTGTGAAGGTGATTGCAGAAAGTTAGAAAATATTATGCAATCATGCGCAGTTTTAAGCACTAAATTAACTGAAGAAATAGTTTTTGAAGTAGCAGCATATGCAAGACCAAAAGAAGTGCTTGAAATACTTGAATTAGTTGTTAAGCAAGATTTTATTAAAGCTAAATCTAAATTGTTAGACACTATGCTGAATTATGGTCAATCAGGAATTGATATTATTAAACAAATACAAAAAGAAATCTGGTTATTAACGATTGATGCACATAAAAAATTAGAAATGGTTAAAGAATGTGGTGAAGTAGAATTTAGAATGATTGAGGGTAGTGATGAGTATATTCAATTAGAAAGTTTACTTGCAAAATTTGTATTAATTAATTCTAAATAAGTAATTTTTTAATTTCTTATATTGTGTTATTCTAGGTATATATTATTTAATTTTTAATTCGCCAAGTCTGTTTTTATTATAGAATATATCCATTCATCAACAATTACTCCTGCTTTGAGTGTACTTGTTCTTGCCGTTCCTTCAAGTTTAAATCCTGCTTTTGCAAGTACTTTCGCCGAAGGAGGATTCCACGTATAAACTTTAGCTTCAATTCTTTCAATTTTAAAATTATCAAAAATATATTTGACAATTAATTTTACTACCTTAGTTGCAACTCCTTTACCCCAATATTCTTCTCCAAGCCAATATCCAAGAACTGCAACATGAGCTTTATCGCCATTTTTAAAAGAAAATCCGATACATCCTGCAACTTTATTATTGATTATTATTGCAAAATTATTTTTTTTAGAATCTTTATGTAGTTTAATCCATTTTTTTGCATCATTTAATGTATAAGGGTGTGGAAATGTATCGATTAAATTATTAGCAATTTTAATATTATTAGCTTGTTTTGCAAGCTCTTTTTCATCTCCTTGCATCCAATTTCTAATTCCGAATCCTTCGCCTATAAGTATCATAATTATAGAATAAATTCACTATTTATATTGTTTTAGAATTTGCTCTTACTGTATGCGAATTATTTTTATTCAGAATTAGTGTGTTTTAAGAAATTAAAATAAAAAATAAAAAAATAGTTTATTTAAAGGACTTAGCTGTATTTTCCTTCAACTGAACCAGTTTGTTTCATTGTTTGACCAGTTTCATTGTTTACATAGTCAAATGAAATGTCTGCTTTGAATTTGTTGCCAACTTCTTCAGTGTCTGCAGTTGTACAATTCCACTTTAATAAGAATCCATCACCATTTTGAATTTTAGCAGCAGGTACTATGTCTATTGCTCCTGTAGCCGCATCACATTGTGTTGATGTCACAGTTGTTGTTCCAGGTACTGTTATTGCTACTCCTTTATTATTTTTGAATGCAATTTCTACTTGAGTTACTCCTGCAACTGTATCTTGTGTAATTACAGCATTATCTACATTCGATATTGGCGCTGCAAATGTTGTTCTGTCTGGTAATAATTTGTTTGGACTTAGAACACCGAAATATGCTAATGCTCCAATAGCTGCTAAAACAACTACGATCGCCCATCCATATGTCATCAAGAACTCCATAGCTGCTTGACCTTTTTTCTTCATACTAATTCACCTCGTCTATAACTGATTTAAATAAAATCTTTAATATACATATAGCTATACTAATATATAAATGTTTCGCTTTAGCTGATTTATTAAGCACGAATTAGTTTTGGTATTTCTTTATTATTTTGTGGCTTTTTTAAATAATTAATAATTAATCTTGATTGAATCTTTATTTGAAAGACGGAGCAATACTTTGTTTCCACAAAAACGCGGTTTTTGGGACCTAAAAATCTTCGATTTTTATGGTTTTAGGACGAAAATACAATCCGTCCGTCTTTTAAACCCAAAGAACTTTCTGTTCTTGGGCGCAAAAAACAAAGTTTTTTCCCGTTTCAAAAATTCGCGATTAAGCGAAGGGTGTAATGCCTCACCCTTTAGGGCGAGGATAGTACTGAGCAGCGAATTTTTGTTATTAAGCATTAGCTTTATATAATACCTCAATCATTTATTTAGTATTGTACGTGTATTATTTTGGTGAAAAAAGTGGTGAGTAAAAATTCTATTAAAAAGGGCTCTCGCGCTCAAGTTAGTATGGAATATTTAATAATTTTTGGAATAGCATTTGCCTTAACTATTCCATTAATAGTAATATATGCTACTCAAACAAATAATATTCAAGCAGATATTACTAGCGTACAAATTTATAAAATTGAAACTAAATTAAGTGATTATGCTGAACAAGTATATTATATGGGTGAACCTTCTCAGAGAACAATTTATATTGATTTTCCTGATGGAATAAATAATGTTATATTAACTGATAATTCCATTATTTTTAATGTGACTATGTCTGGTTTAAATTCTATTATTATCAAAGAAACTAGTGCGAATATCACAGGGTCAATTAGAGCTTTTGAAGGAACACACAAATTAGTCTTCAAGGCGGGAACTACTCAAGTCTTAATTACTGACAGTTAATTTATATTATTATTGGTTGTAGGTTATGAAACAAAATAAAGCGCAAATAGCTGTAGAATTTTTGTTATTATTAGCTGTAGCTATGGGTGTAGTAATAACTTTATTAATTGCTTTTTTATCTATTTCTCAAACTAATTCAAAAATTAAAAATTATTATGAGTTAGAAGATTTAGGTCAGGCATTACAACAAGAGTTTTTTCTAGCTGCAGAATTAGAAGATGGTTATACTCGAAAGATTAATTTACCTTTATCTATGGGTGGTAATTCTTTAACTAAATATGATGTTAGTTTAATTAATTCAAATAATTCTTATGTTAATTATAGTTATATAGTTTTATCTTATGGTACTGAAGATATTTATTATGCTGTTCCTTATGTTTCAGGTCAAATAAGGCTAGGAGATAATATCCTTGTAAAAAATAATAATTCACTTAGAATAAATTAATTATGATATTTATGATAACAAACAAAAACTCATCTAAAAAAAATGGGCAAGTATGGACAATAGATTTTTTAGTAGGACTAACTTTATTTATTATTGTTAGCTTAATAACTGTAAAAATAGCTATCTCTGCGTATCCTTCGCAAGATAATATTCAAGTATATCGAGATGCAGTTCATCTATCAGATGCACTTTTATCTCAAGGATATCCTATTAATTGGGATACAAACACCGTATTACTTCCTGGTATGGGTTATAATAATAGAATTGATACTACCTTATTAGTAAAATTTTCCGATTTAGATTACTATCGTACTAAAACGCTATTACATGTAGATAGTGATTACATATTTTTTATACATAATGGTACTAACGTATTAACTGGCGAAAGATGTGTATATGGTTATAATATTACTACTGATGTGAATTGTACTCCTTTACTCACTACTATTGATTATGCTAATCTTGCAAAAATAGATCGATTAATAATATATAATTCCTCAGTTGCTATTATGACTGTTTATACTTGGAATTAAAATGTGGTTTTATATTTAGTTTAATTTATTGTATTGCTAATAAAATAATTTACTATGAAAACGATAAAAAATAATAAAGCATTTTTTTATACTATGGATGCGTTATTAGCATCTGTATTATTACTTAGTGCGCTTTTATTAATTTATATAAATTATACTCCTGAGGATACTCATGTAGAACAACAAACTTTTGTATCACAAGATATTTTATCTATAATTTCAGAATTAAGAATTAATGAGCTCAATAGCACTTTTATTATTAATGAGACAAATTCACAAAATATTACTGATACTAATAAAACTGTTTTAGAGCAGATAGGTATATATTGGGCGACAAATAGGAAAGATAAAGCGCAATTATTGCTTGAAGACGTTATTAATAATTCTATCCCTAATAATTATGGTATTAAAACTACTATTGGTAATAGCACTATATTATTGCAAGATTTAGCTTTAAAAATAAATTCCATTTCTGCAAGTAGAATGATATCTGGTATCGAAGAGGGAAAACCATTACTTGGTTCGTCAGGAACTTCTTATTTACGAAAAATAAGTGATAAAAAAACTTCATCCTATGCTTATTTTGGCGGGTTTGTCGGACAGGGTAATATCACTAAAACTTTTGATTTAAATAATATTCGTGTATTACAAATGATTTTAGAATTAGATGTCGCTGAGGGTGTAGTATTTCATTTAACTATTAACAATATTTCGTGTAATAGTTCTACAGGAGTTTCCATATTTACTGCATCTACTATTAATATGACTTCTGATTATTGGTTAATAACTGGTTGTAATGCTTCTTTAATTGAAGGCAAAAATAATTTTACTTTTTCATTTACAGATCTTAGTAAAGCATATATCTCTGGAGGATATATAAAAATAGATTATGAAACAAATAATTTTCAAGATGATCCTTATAGTACTCATAAAACTAATGATTTGCCAGGAATTGCTGGTGCAGTAAACCTTTATGATTCAATATACGTTCCTGGAGAATTAAATAGTTTAAATATATATTTACATTATAGGATAAATACTAGTACTGTACAAAATACTTTTTTTATGACGTTAGGTAATAAAACAGTATTTTTAGATAATTATTCTAATGGTGAAGTTAGAATGAATTTGACTGATGCAAATTTTTCAATAATAGATTATTCTTCTTTTAATAGTTCGACAATTCCGCTAAGAATAGGGTTTGAAAATATTACTCTTCAAACCATAAGAGTTGGTAATGGTGAAGGATTTGGAGACATAGTTATAACAACAGATGTAAGTGGTAGTATGGATTGGGAGTTTGATAGTGATAATGATGGTGATGATATTTTTGATTGCTCTGATCCTTCATTGTATAGTTTATCAACAAGTAGAATATCTGTTGCTAGATGTGTTGATAAGATTTTTATTGATGAAGTATTATTAAATACTACTTTAAATAGAATAGGTTTAGTTTCTTATGCTGATGATACTAAACGAAAGTATAATCTAACTAATGATCAAAATTTATTAGGCGATGAAATAGATCTTTATTCAGCGTCTGGTTCTACTTGTATTTCTTGCGGTATTACTGATGCATATAATTTATTATCTAATCTTTCAGCTCCTCAATTACATAAAGATTTATGGAAATACGATATTACTCATCAATTTAATTTACCTGATTCTAATTGGAACATTATTTCATATGATGATTCTTCTTGGTTAGAGGGAAATGTTCCTATAGGATATAAAGTGTCTGGATTAGGTGCAGTTATTAACTCAAATAATATTTCAGCAGATTTATGGGAATATTATAGTGCTTCTGTTAATGATGTGTTAGGGTCACCAAATGATTTTACTTCAGGAAGATTAAATTCTACTGCAAACACTTATGGATTAAATGTTAGTGGAAATGATGGTTGGGATAATAAAACAGGTGCATATAGTGGAAATAGTACTGCTGTAACTATTGCAGGAATATCTGGAGGTCAATTAAGAATAAATATTGGTGGTGTTGCGAGTAGACAAACCTCTGATGGTTCTTATGGTATTCAATTTAATGTAACTGATGAAATGCTTGCGATTATTTCAAATGGGGGTTATGCTGTTGTATCTTTTGATTATTCGTGGATAAATTCAGGAAGTTACAAAACTGCTGATCAGGTTTGGATTAAAGCAAGAATAAGTAATACTTCCGGAAATATTACTTATCTAGGTTCTCAAAAAGATAGCGGACATACGGCAAGTGATTCAACTTACGAAGTTTGGACAACCGACGATCCTGATACAAACGCAGATGATTTAGCGTTTAGTCAAGATATAAGTTCTATATTAACTCAGTCGGGCAGTTATTATTTAGATTTTGGAGGGAAACTTAGTCGTGATAAGGCTACTTTATCAGGTATTTTTTATTTTGATAATGTGCAGATAGTATTTGTAAATCATGTTGGAAATACTTATTATAGAAATACTTTTTCAATGACTAATCTTACAAGATTTTCTGATGCACGTCTATATGTCGCTTCTGACAATAATACTGAAGTATATTTAAATGGGAATTTAATTGATAATGATACGACTAATCATGTTAGATCTTATTGGAATAGGAATGTTTCTGTTCCAATGTCTAATTTTGTTGAAGGAAATAATATTTTAGCTGTAAAATTAAAAAACAATGATAATCTTTCAGGATTTATTGATGTGGAATTACGCGCAAATATGACTGAAAGACAGAGCGCAATATTAATTATGAGTGATGGTGATGCAAATAGTTGTGTACGCGCATGGGATGGTGTTGGAAGTTTAAATTATTGTAATGATTGTTCTGGAAGAGCATGTTGTCCTAATACTACAACTGGAGTGTTTAATGTTATGTGTCCAACTATTGCTGATTTAGGAGGAAGCGAAGATGGTAATGAAACTGCCTTTGCTCAGGTTGTCAATTTATCATGCTATTTACATAATAGTCGTAATATAAGTATTTATTCTGTGGCTTTTGGTACTTCTTCAAGTATTAATGGCACTAAAACATTAAATCTTAGTGCAGCATGTGATAATTCTACTCATTTTTATACTACTACAGATGTTTCTGCCATCGCAGATATATACCAAGATATTGCTTCATCTATAGTTTCTGGTTTTTCTACTCGCGAATCTCAGGCAATGATATTTTCTGGTTCTGCATTTGCTGAATCAACGCTATATCCTGATAGTTATATTGCTTATAATTATACTTCTTTAATATCTCCTCCTGTTCCTGGTGAAATCGAAATTACTTTTGAAAGTTCTAAATTTAATGATTGTAGTCCAACTATAAATTTGCCTTCAGGTATGCGAATTATAGATGCAAAAATAACTTCCTACTCAGGTCAACATTGGACTAATTATTTAAGTATTGATGATGTAGAAGTATATAATCTTTCTAAATATAATAGCAATTATGTTAGATTAGGTGATCCTTTTATTATTCAAATACCTCCTAGTTATTTAAATAATTCAGGAACTCATCAATTAATATTGGCTACTGGTGATGATCCTTCAGTTAATACTAATTGTTCTGTAAATAATTCTTTTATTTATACTGCTTTAATTCCAAGTACTATTGCAAGATCTGAGATTTTACCTAAAGTTGTTGGTTGTAAATGGATAGTTGAATCGGAGAATAATGATAATACGACTATATTTATTCCTTCAAATTATGCTGGTTCGAAAGTATGTAATTATACTAATTCTTCACAAACATTTAATCCTGATTATGATTTTGATGATGCATATGATTTAGCGGTATATAATATTTTTAGACAATTAGATATTGATAGTAACGGTAAAATAATTGTTTCATTAGCTGCCGAAGATTTAGAAGTCGTTGTTTTAACTGTCGGAGGTTTACCTTACATGTGGGGACCATCTGTATTGAATCTTGAGGTATGGCAATGATTATGCTACTTAAGAATTTAAAGAATATACTATCTAATTTAATCATTACTTCTAGAAAAAGTCGTAAAGGATTTACTTATGTTTTAGTTACAACGCTTATGGTTGCTATTTTACTTAGTATATTTTTTGCTGCTAGTAATTACAGATATCAAGATCAAGAATTATTACAACAAATAAGGATCAGATCAATGAATGATTTTACTAAAAATTTAAATAATGATATTCACCGTGCAACATATATCTCTGCGTTTAGGACTTTATTGGCTCTCGAGGATTATGTAACTACGAGCGGGGTTTATTTAACAAATATTAATGAGTCTTTTAGAGAAACGTTTTATTATGGTACAATAAATGGAACTAACTCGCCCATAATGGCTAATTCGACTTTTTATGATTATGTTTCTAAAGTAGATGCTATATCTAGTAATACTGGTATGGATTTAAACATTAATGTTTCAAATATTAATTTAGTGCAATCTGATCCATGGAATATTGATGTATATATGGCTTTGAATATAACTCTTATAGATAATAAACATACTGCATCATGGAATATTAATAAAGAATACGTAACAACCGTTCCTATTGATAATTTAAGAGATCCCTTATATAGTAAAAATACATTTAATAAAGTTCCAAATACTATCCGAAGATTAAATTCTACTATTAATTCTAGTATTTTGTTTAATGATATTAGTCTTATGACTTTACAAAATCATATTAATAGTTCGTATTATATTGAATCTAGTAATGCTCCTACTTTTATTATGCGTTTTGAAGGAAAAACTACTTCAGATCCTTACGGTATAGAAAGTATTGTAGATGATAGGATTTTATTGAATCCCGAATTAACATCATATCCTAAACGAATAAAGGTAGATTATATTTATTTTAACGATTTAAATGTTAATAAAGTATGTATTAATTTAACTCATAATCCTTTGTATCCTTTAATATTGCCAAGAGATAGAAAAACATTTTATGGTTTAGATAATATAAATGAAACAGCATGTCCTTAACTTAAGGTAGATTGAAGTATTAATTTAAGCATCATTGTGCTTGTTAATTTAATAGTTGTAACAAAATTATATAAGTAAAGGTGAATTTAGTTTATAAAGATGGTGAGAAGAAGCATTACAACTGGTGTGGATAAGTTAGTTGAACTTGTATCCGAAAAAAAGCGCTTAGATCTAGATTCAGCTGCAAAAACTTTAGGTGTAGGTAAGAATGTTGTGCAAGAATGGGCTGAATTTCTAGAAGAGGAAGGACTTGTAAGTCTTGAGTATCATCTTTCTAAAATATTTATTTCTGAACGAAAAATAGGCAAAGAAGACGTATTAACAAATATTAAAGAAGTAACATCAGAAAAAGATGCTTTAGCAAGAAAAATCGATGTTGCATTAAGCGCATTACAAGAAGAAACTAGCGATTTTGAGACTATTAGAGCGGAATTTGCAAAAATTCAAAGCAATATTAAAGAGGAAATTAATTTAGTAAAAACTCAATTAACTGAACTCGATAGATATGATTCTTTAAGAAAGAATTTAGGCAAAGATATTGATAAACAGAGAATTGATTATGATTCTTTTGTTAAAGAAGCGCAAGACAAATTAAAATTAGAATCACAAAAATATGATGAATTACATAATGTAATTGCAAAAGAAAGAACTAATGTTGATCAATATGGTAAAAAAATTGAAGAATTAGTAAAATTACGTAATGATTATGAACGAACAGTTACTTCTTTGAAAGAATCTTTGAAAAATATCGATAAAGTTATCTTAGATTATAAAAATAAATTTGATGATGCTAATAAAACTATTCTCAAATATAAACTTTCTTTAGATAATTTAGATCAGGAAATTTCAGATAAAAAAAGTAGTTTATTAACAAAAAAAATACTTGCTTTAAAATCAAACGAAGATAAGATTTTTAAAACTCAAGCACAAATAGAGAAAGAATTAAGTTCGCAAAAAGAAAGTATTAATGCACATTCAGCATTAAGTGATAAAGTACATAAGGGTTTTGAAGGCTTTTTTTCCAAAAACATTACTATTGAAAAATTAATTACAGAAATTGAAAGTGATAAGTTATCTTTAGCAAAAGAACTCGAAGCTTTAAAGGCAAAAGTTATTTCATTTACTCTATTAACTTCAAGTGTGCATATTAAATCAGAATTAAAAGATATTGAATCAAAAATTAAAGAATTTGAGAATAAAAAGATGTCTATTAAAGGAAAGATATCACAATTAATTTCAATGTTTAAAAAAACTAAGTAATGTAATATTTATTTAAGTATATATTAAGTATATATTAAATATATATTAAGTATATATTGTATGTTTATGCGGTATTATTGCTACATTGAGATGATTGAGAGGATATTGACCTGTTAGAATTTAGACTGTTAAGAGTGGTGTGGGGATATAAGTGGGAAACAGACTATTGAAAATAATGAGTAAAAAATCATCAACTAGTAAAGCGCATGTTAAAGAGCATGCTACTAAAGAGAAGAATACTAAAGAAGAGCCAGTTACTGCTCTTACTTCTAAAAAAGATGTTCTTAATATGCCTGCTGATGATGTTAAATCTGTAAATTCTTCTAAAACAGAAATTATTTCTAATGATAAAAATCCCGTTAATGTTGTTTCTAACGCAATTCATTCTCTTTTTGATAAGACTTTAGAAAATTCTAAAAAATATAAAAAAGAGTTAGAAGAATCATCCATAATTAAGGATATACAAAAAGAGGATCTATCAAAAGATTCTGCTGTAAATAAATCTGCCAAAATTATAGATAAGTCTATAGATTTAACTGCAACTAAGTCTGCTGGTGAGAGTACTAATTCTGTTGATAATTTAGTTAAACTTTCTAAAAGTAATAAGTCTGCTAAATCCGCTAAAAATATTTTAGTAGATACAAAAAAGTTATCTAAAGTTTCTAATGATTCTGAAGATATTGAGAGTAATGAGGATAAATTACTCGATACTTATGAATTTAAATCAGAAGGTATTCCCATAACTGTGACTGTTGTTAAAAAGATTGGTGAATTTGTTCCTATATATAATTTACAAATTTCCGCAATAAGTAAAACTACCGAAATGATTCTTGAAAAAGTACGTTTAGAATTGATAAGAAGGGTAAGTTTGGGTGCAGAAGAAATAGGTAATGTTAAAAAAACAGATATGGTGGAAGATAAATTTAATCAATTAATAGATATACTTATCGGTAAATATTTTCCTGACAGCGATATTGATACAGTAGGATTTTTAAGATCTTATTTGAAAATGCATAGTTTAGGTCTTGGTAATTTAGAATTATTAATGAATGATGAATTACTTGAAGAAGTAGTAATAAATCAATCATCTGAGCCAGCATGGGTATATCATAAAAAATACAATTGGCTTAGAACAAATGTATATCTGAAAAGTGAAGAGCAAATAAGACATTATGCAAGTATTATTGGAAGAAGAGTCGGAAGACAAATTACTGTTCTAACTCCTCTTTTAGATGCAAATTTAGGAACTGGAGATAGAGTAAATGCTACTTTAAGTCCTGTTTCAACAAATGGTAATACTATGACTATTAGAAAGTTTTCTAAGGATCCATGGACTATAACTAAATTTATTAGAACAGCAACAATTTCAGCTGAAGCTGCAGCATTAATATGGACAGCAATACAATTTGAATTATCTGCTTTAATTGCAGGAGGAACAGCTTCAGGTAAGACTTCAGCATTAAATGTTTTCGCTAATTTTTTCCCGCCAAATCAAAGAATTTTAAGTATTGAAGATACAAGAGAAATTGTTCTTCCAAAGTTTTTACATTGGGTTCCATTAAATACTACTCTTCCAAATGCTGAAGGAAAAGGAGAAATAAATATGGGAGATTTACTCGTTAATAGTTTAAGAATGAGACCAGATAGAATTCTTGTAGGAGAAGTTAGAAGAAAGAGAGAAACAGAAACATTATTCGAAGCAATACACACTGGACACTCAGTATATGCAACATTTCACGCAAATAGCGCTAAAGAGACAGTTGAGAGATTGACAAATGCTCCGCTTGACGTTCCAAAAATTATGTTGCCAGCAATATCCTTAATAATAGTACAATTTAGAAATAGAAGAAGCGGTAAAAGAAGAACGTTCCAAATTGCTGAAATATTATCTACTGGTGAAGCTAATGTAATAATGCAGTATGATATTAATAAAGATGTTCTTGTGCAAATAAGTAAATCTAAATCATTATTTGATAATATTGCATTGTTTACTGGTATGACTACGGCTGAAATAAATAAAGAATTAGATGATAAGGTGAAGGTGTTAAAATATTTAGTTTCGAAAAATATTGATGATGTTGATGGTGTAGGAAGAATTGTTGCAGAATATTATACTGCAAAGCCAAATCTTATGAAATATGTTAATTCAAATAAAGATTTCCCTCTAGCATCACAACTAAAAATAGAATTACCTGTAGTTCCAGAATCTAATTCTGCATTAAAAATTCCAACTGTAGATTCAAGTGCTGCTGCTGTTAATGCTTCCGATTCAAAAAGCGCAGTTAATGCTGCTGTTAATTCTACTACTCCAGATGATAATTTGAATAAATCTAGTTCCTCTAAAAAGCCCAATACAAAATCAACTGAAAACAAATCAAAAGGGTCTTCTAAAACTAAAGCAAAATTAGACTCATCTAAATCGAATAAACTAAGTAAAAAAACTAAATAAGTATTACTTTTAATTATAATAAGATTATACTCTATTAATTGTAATGTGTGAGTATATTGTACTTAACCTTAATATATTATTATGGGTTGTTATTGTTTTAACAAAAATGTGATATTATGCTATATTCCTACCTTTCCAAACGTATGCCTGAGTTAAGACTAAAACTTAGACAAGCAGGTATACTTGCTGAGCCTGAAGAGTATATTAAATCTACAGTTGCAACAATAGTGATGATTTCTATAGGTTTATTTTTTATGTTCTTTTTTTTTACTTCGTCATTTTTGGCAATATTAATTATTCCATTTAGTCTTCCTTTTTTATTTATGTATTTTATAAAATATGTAGATGTAAAAATAGAAAAGATAAAAAAGAAAATAGATGAAGAAATAATTTTTGCTGCACGATTTTTAATTATTGGAATAGAATCTGGTGTTCCAATACATAAAATATTTGAGGATATGGAAAAAAATTATGAATATATAGGATATTATTTTGGTGAAATATTGAATAAAGTTTATTTTGGGACCACAATGGAAGATGCCATAAGTGATACATTAAATACTTCGCCTTCACCAAATTTACGAAGATTATTATGGCAAGTAATGAATTCTTTGCAAACAGGAACTGAAGTTGCAGGAGCATTAAATTCAGTGGCTGAACAAATTGTTCGAGAACAAGCTATTGCTGTTTCAGAATATGGTAAAAAACTTAGTCCTTTAGCAATGTTTTATATGACTATTTCCATAATTGTACCATCACTCGGAATAACTATGCTAGTAATTGCTGCTTCATTTATGGGTTTAAAGATTAGTATGACTATACTCGTTGTACTTGCAGTGATGATTGGATTTGTACAATTTATGTTTTTATCAGTTGCAAAGTCATCAAGACCATCCATAAGTACATAAAATGATGTTTATAATGTAGTTATATTATGATTGTATAAATAATATTAATAATAGAAAAATGAGCGATACAATAGAACACAAAAAGAGAAGTTTGAAAAACTTTAAAGAAGAGTTAATATCTAGTCAAGATAGTTCTGTACAGTTTAAAGAATTCAACTCATTAAATAATTTTAGAGACAAGTTTAATAATTTATTAAAAGCACACTTTGATCAAGCCACTTTTGAAAAAGATTTAAAGAGAGTTGCCTTACAAAAAAATAGCAGTAAATTTGATAGAGTTTCAAAGCCTAAAAAAAAGTTAATAGGATTATTTGCAGATTTTGTTACTAGGATGGGTCTTGAGATTAGTCCGAGAGACATTAATAAAAAGATATTAACAATTGTCGCAATAATATCTGCAATATTATCTTTTATTATCTTATCTTTTGTAATTGTTAATCATAAATCTCTTGATGTATTATTCTTGTTTTTACTAGTAATTTGGATATTAGTATTTTTAGCAATATATTTTTTATCAATACTTGCAATATTTTTATATTTGGATGTACAAATGTATAATCGTGTACGTCAAATTGAAGAATCATTACCTGATTTTTTACAATTAGCTTCTGCTAATATTAGTGCAGGAATGACTGTTGATAGAGCATTATGGTATGCTATACGATCAAAATTTGGAATACTTGCTGTAGAAATGGAAAATGTTGCTAAATCTACGATTGTTGGAGATGATTTAGAAACGGCATTATTGCGTCTTGGAACTAAGTATGAATCAAGAATGTTGCGAGAGACAATAAATTTAATCGTAGAGGGTATTAGAAGCGGCGGAGAAATGGCAGTATTATTGAATAAATTATCTAGTAATATTAAAGAAACGCAATTAATGCGTAAAGAAATCGGTGCTAGTGTTACAACTTATGCAATATTTATTGGTGTAGCTTCAGTACTTGCGGCACCATTATTATTTGCATTAAGTACTCAATTATTAATTATCATACAGCAAATTTTTGGTAGTTTGCAATTAGACAGCTCTGGTATGGGTTCTTTTAGTTTTAATTTTTCTAATGACAGCATTAATGTTAACGATTTTAGAAGATTTTCGATGTTAGTATTAATTATATCTTCGTTCTTTTCTGCAGCTATAATTAGTGTTATTAGAAAAGGCAGTGTTAAAGATGGTACTAAGCTTATTCCAATATTTATAATTATATCATTAATAATTTATTATGTGGCTTCTATGATGTTTGCAACACTTATGGGCGGAATGTTTGTAACAAGTTAAGTAAGAATGATTTTATTTAATCAAATATTTTAATAACTATTTTCTATTTACTCCTACTTATGATTTATTATATTAGAGATTAATCCGATATGCCGGATTCTTTGTTTTAATTTACGTCTATTTTAATAATATTTAACGTCAGCATATTTTAAGAAGTTAGGTATTTAGTTGTAATAGTGTTAATTTTTGTTTGAATAATTTTTATAATATTTAGAATGAGAAGTAAGAAAATAAAAAAGTAAATTAAAAAATTATAGTTCAATTATTTATTGAACTACATGTCGTATTGTTAAGCCAGTTTCTATGTGTTGTAAGTATACGTAGCTTAATTCTGCTTCTATTGGTACCTCTACAACATTTTTATTGCCAGAAACATCGATTGTACATTGAACATTAGTTGATTCTTTTCCTGCACCTTCGCTATACAATCTAACATATCCATCTTCGCTAACGCCAGGGCATACTACAGGAATACTCTTTCCACCTAATTGTATGTCTTTGAATTTTATTCTGACTTTTCCTTTATCGCCGTTGCTTAAGCTATCAACGCATTTTATTTGATCATCTTTGAAAAATGCATCTCCATTTCCTACATGAGCAATTGTTAATGTTATTCCTATTTTTCCATTACCCCCATAGAATTCTTTTAATGATGTAATATGTATTGGTGCGCCGCTATTTTGAGGATTTTTCTCTTCTTCAACAGTACATATTTCTTTTCCACTAAGTGCTTGTTCTATATTATTTTTTACACAAATTTGTGCTGTTGCTTGTGTTGAGTATTTGTAACAAACATTTGCTCTAATTAATTGTTCACGATTATCACCAGTGATTATAGGAACATATTTTAAGTCATCAAATGTAAGAGTGCTGGTTCCGCCGTGTAGTTGGTTACCATAATTCATTTTAGCACCACTTAATTCTTCTCCAAAAGTTGCTTCTTGTGAAAATGTTTTTTTAAAGTCAGGATATTTAGAACTATATGTTGAAGCATCTGCTCCCCAAATTTCTACATATCCGTCGCTAGATTTAATACTACTTTCTCCCATATTTTCCATTTTTATGCCGATACTAAATGGTGTAGTTCCGCCGTCTGTTGTTACAGCTGGAGGATTTCCTGAAAGAAAACTTGTTTTTAATCCTTCTGTTCCACCAATAAATGTTTTACCGGTTGTTGTGCCCGTATTACCGCAACCAGTTAAAAACAAACTTATAGCCAAAATCATTACCAATACTATGCCTTTATTCATTTTATCACCTTTAGGTTTATTTAATTATTATATTTGTTTATACTATTATTATACTAATTTATATTCTTCTAATAATCATATCTTTGTATATTGTTTTCGAATAACCATACCATAATTCTACTTCAAGCGGTGCTTGATATGCGCTACTTGCCATTCCTTCTGGGAAAGTTATTGAACATGTTATCTGACCTGAACCCGAATCATCAAGTCTAATCATTTGATCAGGCATACAATCCATTGTTATATCATATTGAGATAAGTACACATATCCAACATATACAATGTTTTTATCATTTGTTTTTACAGTTGCGCCAGATGCTGGATCACATTTGTATAAATTAAAGTAATCATATAATTCATCGTATGTTCCTTGTTTATTGTGTCTAATATTTATAATAAATGTAGTTCTGCCCTTGCCAGGTCTTTGTTCAATACTTGTAACCGCAACAGGAGCTCCTTGACCTGCGCCTCCGCTTACAGTATTTATTAAACAAGATTTTTTAACATTAGAGTATGGTTCTGGATCAATACATACCATTGTTGATGAATGTGTTGCGTAATCAAAACATGATGTAACCATTACTCTTTGTCTAAATTCTTCTAGTGATGGAGGAAGTGTTAATATTGTTGCAGGGAATTCTATAACATCCATTCCGCCTGCAGGATTTTCAGAATTTCTACCCTCTAATTCAAGTTCTTTTAACCAACCATTCCAACCATATTGATTAAACATTCCTCGAGTTATAGGATTTAATACTGAGCCAACACGATTTTGTACTACACCAACATTTATTCCAGTATAGCCAGTTCCTACTTGTGATGTCTTAGAGAATCCGAGTGATCCGAATAATTGTGAACGAGATCCAAATGATGAAAAAGATATTCCTGTTTGGCCATTGACTTTTTGAAGATTTAAACTATAGCTATTTGTACCTATAGGAACATTTAATGCGTTAATTGCATAATTATTATTGTTACCGTACCATCCGCCAAAAGAACTAGCTCCTCTAATTGGACCATTATATCCTGGAAATCCTGAAGTATATCCTTGAATAGCAACTATATTTGGATCAAATCCATGTATAAATAATGCACCATAACTGTCAGATGAACCTTTATTTTGTATTTGAACAAGTATTGGTATAGTATTTGCAGCATAGTCCCCTCTATCATGAGCTTCACTGTCATAATAAAATATTGATGGTGGACTATCGCTTAAAAAATTCATTTCTAAACTGTTATATCCTGTGTAATATTTTTTTTGAACATTACTTGTAGTGCTTCCGCATCCAGTAATTAAAATTAAAACAATTACTAAGGTGCTTATTAAGAATATTTTATTGTTTAGTTTGAATACCATTTTATTAACTCCTGTGTGTATAATATATAAAGATTATGTTTTTTTTAAGTATAATATATTCTGCTTTTTTAATCTATACTTGTGGAAAGGTATTTACACAATATTTATTTGAATCTGTTCCTCCACAAAATCCTTTTATGCAGGAATTATTTTTTGCTAATGAATCACATGTTGTCGCAGTAATTGAATCACATTTTGCGTTAGTAAAATCATATTTAGAGAGACAAATAGGATCATTAGGGTTTGTAGTCCAGTTATCTCTGCAGTAATCGCATTTATTGATACATTTTCCCTTAAATTCTATTTGATATTTATCACAAACAACAGGAGTATTACAGCAATACAAACTACCAGGGCAATATCCTTTAATACAATTTCCTGTTTTATTTCTGCTATTACATTGATCAAGAGTACAACTACATGAAAAACCTTCTTTAAA
This sequence comes from uncultured archaeon, assembly GCA_963777125.1. Taxonomy (GTDB): domain Archaea; phylum Nanobdellota; class Nanobdellia; order Woesearchaeales; family UBA9642; genus UBA9642. Next base: position 56,900 of record CAVZPN010000024.1, on the reverse strand, counting down.
TTCAAATTCTGCAAAAGGTAAATTTACTTTACATACATCTTCATTTGGATGAGTGGTACAATATAAGCATTTATCAACACATGTTTTATTTTCATTTAATATTTGATATGAATCACAGTCTTTTGTTACAACACGTTCTATTGTGTCATCTCTTTTAATTTCTATTTCTTGTTTAGTAATTACAGTATAGGTATAATCAATACTAACTGTTAATGGAGTTAAATAATTTTTTTCTAATCGTGAATATCCTTTTTCTTTATTTGGAAGATAGCATCTAATAAATGATTCAGAATCAACTAATTTTAGTGATGCTGAATTATCAGGACCACATTCTAAAGGAGTTCCTGAAAGAGTAGCGTATACGTTAACTCTTCCTGAAGATGATCTATCATTAATATCTGCAACATTGCAACTATTTGCGTTATTAACATATCCAGGTCCCTTATTTTCAATATATATTTTAAATTGTGGACGTACATATTCTGTTTGCAACATGATTTCTGGTACGATTTTAGTTATAACAATTGGTGCTCCTTGACCTTGAGATCCGCTATATGTTTCACTTGCACATGCTGCTGCAGTTTGATCTTTATTAGCAAGTTTTGTATCAATACATGTAACTGTGGTTATTTCAGTATTATATGGATAACATAAGTTATAATTAATTTCAGTAGTTGATTTTTCTCTCAAATCAGTGAGTTTTAATGATTCAAAATAGTATTCTGAGTTTATTTCATCTCCTTTAGGATAATATTTGCTTTTACCATTAATTAACATTTGTTGTTCTTTAACATTTTCTTTAGAATTAGTAAATTTTAATCTATAATCATCAAAACTAACTTTTAATATTGCGGGATTACTCTGATCTAAAATATCATAACTACCAATATTTTTGATAATTATTGATGTTCCGAAGTTTTCGTTTTCGTATACACTTTTAACATTAGATGATGCAAATTCTAAGTTTAATCCTTCAGTTCCAATACGATATTTTTCCGTAGTACCACTACCCTGACATCCTGTTAAAAATATTACTGTAAGCAATATAAATATACTCATTAATACGCTATTATTTTTTTTAATACTTATTTTCATAACTGTTCCTTTCAATGGTTAAATTATTCTAACTTTTAATAATATTAATACTTGCAGAGCTTTCAACTGAGTACTCGTATGTTGCTTCTGCAGCAAATGTTTTTACGCTTTTTAGATCATTACCTAATAATCCTTTCGCGTCACTTATTTGCATTCTACATCTAACTGCATCAAATACATCTTGAGCATTGGTAGTATCAATATTAAATATGTATATGTTTCTTCCATCAACATCAGGTTCTTTTACTTCAGTAGGTGTTCTACTACATTCAACTAATTTTACTTCTTTTGGAGTATTTAATTTATACTGTAATCCTTTCATAATTTTTCCTTGCGGCCATTTATTTTGTAAGCTAACTCCAAATGGATAAGTCATTGCATCAGTTTTATCAGGATCTAATTCTATTCGTAATGGTTGTTTTATGGATGGTAAACCAACAGCTACTGGTCCACCTGTATATGTTGCAATTGTTGTAGGATCAATATTTAATTTAGTATATTGATCAGTTTTAATATTAGTGCTAACAAAAGTGTATTCAATATCTGATGTACTTTTAAACTCGAATATTGCACGTACTTTTACTTCATGATTTCCTGCAGTTAATTTTCCTAGTTCACAATCAATAATATTTTCATAATCTGCACTAACTTCAGGTAAGATAGCTGGATTTGTAATTCCTTGACGAACTGCAGGAATATAACATATTGTTGTAACTCTAACTGGTTCTTTTAGATTTATTGCTTTAATTTTAGCTTCAACAAAAACATCCGAGTTAGTATTATATCCTGATTCTAGTGCTTTAACATTTTCAACATAAATTCCAACTCTGCTTTCTTCTTGACCATCATATGGTTCTCCAGTTGCTTGCGCAATAGCACGTGCTAGAGCATTATTTGCTGATGTTGTAACAGTACTTATTGTTTTTCCAGTATTTCCCAAAACATATGATGCTCCTGTCCATACATTTCCTTTAAGTTGTGCTGTACTTACTTGTGTCGGTGCAAATGTTGCTACAAGATAAAATGCTAGTATGATTATCCAAAAGACAATATACCATTTTGTAAATTTATATAAAAATGAATCTTGAGGTGCCTGTAGTCCAATATATAGTGGTAATAGTGGAATTAAAAATAGTATTCCTGAAATTGCAAGTATCCATCTGTTATCTGGTAAATATTTTATTGCAAAAGGCAATAAATAAGATATGAAAATAACTACTAATAATTGTTTTTCACCCTCTTGGTTAAGTTTCATATTAAAAATAAAGAAAAAAGCAAATATTATTAGACCAATATAATAAAATAACATAAATCCTGGTCTATCAAATTTAGTAATAGAATCAAGAATGTGAAGAAATAATGAAATTACAAATAATATTGCGATTGCACCATTAGATCCGCTACTTGATTTAGAACTAGATGATGAATCGCCACTTCCTCCAATTGCTTTTCCAGCATTACGTAAACTTCTTAATGTAGCGTCGCCAGCTGCGTTTATTGCATCAGCAGTTTTTTTACCAGCGTTAGCTACTTTATTAGTTTCTTTAGAATTCTCAGTATCTTTATCGGCTTTATCTGTTCCCATATTTACTTTAGCCTCACCTTAGGCTTACACCTCATTACTAGAGAATTTTACTTAACTCTTCTTAATTCTACTCTAACTTCTGAAATATCCACATCTTTATCTACTGGTTTTATTTCAATGCTGTTAGTTCCAGTTGTAGCGTAGTCTGCGATTAATTTAGTATATTCAACATTTGTTGTATCAATTCTAAATGTATGACCATTGATATTAAAGTCTACACGTTTACGTGTTGTACTATCAACAAATTTAACTACGATTTTCAATTCATAATTGCTTGAAAATAAGTAATCTTCATCTTGAATATTAAAGTTTGTAGTAGTACATGATTTAGGTTCTGAGCCATCTTTATTGATGTATCCTGATGGACATAAGTCACATTCACTAGGATTTATTGCTGGTTTACATTTGTCTGCAATTCCTGTTATTGGTGTTTCTTTACACCAGAAATTATCCTTGCTTTGTGCAAAGCAGCAATCTTTATCGTAATATTTATTTGGTTGCGAGCAAGTACTATCACAGATTTTATCGTTGTTATCTCCGCATTTTTTTTCACAAGTAGTCGGAGCATCTCCGCTGTCATCATAATATCCTGTTTTACATAATGAACAATCATCGCTTGCTACATAGAATCTACATCTATCATTAACGTTTGATAATGGTAGAGCGCACCAATATCCTTTTCTATCAAAGCAGCAATCAGCATCAGTTGTTTCATCACAACCAATAGGACATGTGCCATCATATTCTCCACACATACTAGTTTTTGTTTTAAATGTAAAATATTCATCTTTTAAGTCAAAGAAGTATGTTTTATATGCTGGTTTTGTCATTGTAGTTTTGATATACATATTATCTAACATGTATGATCCTTTAGCACTATAAAATCTTAATTCATTACTGCCTGAAATTATATCGTTGGTATTTAATGTTGCAAATGTTCTTGTTCCACAATCTGCTACACTATTATATATTGCTCTTCCGTTTAAATCAATTCTTAAGCTTCCAGCTTCAGATAAATCACAATCAGGATAAAAAAATAATTTTATACTTTCAAGATTTTCTTTCTCGACTTGACTTATAACGAAATTTTGTATGGCCATAGAATTACTATAGTCAGTTACATCGCCAGTAATTTGTATATTTTCTAAAGTGTATTTATTAGCAGTCCAAAATTTTAAACCAGGGGATGGGACACTAAATGTTATAATATTGTTTTCAAGTAATGATCCAGAATCAAGTTTTATTGGTTTAGGATTAGTTGTTTTTACTTCGCCATTAAATATTTCATTACCATTAAGAGCAATAATTAATGGTCCTGTATGTTCCATGACATTAAATACTAAAACAAGATTTTCTGTGGATCTTTTATCAATATTTAATTCAAGAGTATATTTAGATTTTTCAGTATCAAAAAGTGCGTATCTTATATTAGAACTCGGAATACTTTTTAGAACTTGACCGCTTGTTGGAGAATATATTCGAACAGTTGGTAAATCGTATGTTTTTTCAGCAGTATTGATGTAGGTGACTTTGCCAATATTTTGTTTTAATAGTATTTCAGTATTTGTGCTAGTACTAGAATCATTTAATATTCCATTTTTATCTCCTAATAATTCAGTTCTTATATCTGGAGGTAAGAATAATATGTATACAATTATTAATACGGTTAATATTGCTACAAATGCTGCTGCATTACCTGCACTTTGTCCTCTTCTTTGAGTCATGCTGTTCACCTTGAATATGCCTTTTTTTATGTAGATAATTCTGCTCTTGTAATACTCTTTGTAATACTCGAGATAATATTATCAAACTTGATATTCATCTTTATAAATATTACTATTGTTTTAGTTAATAAAATTGATTTATTATTGCTTACGATTTTTTGTTTTAGTAGCTATATTTTATAATACCTAACAAATATATACTAGTTATGTCTTAATTATTTAATGGTCTTTAATTTTTCCATTAAATCTTTGTTTGAAAGTACTGAACTTATTTTTATTATGGCTATAATTTTACCTTTAATTTTTATCATAAATGTTAATTCTATTAAATCTATTACTGAAATTAGTCTTGGAGTTGTGATGTTTTTATCAATAAGACCTTTTTTTAAAAAAAAGTCTAATTTTAATAATATTTCTTCAGACAGAAAAAGTATTATTATTTCAATTCTATTAAATTATGTTTTATTGTCGGGATTTTATTTGCTTATTGCTTCAATATTTTTCCCACTATCTTCAGATTACTTTTTAGGTTATGTTTTACTTGCAATAATTCCTCCTGCTATTGCTATAGTTCCATTATGTTATTTAGCAAAGTGTGATATAAAAGTTGCTGATAGTGCTTTAATTTTAAGTTATTTTCTTGCATTGATAATTATTCCAACAACATTATATGCTCTTTTTGGTACTAATATAAAATTTATGTTACTCGCACGTTCACTTTTAATATTGATTTTAATTCCAATAATTTTAGCCTATTTAACAAGAAATATTGAGACTAAAGTAATCAATTACCTATTTAATTATACTAAAATAATTACTAATTTATTATTAGGGTTAATTATTTTTATTGTTGTATCCTTAAATAGATCAATACTGCTAAATATCAGCGATATTAATATAAGACATATCTTTTTGATAAATATTACCGTAATATTTACTTTAGGTTTAATAGTATATTATGTTAGTCGTCAGTTTGTATCAGAAATGGATGCAATTGATTATTCATTATATTCTACTCAAAAAAATGAAATGACGGGTCTTGCAATAGTTTTGTTGCTTTTTACAGCACATACTGCAATACCTTTAATAGTAGCACTTGTTGTTCAGTTCACTTATTTTATTGTTTTTGAAAGAATTATACTTGCAAATAAAATTGAAGATTTACGTGCAAGTGAGAAGTAATTGTTCATATTAAGGTATTTTATTTAATTAAATTAAGCAAATAAAGAATAACTTTAAATTCTAAGATAATTTTACAAATATTGTGCTATTAATTCATAATTGTATTGACTTTTATTTAGTTAAGTATAATTAAATGCTGTAATTATGGTGAAATGCAATAAATTTACTTAGTATAATGAAAATATTAGATAAGGACTTAAAACATGGAGAAATAAAGCTTAAAGTAGATGATACTACGGATTTATGGCATCTTGCAGGTATTATTGAAGAAGGAGATTTTATTAGTGGTACAACTGAAAGAAAATTAAAATTAGGCGGTTCTGAAGATAAATCTAAAATTATTAAACGTATAGTTTTCTTAAAAATACAAGTTGAAAAGTTAGAACATGAAGATTCATTAAGATTATCTGGTAAAATAATTGAAGCACCAGACGATATTCCGAAAGGGGATTATCATACTTTCGATTTAACGTCAGGCGTAGTTGTGACTCTTACTAAGGCTGTTTGGTCAAAATATGCTTTAAAAAAGCTTGATGAAGCAATTAATGCTCAAATAGTAAATATTTTAATAGTTGCGTTTGATTGTGAGGAAGCAATATTTGCAGTACTCAAAAATCAAGGATATGAAGTTTTACTTGATTTAAAAGGAGATGTTTCAAAGAAGGATATGGAGGAGAAGAAAACAAACTTTTATCAAGAAATCTATTCTCATATATTGGCTTATAATCATAAATATTTATTTGATAATATAATTCTTGCAAGTCCTGCATTTTGGAAAGAATATTTAATCAAAGAAGTTAAAGATGATACTATACTTAAAAAAATTGTGCTGGCAACTTGTTCAAGTGTTGATGATGGCGCAATTAATGAGATATTAAAAAGATTCTGAATTAAAAACAGTACTCGATAAAGATAGAGCAACACGTGAAGTAAAATTAGTTGAGGAATTACTTGGAAAAATTACTAAGGATGAAGCAGTATACGGAACTGATGAAGTTCTTGAAAAAGTAAATGCTGGAAATGTTGCAAAATTATTAATTTCTGATAATTATATAAAAAAAATGAAAAAGGAGCATAAGTATGATGTAGTAGAGAATATTATGACTCTTGTTGAAGCTATGAATGCTGAAGTTAAATTAATAAGTAGCGATGATGCAATGAAAAAATTAGATGGTCTAACCGGAATTGCAGCAATATTTAGATGGAAGGATTATACTAATTGAAATTATATTCATAATTAATGAACTTTAAACTAATATTATAGGACACTAAAATGAGCGAAGATATAATTAATGAAACAAAACATGAAATTAAATTATTACACGAAGATGAATTAATACAAGATATTAAGGATAAAAAAGAATTAAGAACACTTGATGAAGATTTTATAAAAAATAAATTAGATGTTTTTTTTAAGAATAGAAATCATGAGCAAGCAAAAGAAAAGTTTCTCATAAAATTAAATAATGCCAAAACATATAAACAATTTACTAAAAGTCGAGAATATAAATTTTTAATAAAAGAGTTACGTGCTGAGTTACGTAGAGTATATGGTGTATTTATTCTTGAAGGATATAATAAACGTTTGAAAATTCTTGAAGAATTAGAAGCAATTTCAAAAGATGATAAGTCTAAAGATAATTTTGAATATATGGATTTACATAATCAATTATTTTCATTACATAAATCAACAAAAGAAAGAATGGATCATTATGATCAATTATATACTACCATATTTGGTAAAATCGAAGATTTTGAAAAAGATTCTAAGTTGTTTAATAAATCAGGTAAGTTAGATAACTCTGCAAAATATATTTTTATGGATTTAGCCTGTGGTATGAATCCAGTTAGTAGTGTGTTATTTGCTGAAAAAATAGAAAAATATTATGCTTCAGATATATCTAGTGAAGATTGTAAATTTTTAAAAGATTATTTTGACACAACAACTATTGATGCAATAATATTTCCTGCAGATTTAACTGATGAAAAGATATTTCCGAAATTAACTAAGATTAATGTTGATATATGTTTTATTTTTAAGACACTTGATGGTCTTGAAAGAATTAAATGGAATATTACTGAAAGTTTATTAAAGAGTATTTCAACAAAATATTTTGCCGTAACATTTCCTACTTTATCTATTGGCGGAGTAAGAGAGATTAAGGAACATAGAAGACAATGGTTTGAAAAACTCCTAGATAAATTAGCCTGGTCTTATGAAAAATACACTTTAGGAAGCGAATTGTTGTATGTTATTAAGAAAGAATCTACTTAAAAAAACATATTTTAGTTTCTTTGGATTTGATGTTTTAGTATTTATTTAATTTTAAAGCATCACTTTTGGTACGTAACTATATTTATGTTCTTCATAAGATATTAATGTTTCTATGTTCATAATTATTTCAGAAAAGTTATTTTTAAGTTCATTCATGGTTTCATGGTATTGTTTCACGTTGTTTACACAAATATATGCAATAATATTATATTTACCAAAACATCTAACAGTCCAGAGAATATTTTTGTTTGTTTTGAAAAAGTCTTTAATTTTTAAATTTCTATTATCTATCGCATTGTTAAATCTTATAAGGATTGCAAATATTCCATAATCCAGAGCAGAATAATTTATTATTGGTATTGCTTTTTGAATTACTCCTTCTTTAGTCATTTTTTTAATTCTATAACTTACTGCATCACCTGATAAGTTTATCTGTTGCCCTATTTTGTAATTAGGTAAAATTGCATCGTTTGATATTATGCTTAATATTTGTCTATCTTTTTCATCTATTTTTATTAGACTACTGGTTTTACTAAATGTTTGTTCATCTAGCTCTATAAAATTCTTTGGAAATGTATTAACTATATAATATTCTGTCAATTGTACTATTTCATAGTCTTTTATTTGATTATCACATTCATTAAATATTTTTTCAAATATTTTTTCAAATTCTAATGGTCCTTGTACTAGTATTGCTAATTCGTAATCATAGCGTCCATTATATTTTATTATTGCTCTTATAAATTCGCATTTTTGAAGTTTTTTTACTATTTCGGATTCTATACTTGTAGTCAAGGGATTTAATTTTAGAAAAATATGATAATTTTCAAATCCTATTTTACTCATATCTATTATTGTTCTATACCCTTGAATTATGCCTTTACTTATTAATCGTTCTATTCTATATTTGACTGAATCTTTAGAAAGACCTACTTTTTTTGCAAGAATATTTCTTGATATTTTGGCATCTTCTGATAAATATCCTAATATTTTTTTATCTTTTAAATCTAGATTTATATTGTTTTTTACGTTTGAATTAGATATATATTTCATTAATTATATCTAAAGTCGCAATATTATATAAATATTACGTTAAAAGATGAAAAATGAATCTTAACATTTTTTATATATACTGCCATTACTCTTGAGTAGTGATAGTATTATGAAACTAATTTGGTTAGGTACAGGGTCGGGACTCAATTTTAAACTAGGAAATACTAGTTTTCTTGTTAAAGGAGATCAAAATAGAAATCTTCTTGTAGATTGTGGTTATACTGTAACGTCTGAATTACTTAAACGAGGAGAATTAGCTAGTATAACTGATATTTTAATAACTCATTCTCATAGCGATCATGTTGGCGGACTTGAAGGATTGGGTTTTATGAATTATTTTGGATTAAAAAAAAGGGAAGAACAAAATCCTAACTTATATCTTGGTTCAGAAGGATTTAAACAAATGCTTTGGAATAACTGTTTAAAAGGTTCGATGCAAAAAATACAAAATTTTAATGGTTTAGCATTAGATGCGTCACTCGACACTTATTTTAATTCGGTTGTAAGTTCTAAAATTAATATTCCAGGTATTCCTGAAATTAAATTTGTACCGACAATGCATGTTCAAGGAATGGAGTCTTATGCAATAGATTTTGCAAATGGGATTTATTATTCTGGCGATACTATTGAATTACCTCCTGAAAATAAAAAAATATTATTTCAAGATTGTCAATGTTTTTATTCTGGTCCAGGAGATGTACATATATCTTATGATAAATTACTTAGAGAAATGTCTGATGAACACAGAGCTAAAACTTATTTAGTACATCTTAGTGGAAATTGGGAGACAAAAAATCCTAAAGCAGATGGCTTTGCAGGTTTCGTGTTACCTGGACAAGAGTTTGAATTTTAATTAATATTGTGTGAATTTTGGAAGAGAAAATATTTTTTTCAATTATTAATTATATTTTAAGAAGTAAAAATAAATAAAAAAATAAGTACTTATAATTTAAGTACATTCTTTGCAGGTTTCATTTCTTTCCATGCTAGTTCGAATAATTCTTCAAGAGCATTAGCAAAGAAAGGAGTATTTACCCAAATTCCTACATCGTAAGTTGGATGAACTTCTTTATCATCTGCAATCATAAATAATAATTCTTTTCTATCTACAATTGTAAATCTTGCTTTTGCATCTGTGTGTCTTATTTCAGCAACGTTGCCTAAATCTTTAACTGCAGGGATTGAATCTTTATTTAATGGTGCAGCAATTTTTATTTTAACGCCACGTTTCTTTAATTGTTCAAATACTGGTTTTAATCCTTCTATTTTTCTCATTAAACCTTCATTTGTAGTCATTATAGTAACGCTTTCTTCTGCATTTTTAATAGTTAATTCTAGATGATTGTATAAGTTGTGTCTTCCTTTTAAACTTCCGCTTAAATCAGATGGTTCTATAATTTCAACACCTTGTGTGTGTAAATTATTTAATTCATCTACAACGTCAGTTCCTTTTAAGTCTTCAAGTCGTTTTATTTTTTCATCAGAGTCTATTCTTACATTCTTCTTTACTCTTTCAACAATTTCTTTTGGAGAAACAGCTATGTACTTTATAGGTTTTCCAATTTTCATTACAACGAATCCTTTTTTCTCAAGAGATTCTAAAATATCGTAACTTCTACTTCTTGGAACATTTGCAATGTCGGATAATTCTCCTGCTGTAGAAACTCCTCTACTTAACAGTGCAGTCCAAATTTTTACTTCGTAAAGATTTAAACCAAAATATCTTCTTAACTTGCTTAAAAATTCTTCTTTAACAATCATTTTAACCTCTCGACTAATACTTAGTCAATTTTTCACCCTTTTTCTTAAAAATTGCTATTCTATAGAAATGAAATAAGTATACTACTTTATATATGTTTTGGTTTTTAACCCTTACAGAATGGTTATATTATTGTTATTGGATGAGAGGGGTGAATTATGTAGAGTGAGTATTTAGATGTGCTTTTAATTTTAATTGATATTTATTAAATATAATTATTATTTTTAATATTTTATTAATAGTGTATTTTTATGATTTAATATTTTGTGTTTTATTGTTAGTGAAATAATTTACTTGTTCTAGTTATGACTTATTTTGTGTGTATATAGTATACTATTTGCTTATTTTTGTCCTCCTACAATAGTTATATTTAGTGTCGATTCTACTCAGTTTATTTATAAATACAATAGATAGGTTTATATATTTGTTATATCTAAAGATAGAATTTTAGGGGGTTATAACATTGGATTTGAAAAAGCTAGTGGATAGTTTGCATCCTTTAGAGAGAAAATTATTGCCACTTATTCCTAAATTTAGTACAATTAGTGATTTAGAGAAGAATTCTAAATTAAAAGACGTAGAAGTAAGTAGAGCCTTACAATGGCTTAAAAATAAGAATCTAATAGATTTAAAAGAAGATTCTAAACAATTAATATTTCTAGATACAAATGGTAAATTGTATGTTAAACAAGGATTACCAGAAAGATTATTTTTAACCGCTTTAAATCATGAAATGTCAATTAAAGATATTGAAAAAGCATCAAAATTATCAAAAGAAGAAGTATCTGTTTCTTTAGGATTATTAAAAAAGAAAGGAGCAATAAATATTGCAAAGAAAGGAAATGATGTATTAGTTTCTATGACTGATTCTTGGTCGAAATATATTAAAAAAAGAAACACTTGAAGAAATTTTCTTAAAAAAATCATTCCCACTTGATCCAAAGGCATTGTCATCTGAAGAAGTCTATGCATTTAATGAACTTGTTAAACGTAAGAGTATCTTAAAAGTTGATGTTGATAAAGTAAAAACAGTTACTATTTCAGCTCTAGGAAGTGAATTATTACAAAATTTTGATTCTATAAATAAAGATGTAATTGATGTGTTAACACAAGAAATAATTAGAAATAAATCTTGGAATAATAAAGAATTTAGATCGTATGATATTAAATCTCAAGTTCCAAAAATTGTTTATGGAAAAAAACATTTTGAAAATGAAGCTATGGATTATGCCCGATCAATATGGTTAAATAAGGGATTTCAAGAAATGTCTGGCACAATGATTCAAAGTGCGTTCTGGGATTTAGATTCATTATTTGTACCACAAGATCATCCGGCAAGAGAAATGCAAGATACATTCTATTTAAAGAAGCCTTCAAAAGCAAAAATTCCTGAAGAATTAAAAAAGAGAATAAAAGCTGTTCATGAAAATGGGGCAGATACGGGAAGCTGCGGCTGGGGTGGAACTTGGGATGAAGAAAAAGCTAAACAATTAATGCTAAGAACTCATACAACTGTATTATCTGCACAGACAATATCTAAATTAAAAAAAGAAGATCTTCCAATTAAATTTTTCAACATAGGTAAAGTATTTAGAAATGAAGCGGTAGATTGGAAACATTCATTTGAATTTTATCAAACAGATGGAATAGTAGTTGATCCTAATGCCACATTTGAAGATTTAATTGGTTATATTAAAGTATTTTTCAAAGCAATGGGTTATGACAAGATAAAAATTAGACCTGGACATTTCCCTTATACTGAACCTAGTATTGAAGTTGAAGTATTTAATAAAGAAAGAAATGAATGGGTTGAACTTGGTGGCGCTGGAATGTTTAGACCAGAAGTTACAAAAACTTTAATGGGATTTGAGTGTCCTGTTTTAGCTTGGGGATTTGGATTTGGAAGAATTACAACTCAATATTACGATATTAAAGATTTAAGAGATTTCACAAGAAACGATATGAAACAATTAAGATCAATTAAAAAATGGTTATTACAGCCACAATAATTGATGTTTGATTGACAATTGAAATGAGTTTTTTTGGATGTTGATTGATATTATATTTATTTAGTATTTTTAATAAAGAGGTGCTGGGAGTTTAAGAATGGATGATAAAAAAGTTTTCGAACTAAAACGTTTGGAACTTGCATATAATAAAAGATTGTTATTAATGTTCGGATTTATGTTAATAACGCTTATAGGCTTAATATTATATATAATAAATATATATAGTTATCATTTACAATTATTACTTGTTTCAGTAATGTTATTTATTGTTGGAATAGTTTGTATATATGATTCGGATTCGAAATTAAAAGTTATAAGTCATAAAATAAAGGATTTGTAAATAAATAATTCAGTTTTAATTAACTATGGTGAAAAATGCCTACATTAAAATATAATAAGAAAACAATTTTAGAATTACTTGGAAGAAAAATATCTGATGAACAATTAGGTGATAGAATATCATTTCTTGGAACCGGGTTTGAAGGCATTAATGAGCAAGAAATTGAAGTTGAAATATTTCCTAATAGACCTGATTTATTATCCGAACAAGGAATGGCAAGAGCTCTAAGTTCATTTATGGGTATAAAATCAGGATTTAAAAAATATGATGTTAAAAAAAGTGGTGTTAAAGTAATTGTTGATAAATCTGTTAAAGATGTAAGGCCGTATACTGCTTGCGCAATTGTTAAAGGATTAAAATTAACTGATGAAAAAATTAAAGAGTTAATTCAAATACAAGAAAAATTACATATTACTTATGGTCGAAATAGAAGAAAAACTGCTATTGGTATTTATCCACTTGAACATATTAAACCACCTATTTATTATAAGGCATTATTTCCTGAAGAAATAAGATTTAAACCACTTGATATGAATAAGGATTTATCTGGTTCGCAGATACTTGCAATTCATCCAACTGGAAGAGAATATGGGCACTTACTTGAAGGAAAATCAAAGTATCCAATATTTATTGATTCTAAACAAAATATTATGAGTATGCCGCCAATAATTAATAGTAATAATATTGGTAAAATTACTCTTACAACTAAAGATGTATTTATTGAGTGTTCTGGATTCGAATTTGATTATTTACATACATGTCTTAATATGGTTGTAACTGCAATGGCTGATATGGGTGGCCAAATTTTTAGTGTAGAATTACAGTATCCTGATAAAAAATATTTAACGCCTAATCTATCTGGACGCGAAATAAAATTAGATGTTGAGTATGTAAATAAGCGTTTAGGTTTTAATTTATCTGAGTCAGATGTGAAAAAATATCTTGCAAAAATGGGTCACGATTATAAAAATAAAAAAGCATTAGTTCCAAATTATCGTTCTGACATATTACATCCAATTGATTTAGTTGAAGATGTTGCAATTGCATATGGTTACGAAAATTTTAATGGTAAATTATCAGAATTTTCAACAACAGCACGTGAAAGACCAGTTGAAATATTTAATAATAGTTTAAGATCTGTATTAATTGGACTCGGCTTTATTGAAGTTAAAAATTATCATCTAACAAATAAAGATGTTCAATCAAAATTAATGAATTATCCAATTGAATGTGTTGAACTAGAAAATAGTGTGACGCAAGATTATAATATTTTACGTGCATGGATGACTCCAAGTTTAATGGAAACATTAAAGTACAATAAACACTACGATTATCCTCAAAATATTTTCGAAATTGGAACAGTGTTTAAACTCGATTCTGCTTTTGAAACTGGTGTTCATGAAACTGAAAGACTTGGAATTGCATTATGTGGTAATGATGCTAATTTTACTAAGATTAAACAAATATTAGATGTAATTTGTGAAGCATTAAATATTAAATATGATATTACTGATAGTGATCATGGCTCATTTATTAAAGGAAGAACAGGAAGAGTTGTTGTAAACAATGCAAAAATTGCTTACATTGGCGAGATTCATCCTCAAGTATTAATGAATTGGGCAATTGATATGCCTGTTGCAGTTCTTGAAATTAACATTACAGAATTATTTAATGTAATGCATACAAAGGCTATTATAAGCGATGTTAAAGTTGAAAAGAAACAAGTGGTAGTTGAAGAAAAGAAATCATCAAAAGAATCTGCTGTACATTCAAAGAAAAAATTACCTTCTGTTTCTAAAGTAAAACCTAAGAAAAAGGGTAAGAAGTGATTTATTGCCTTATGTTTATTATTGAATAAGTTTTAATGGGGTATTTTCTATTTTTTCTTAACAACTATTATTCTGCTTTTTCTATCTAGTTTCTTCGCCATTTTAGGATGACTTTTAATATGATTAGTATAATCATAACTCACTAAGTCATCATATCTTTGTTTTTTATTATGACGTATCTTTTTTGGCTCTAATGCTTTTCGTATTGGTTCAACTTTTGTTAAGCCTTTATCAATTCCATTAACAACTCCGGATATTACTGGATTAATTGGTTTTTTAACAATAGTTAATCCTTTGCGTGTTACGCTGCTAACTTTAGTTATACTTTTTTCTGTTAAAAACATTATTTGAGATGTTTGATGCATTGCTGAATGTAATGGTTTACTTATAACTAAATCCATAAATAATTTTCTTTCATCAATGTTCTTTTTAATTTTAACTTCTTTTAATTTAGAAATAAATAATAATGGTACGATAAATCTTGCAATTACGGATATTAATATAACCATTAATAAGGTTGACATGCCGTAAAAGTTTGTTGGAAGAACGCTAATTAACCAACTTCCAAATAATCCTCCTATTAATACTGATGTTCCAAATACTACATTAAAGTATGCTGTTGCTTGAGCTCTTTTTTGGGGACTAACTGTTTCTAAAACATAATTAAATGTTGTTAGTTCAAATCCTGCCCAGGCAAATCCTCCGAGAATTTCTGCGCATATAATAATATAGAATATATTAAAATATTTATATAATACGTAGCCGCCTAAAAACCAAATTAATGGAAATAATGCAATTAAGAATGCTGACACAATCATAATATTTCTTGTACCAAATTTATTACTATACTTACCCCAATAAGTCATAGTTAAAACTTTAACAATCATAGGAACAATAATTATTATTGTAAATCGAATATAAGAAAAATTTAATTCATTTAACATATATACTGCAAAGAATGGTGAAGCAATCATTACGGCAAGAGCCATTAATGATCTAAACATAACAAAGTTACCGAAATTTGTTTCAGGCATTCTTTTTAAAAAATCTTTAAAAGAAAATTGAGCATTATCATTAATAACATATTCTGGTTCATATTGTTTTGTTAAGTAATACCAAGAAACTATTCTTCCAAGAAATGAAATTCCAAATAATATTGCAAAGCCAATCCAAATGTTTACATTAGTAAAATAATTTAATATTAATCCTGCACAAAGAACAGAAACTAGCAACGCAAATATTGTAACCCTATTTCTTTTACTAAAATATTCTGCACGTTCGCTTTCAGGAATAACTGAACCAATCCAAGAATTCCATCCAGGAGCTCCAGCATTACTAAATATTAGATATAATGAAAATATTAATGTTAATAGCATGATGCTTTTAGTAAAATATGGAATAATAAATAATGGTAAAATCATTAATGCTTGAAAAAATACAAACCATGTAACAACTTTTTTTCTATTTTTATACTTATCAGTTAATTTTGCTCCAACAATTTGAAATAATGAACCAATAAATGATGGAACGCTTGCAAGTATTCCAATTTCAGAATTTGTTGCGCCAAGTTTTAACGCATAAGGCGTTACGTATTGTTCTCCAAATCCAAACATGACGTTGTAAGCTGAACCATCTCTGACAGAATATTTTTTAGTTTTTTCAACTTGTTCTTTAGTCAAACCAGTAGTCTTATCAATATTAGTATTTGCTGCTATTTCTGAATTTGCTTCCTTCTTATCTCTACTCATGATTAATCATACTCTTAATCATTAGAATACTTGTTGATTTTATATATCTTACTGATACTTAACTCTAATGCACTTTATCTAAACACCATTGCCGCATAACTTACTGAATTCTTGTATGATTGTTCTTCTTCTAGATCTGCGCTAGTGTAGTATTGTAATAATTCTATTTTATCACTTTTAATACTTTTTAATAATGTTGCTATTGGAAATGCTCCACATATTGTTCCCATTGTTTCATCAATGTAGCCCATAAATGCATCCGCATTAAGTTTTTCTATTAACTCTATTCCTTGCTTATCTCTATTATAAATATTTTTCTTAACATCAGTACTGAAAGGAATGTAATGATAGTTTCTTCCGTAGTGAGTAAAATCGCTACTTACTATTATAACAACTTTTTTCCCACTTTCAATTATTGTTTCTTTAATATCAAGACCTAATTTATTATAGTCGATATTACTTAATATTATTGGAACTATTTTTAATTCATGCATCTTATCTTTAGTTGCAAATTGTAAAAATGGAATTTGAACTTCTATGCTGTGTTCTGCTTCATGTGCTGTTTCATCAACTTTTAATTCAGAATTTTTTTCAAGTAATGCATTTGCAAATTCTTGATCAACTCTTGCTAGGCCAAATGGTGTTTCGTAACCTTGCATACTTAATGCGTTACCATTTCCAGCATGATTAGGACCAAGAATAATATATACATCGGCAAATTCTGATTCAGCAATTTCTTTATATGCCCAAGCTGCGCAAGCTCCTGAATAAGTATAACCTGCATGTGGTGCAATTATTGCTTGAATAATTCCTGCTCGTTTATTTAATGGCAAAGCTCCTGGACCATTTTTTCCTTCAAAACATTCAGTAATTTGTTTATCTAAATCTTGTTCATTATGTTCATAGAATTGTCCTGCGAAAACTGCTTTACGTACCATATAAATCACCTTTTAATTTATTACTGCCTTATAATTCCTTATTAATTTAATAGTATTTAGTAATTTTAATGTTTATATGTTTTATGATTATGTATTCAGTGTCATTACTTGACTTTGTTTAATACCATTTAATTATTTATTAAATCAAGAGTATCACTAAAGAGTGATTACAAAAACGAAAACTATATAAATAATATTATTATTCATAATTTATACTTAATTAAAATATATTCAATTAAAATTTAATAGATAATTACTATGACAACTAGACGAGATTTTTTGAAGAAAAGCACTATTGCATCAGTAGGTGCATTATTGTTGCCTGATACTTTTAGTGTGTACGCTCAACAAAACAAACATGTGGGGTTGTTTAAGTTAGATGATATAAAAGATTACGATTATCTTCTGAAAAATAAACCTGAACATTATAATAGCCTAAAGCTTAATGTTGTTAGTTCTGTTAATGGCAGAAGTTATTATTCTAATATATCTGCAAATGAACAATTAGGTCAGATATTAGTTGTAGATTATGAAAACCATAGTGTTAAAGATTTTAGGTTTTTAATAGATTCAAACCAGTTAGTAGAAGGTACAAGATATTCTGCTAATTCACATATGTCTGAAAAAACAACTAAAGATAATATAACTACTATTAATCATAATATTAATACGGAGACTAGCGTAAATTGTTATATTGAAGAATGGAATAAAACGAAATCACAATTTCATACTGCTTATGACTTCATTTTTAATAATACTTTTTATAAGCATGATAAATAATATTATTCATAATTATACTTAATTAAACTATATTCGATTAAAATTTAATAGGTAATTACTATGACAACTAGACGAGATTTTTTGAAGAAAAGTGCTGTTGCATCAATTGGTGCACTATTATTGACTGATACTTTTAGCGTAAACGCTCAACAAAACAAACATGTAGGGTTGTTTAAGTTAGATGATATAAAAGATTATGATTATCTTCTGAAAAATAAACCTGAACATTATAAAAATTTTGACCTTAATTTGACTAAGTATAAAACACAAGAGAATTATTACTCTAATAAGGTTGTTGATGAAATATATGGTCAGATATTATTAGTAGATTATGGAAGAAATATAGTTACAGATTTTAGATTTTTAAATAAAACAAAACAATTGGTAGAAGGAACAGTATATAGTGCATTATCACACGAATATGGAACAGTCACTAAAAATTCCATTAGAACAACAGATCATGATAATAATGTGAAAATTATTACAGACAATTCTTATGATTATATGTGGTCACTATTAAAGATTAATTTTGATTTATCTTGTAATTTAATAAATCTTAAGAATTAATGGTAATAGGTTATTTTCTCTTAACTGAGAAATCTATTTTAAATTTTATTTTATATGGAAATTCTTCTTTTATATATGCTACTATTCCGATAAGTGGTTGTAAATACCAGTGTTTAGTAATAAGTGAGTCTATTTTTCTAATATATGTTGTATCCATTCTTTTGGCTATTGCAGCGAAAACTTTTTTGTGGTATCTAAGTATATACATATCATTATTATGTGTACAATTTAGGTACTGATTGTATACAAGCTCTTTTTCCCAATCAGTAATCGCTAAATATGTTTGATAGGATTTTTTTATTGTTGTTATGTTTATTTCTTTTTCAGGATTATTCTTTTGTATTGCAGAAATTATTGACTCCAGAGTATCTAATTCTATATTTGGCACCAGTAAATTCATACTACTTCCTGGTTCGATGTATGTTTTAATATTTATTCGTGAAGCTGTTTCTGTTTTTTCTCTTCCCTTTAAATCAGAATATGTATATTTTAACTTATTATTACTATAATCAATTATTTTAACATCGCCTGTCCAACTCTCGTATTTACGAAAATCATTTCCTATTATCTTTATTTCTTTGGCGTGTTTTTTCTTATGACTTAGTTGATGTATTGTAAAATGATATTTAATTAGTGATTCTTCTGCCTGTTTTATATTTATAAGCATTTCTTCTCCAGTTTTAAAGTAGTCTTTATTTGGTTTTACTCCATTAACCGTTATTTGATTTCCTACAGGAATACTGTCTTTTGAATGTCTTATTATTTTACGTAATTCTTTAAATGATAAAAAATATGGTGCTTCATAATTTTCATATTCCGGATCTTTCATAGGTAGTTTTTGTTCGAGTGTAATAAAATACTTATTGGGTTTAGAATATAGTGTCGGAATTAATTGATTACTAAATTTAAGATCGGTCAAACTTTGTAATGCAGCAGTTATATTTCTATTGGCATATGCTTCAAAAAATACTTCAAACTGTTCTTTTAGAAATATTTGCGCTAAATTAACATCTATACTTATATTATTTGCTCCTATTATTTTACCAATTTCTGTTGCTTCTGCCTCGGTGAGTACTGGAGGTGTTTTTCTTGCCTCGTTTATAATTTCAGTATTATAGATTATATTGGCTACTAAATTATCTAATTCTATTTGGGTCATTAAGTTAGGAATGGAACTATAGATATAATGCTTTTACCGAACATATACGGCACATATTTTTATAGAATGGAATTATTAGGCACTAATTTTCTTCTTTAAGTTGTTGTTCAATGATAATTGGTAAAAGCTTAAGTTCTGCTTTACGGAGATGTTCTTGAAATGTTGATACGCTTAATCCTGACTTTTTAGCAAGTGTTGTTAAAGAATTTTTTCTAGGATATGTATAGTATGAATTTTCATAAGCTATTTTTAACGCTTTTTTTTGTTGGTCTGAAAGTTTTGGCATAACATTTGGAAGATAAATATCTGTGACAGGTTGTTCTACTAATTTAAGTATTTTACAAATATTCATATGTGCTGACAGGTCTTCTATAAATTTACTTAAGATTTCTTTTTTCCATGAAGCTACTTCCCAATATTCATGACCATCTGGATGATTAATAACTGGTTTAATAAAAAATATTTGCTTAGTATGATATAACATTACATGTTCACCGTTTCCAAGAAGTCTTATTTCATATGTGAACATATCTCCTGAGATTTCTATATTTGTAATTCGACGGTCTGCCTTTAGATCTAATAAGAATTTATTTTTTTTGATTTTATCTTGACTTTGAAAAAAGCAAGTAGTTGTGGCATACTTTTTGTTCTTTTCTTGATACCACGTACTCGGATAAGAATAAACAATAAGATTAAATTTATTACAGCGATTAACAATAGGACAATCTTTATGTTGAAGTTTGAGTTTAGCTAACCACATATTTAGATTAACTTAGTATTCTATTTAAATTTTTTTATATTCCGTAATCTTTAAATAGGCGATTCTAGATTGTTAATAATATAATAGTGCTTATAATATTATAATAGTACTTATTATAACTTGTTTTGGAATTTGAGGGTGATTTCATGAGTAAAATATTGCCGTTAGCAGCTATGGAAAAGATTTTAAAAAAAGGATCTTCAGATATTCGTGTAAGCGAGCCTGCAAAGGAAGAATTGAGATTATATTTAGAAGAAAAAGGTCTTGAACTTGCAAAGGCTGCAGCAGAATTATCAATACATGCTGGTCGAAAAACAATTAAAGCTGAAGATGTAAAATTTGCGGCCAAAAATAAAAAATGAAACAAAAAAAATTAGTTATAGGAATTAGTGGAACAATATGTTCTGGAAAAGATGTAGTTGCAGCAATACTTAAAACAAAAGGATGTCACTTAATTAGTCTTGGAGAAGTCTGTCGAGATGAATTAACATTACGTGGTCTTGAAATAACTCGTAGCAGTCAACAGGACTTAGGTAATGAATTGCGAAAAAATGAAGGCGGTTCAGTACTTGCAGTAAGAGCATTAAAAAAATATGATTCTTATGATATTCCATTAATAATTGTCGGCATACGAAATGTTGATGAAATAGTATATTTAAGAGAGAATTCTAATTTTACCTTAATTGGTGTTGATGCACCTTTTGAAGTAAGATGGCATAGAATTCAAGCAAGAAATCGTGATGCAGAATTATTAAATACTGATAAATTTGTAATTGCAGATGCAAGAGATAGAGGATTTAATGAACCCTTAAATGGTCAACAAGTAGGAATGTGTCTTGTACAAGCGGATTTTTTAATAAACAATGATGAAGTATTTACGCGACTTGAAGATTCTAAATTATATAAAGATGTTAATGAAATATACAAAGAAATATTAAAGAAGAAATATTAAATAATATTTACTGCGTATTTAATATCTACTATGTATTTAGTGAGTATATATTTATTTGCTGTTTTAAGAGGTGAAAAATGTCTTTTGTAATAATTAATGGCGAGATCGTACCTAAAGATTCTGCTAATATTTCTGTATTTAATAAAGCATTATTTTTTGATTTTGCAGTGTATGATTCTATGAAGATAGTGAAAGGTAAATCATTTTTCCCTAAGTTTCATGTTGCAAGATTACTCGAATCAGCGCGTGTTTTAGAATTAATTCATCCGTTTACACAAGACGAGATTATTTCGTGGATTGATCTTCTAATTGAGAAAAATAATCTTAAAGACTCTTTAATAAGAATGTTACTTATTGGCGCAGCATCGAGTGATGAAAAACCTTTACTATTTTTGTTTCCTGTAGGCCTTACATTTTATAGTTCTAAAGAATATAATTCCGGAATCAAAGTTATAACTTACGTTGGTGAAAGGTTAGTTCCTGAATCCAAATCAAAAAATTTATTACTAAATTTTTTAGCTTATAGGGAAGCTACAAGGCATAATGCTCATGATGCATTACTCGTTGATTCAAACGGCTTTTTATCGGAAGGGACTCGTACTAATTTTTTTGCAGTAAAAAATAATATTCTTTATACGGCGCCCTCATCAAAAGTTTTAGAAGGTGTAATTCGTAAAATAGTATTAGAGTTAGCTAGAGCTAATAATATTAATGTAGTTGAAGAAGAGATATCTTATAGTAATTTAAATGATTATGATGAATTTTTTATCAGTAGTACGAGTATGAGTATTTTGCCTATAAGACAAATTAATGAAGATATTAATCGAGAAGTTGGTCCGATAACAAAACAGTTAATTTTATTATTGAGAGAATATTATCAAAAAGAAGTTTATGAGAGAGAATAACTTATTTTTAGTTAAATGTGCGTTTATATTCTTGCCATCCAATCATTAGTCCTCTCCCTAATTCATTTAATCTTCTATGATATCCAAGACTTGGTTCATCAGCACCTACAACAGTAGTCCATTCCGCAATTGTTTCTAATTCTTTTTGATCTTCATTCTTATTTAAATGTATAAAGTAGTTAGAGTTAGTTAGGGTTATTAATTTTTCAACTTTTTCTTTTGTTATTAAGAATAATTCTACGTCATCATTTCCATATTTAGGATTTGCTTCTTTTATTTGTTTATAATTTATATCAAAAATTATTTTAGAATATTCTACTAATTTAATTCTTTCTTCTGCCTTTTTTTGTATCTTATTTATTTCTGTGTTTACTATGTCTCTTAATGCTTTTTCTTTTTTATTAGGCATATTAAATCACCTGATCTTTATTTTATAAATATTATTGATTAAGTGTTAATTGTATTGGTTTCATATTCCAGCTGTTATTGTTCCAAGAATATTCTTTAACATCGTCATTATCTATTAGATTATAATTTGATGCATAAAGAAGATGTTTTGCTTGTAATATATTTGGATGTTTTAGATAATATTCTATGCCTGCTGTGTGTAATTTGCCGTAGGTAAATAGAACATAATTTCCATTAGTATATTTTTGTGGTAATACTTTTGATAATGCAGTTATTCTTCTAGTTAGTTCTACATTTCTTTGATCTATCGCACTAAAATATCTGGCTTTTTGCGCTCCAATACTATTAAAATATGTTTCATAATCTAAGGGTGTTTTAATATAATTTTCTATACTTGAGCCTATACTTAAATATGCTAGTCCTGCCTTTACTACATTTTTTATTATTGTTCTTCTTGAGGCTGTTTGTTTATTATTTAGTGTTATTCCAGCCATAGCGACCATAAATAATGCTAATTCAGATTTTTCTATAGTTGTTGTTAAGGGATCCGTAAATATTAGTGGTTTATGATATCGTTGACATAATTTGATTATAGTTCCAAAATATGCTTTGGCATCATTGAATACATATTCTTTTTCTAAATGTTCTGGTCCACCTTCAGAGATAACGTATTTAGAGTTTTTAACTAATTCTTCTAGTGTATCATAATATATTTGCGCAAATTTTCTTGTGTGACTAACGCCTAAACTTTTATGTTGAATTTCATTTATATTAGTTTCAAAAATGTGTGGAGTATAGTTGGATTGACCCCATATTTCTGACATAGTTTTTTGATCTAATTGCATGTTTACTGGCGCAGGATTAATCTCGTCATCAGTTTTCTTTAAATTAGCATCCGATTCACGTTTTAGTATTATTTTTGTTGTGCATATTGCAGCTAATACGCTGTATTCTAAGAATTTTCGTCTTTTTTTGTCTATCTTACTTTCTTCGTTCATCTTATTTTCTTTCTATGTAATGAGGTATTATATCTATAATTTCAGATAATTTTATTCTATTGCTATCTATATTTCTATAATCTATATTTTTTGGTTTAAGCATGTTATTTGGAAAATATATTTGTCCAATAGGATGCGTTATATCTGAACGAGTATCAATGTAGAATTCTCCGAATGTTTTTAGGAATTCTTTAGCATTATTGAAAAGATAAGGATCTTTTTGCATTTCTGTTAATGCTTTAGAATAATCTTCATAAATTAGACTTGAGGTATTTTCAGGATTTATCCATAATTGTATGGTATTATTGCCTACGGTTCCGTCATGGAATAATGCTTTTTTTGTTGAGTTAACCGTAATGTTTAGTAATGGTGGTAAACCGTTAAATTCATCACTTAATTGAACATAAATTCTAGTATTATTGTCATTATGGAATACTGCTTGTCTACTTTTATAGCTTACGTGTGGCGCATATCTAGTATGCCAATCTATTTCTTCAGGATTTTCCGCCCAGTGTTCAGGAGGTCTTGATAAGAATTCAGGAAGATTAGAACTAATTTTGAAAACAAAATTTTCTTTAAAAAATGCAGTAATTTTATGGTGCTGAATATATCTTGTAGTGCCATTTAGGATATAGGCATAATTGGCATATTTAAAGAATTCTTGATCTTCGCTTAAACTTAATTCTTGTCGATTTTCATTTTTTACAAAACCTGTGAATTCTTTTTGCATATGTTTAGAAGGATCGTATACAGGTAGATTGTTTACAATTTTTATATCATTGAATGCATTTAAAAAATCAAGAAGTCGTTCATCTTCTTCTATTTTAACGTCATTCCATGTATCAGTATTTTTTAACATATCTGCGAATATATATGTTATTTCGTCACCATATTTTTTGTATGGTTTAATTTTTAATTCTCGAGTTATATCTTCAATACTCATAAAAATAGAATAGGTTAGTGATTTATAAAAGTTATGTTATGTTCATCACTATAAAGGAGTAAGCATTTAGTTATTATTCATCCCATTCTTTATCAAACAATTCTTTTAATGTTTTTGATTTCTTTGGACCAATTAAATCAACATCTTGCAATTCTTTTTCTGTTGCATTAACGATGTTTTTTACACTCTTAAAATGATTGAGTAATGGTCTAGCTCCACCCATGCCGATGTTTGGTAATGCTGAAATGAAGTATTCTTGTTGTTCTTTAATGCTTTCGGGTTTTTTATAATGGTGCTGTATTTCATTCTTCTCATTTATCTGTTCACGTTTTGCAATACTAATTAAGTATTCAGCAGTATCTTTAGCATTTCTTGTCTGTATTAATGGAATACCGTAAGAAACTGTTATGGTTGCAATCATACCTCTAATGCTGTTAGGATGAATTTTACGAACAGAATATATATCTTCTATACCTTCAATTATAATTATTGGTCTTTCATATTTAATTAGTTCTTTTAATTGAGAAAGCAATCTACCATCAAGTATTGAATCAACGAAATCTTGTACTGTTTTATATTCTACAGCAACTCTTGTGCTGAGTAAGAAATCTCCAATTGCTAATTTTTCTAAATTTAATTCTACTTTATCTAGTAGTTCTTTTAATACATTACTTCCTTTTTCACGATAATCTGCAAATATTTTAACTTTTGCTAATGTCATGTCTGTATTTGTCTTAGAGTTGGCATCTTGCGATTTTTCATGATAATCCATTAATGTTTTAGTTTTATTTTCAACATTTTTAATGAGGTTAGTTGTGCCATTGTTGTAATTATTTGTGATTGTATTAATGTTTTTATACATCATTTTTTCTTTATTTCGTGCAACATGATAATATACTTCATCAATAGTGTCTTTAGTTATAAGCATTATAATTCTTCCATCCTCAAGTCTTCCTGTTCTTCCAGAACGTTGAATTTTTCTAATGGCACTAGGAACCGGTTCATAAAATATAACTAAATCTACTTGAGGAATATCAAGGCCTTCTTCACCGACACTACTTGAAACTAGAATGTTAAAATCGCTATTAGAGAATTGTTCAATCATTTCCTTTTGTTTTTTCTGACTTAAACCTGTGTCTTTCTTTTTTGCTTGACCAACAAATAGTTTTGTTTTAAATCCTAAACTCATTAATTCTTTAGTAATCTTACTGCCGCTATCACGATATTGCGAAAATATAATTATTTTCTTTTTTAAATTTTCAGGCATTTTTGAATCTAGTTCTTCAGTAATTATTTTTTTTAATTCAATAAATTTAGGATGTTCGAATTTGCCAAAAACTTTTTCAGTTAAAATATACGCATTTCTAAAATTGATGTCTCGAACAAGATTAACTGTGGCTTTAGTTTTTCCAGCTTTTGCTTCTAGCTGTAATTTATCCATATACATCTTTAATGGTTCAATTCCTTGAGTCTCTACTAGTTCAATTGCATGATGAACTTTAATTGCTTCAGCTAGCATACTTGCAGCTTTCATTAATTCGAAATCTTTTTCTCCACTAGAAATTTTTCCATGAATGGATGCTTGCATTCCTAAAATATTTTTTTTAGAATAACTAATATTATCTGTGACTAATCCAAGATTTTTTAATTCATTCATCTTAGATTTATAACATAGATCTAAATGTTTTTTAATATTCAAAAATTCATCAGGTAATTCCACAAAAACTCTTTTTATATCTATCTCTTTAACATAGGATGCAACATCTTCGTCTTTAGTACTTCTAACTTCTATTTTTTCAATAAATAGATTTTGACATACTCCATTAATTGTTTCTTGATCAGTTCCAGGACTTGCTGTAAGGGCCAGGATTCTTGGATGAAGAGCTTTTTTCATGTATTGCTTTGCAATAAAATTATATGAGTATTCACCAGTTGCTCTGTGAGATTCGTCAAAGCCTAATAATGAAATATTGCTTATGTCGATTTTATTTGATAAGATATCATTCTCAAGACCTTGTGGTGTAGAAAATATTATTTGAGCATTTTTCCATATTTCAGCGCGTTTTTCAGGACTAACAAAACCTGTAAATATTGCAATTTTAGATTTATCAATATTAAAATATTTTTCAAATACTTGCGAGTATTGATCAATTAATGGTCTTGTAGGACCCAAAAGAAGAATTTTACTATTAGGATACATGTTAAGTCTAAATGCTGCCATCATAAGAAAAATTGCTGTTTTACCAACGCCAGTTGGAAGCACAACTAAAGTATTATATTTAGTGCAAGTATTGAATATATTTTCTTGATATAATCGAGGTGTGAAATCTTTTAAATACTCAATATGATTAGTTGTAGTATCTTTTCTCATATATTCCTCACTAACATTAACTAGAATAGAATCTGCGCTCATATATAAAATGTTTACTGATTGCTTTAAATAGGCTACGTGAGGATGACTTGTGTGGGTAGTGCGAATATTAAATTATTCTTTATGCTATTATTTAATGTGTTTTTAATAAAAGGAATTTAAGTATTACTTTATAGTAGTTAATTATAGTAATATTTATAAATATGTTATTTTATCTATATATTATGTCAGCAGATTATATTATATCTAACGCCGTATCTAACTCTAAAACTTTTTGTAATTATAACGACGAAGTACTTGTATTTCCAAAGGATACGCTTTTTATTCCTATGCAAGGCAATATTAGGGCCACATTAAAAACAGAGAGAAATTTAATTTTAACTAGCACCAAATTAGATCATATATTAACGCGCTTGTATCCTGCAATATTCTGTGAAGAAAATTTAGTTTTAAAAGAAAAAGGAAAATATATTTTTGAAACAAAATATGTTAATACTTTAGATAATGTTCTATCAATAAATCATTTAAATAATATTTCTCCTGCAATACAAGAATATTTCTTGGAAAAAGCACCCAAGGAAATTTGTGATTTAGCAAATAAACTTGTAGGAACAGAAAAAAGTACTATTAAAATATTATATACTTTTTATGGTTTTGTTCGTAAACATCAGTTGCCTGAGTTAAATACTATTGGAAAGCCAATATCTGTATTGTTTAATGAATATGCGACTCAAGGATATTTTTCTGGTAATTGTAAAGAATCTAAAACTTTTTTTAGTGCATTATGTAATGCTAAAAGCTATCCTACTAAAGGGGTTGATGGAAAAATACTTGATGAAGAAGGCCATGTATGGACAGACGTGTTTGTTCCAGCAAAAGATGGATATAAACTTTTTCCAGTTGATACTGCATTAAAGAGTTTTTGGAGTCATAATCCTGAAAATAATATAATTATGGAATCTATTCCGAATAATACTTTAGGGTCATTTTCTAAATTGTTAGATTTTATGAAACTAAAGAATTTTTCTTCTGATTATACTTTAAAGTTTGAAAGAATATATTCTTAATATTTCCTAATGTCTCTTATATGTTCTATACTGTGTTGCATTTATTGTTATTGTTATTCTTATTGGGCTTATTATCTATTTATTTGAGCTTTAAGAAACTTATTTAAATTAATCTAGTTTCCTAACCTTTATGAATACTGAGTTAAGAACATATTTAATTCAAATTGCTAAAGATATTATTTCTAAAGATGATGTTTCTCATGATTTTGCACATGCATTTCGAGTTTTATCAAACGTAGAAAAAATTTCTAAAATTGAAGGTGGAGATTTATATATTCTAACGCCAGCAGCATTATTTCATGATTTAATAGTGTATCCAAAAGATCATCCTGATAGATATAAATCGCAAGAAGAGAGTGCAGAAAAAGCAGAACAGATATTGTATACTATTGATTCTTTTCCAAAAAATAAAATACTTCCTATTAAGTCATGTATTTTAGAGTGTTCATTTAGTAAAGGAATAATTCCTGATTCTTTGGAATCAAAAATATTACAGGATGCTGATGGACTTGAAGCAACAGGCGCTATTTCTATTATGCGAACTTATTCTTCAGCAGGACAAATGAAAAGGCCTTTTTATAATTTAGATGATCCATTTTGTGAATATCGTAAATCTGATACAACTTCTTTTGCTTTAGATTTATTTTACGAGAGATTGCTTAAAGTTGGGAATAGAATGCATACTAAAACAGCACGAGAAATAGCTAAAAGAAGAACAGATTTTCTATTTAATTTTTTGGATGAATTTAAGTTAGAATTGGAAGGAGATTGATAATAATATAATGTTATTAATATTTATTATTCAGTAGTAACCTATAGTAACCTTTAAAAATGCTTCTAAGCTTACCTATTTAAGCACATCTTTGGGGGATAAAATGAAATTGTCATTTAATGAGATTGAACAAATAAGAGCAGGAATATTAGATTATTCAAAAAGATTTTCTGAAGATGAGTTATTTAATCAAAATGTATCTACTTTAGTGCCTGTTTTAAAACAGTATTCTGGTAAAGAAATGTCTATCGAAGATTTAAGTTCAATATTTTATGATGAAATGTTTATCGATAACTTTGCCGAGCATAAATTAAAATCTAGTTCAGTATTTGCAGTATATACATCTATTATGCAAGAAAATACTTTTTTGGAAGGACTTGAAAAACTTCTTGGTAAAACCGTTTCTAATATGGATAATAACGAATTAATGGATAATTCTATGAAACTATTTACTTTAACTTCTAATGATTATACTAATTTAATGCGCCAAAAAGGATTACCTCCTGATGAAAAATTTGATAATTATATCTATTGTATGTTGTTGACAGGAGTATTAAAAGCTCGAGATGTAAATTTTGGTGTAAAAGAAATTCGTTCAAAGATTTTAGATTCTAATAATAATTTAGGACTAGGATATTTAGAAAGAGAGTTTAAATGGAGATTAGATTTTGTAACTGGTGAAAAGATGTCTGATGGCAGTTTGTGGGATTTAAATTGTAATTTTCATCGCGAATTATCTCGTACTAAAACTAATTTAGAAAATCATTTATTGATTGATAAACAATTAAAGGAAAGACACACAATATCTACGCCAATTTTACTAGCTGATAAAACATTAAATTTAGATATTGTGCCTTACGCTATTGATTTTACTTCGGATAATAAATTAGTCCTATTAGGTGGAGAAATTAATAGTAAAAATGAATTTGCTTATTCACATATGATTCTGAATATATATGATATTGATAAAGGGCTATTATTAAATTCTACAAATACTAAGATACCTTCTCAATTTGGAGGGACTTTAGGCATGATTATGGATTTTGATGGCAGTTTGGTTGTTGGTCAAGATAACGTAATATATGTTAACGGAACTAAAAGATTTTCTTCAAGTAATTTAGCTGAGTTAACAGATAATGAAAGTAAATATATTGATGTCATTAATTTATTAAAGAATAAAGATATTTTAACTAGTTATAATGAAATCTTTCAGACAAATTTTAATGATGGTATTTTTTATTTTGCAATTCAACCCAATTATGAGCCTAAATGCTATGATAATATTTTAATAGCAAGTAATGGAAAAGAGATAATTGGTTCACAATTGCGATATAGTCCTAACGGCGGTGCTAGTAATGCCAATTTTAATTCTAATCCAAGAATTGCAATTTTTAATAATGATATTTATTTTAAGCATGCAAGAAAAATATTCTCTATGGATAAAAGTTTTACAGAAAAAGCTCATACAAACGCGCGTTTAATGATAGGAAATGATGAATACAGTGCAGCAATTCCTTCCAATCATTGTGTAAGTTCTCAAGGAGTATTATATGCTGTAAATAAATTATCTTCTGAAGTCGCTCAAAGTATTCAAGGATATGTTCGTGGACAAAGATATGGTGAATTGGCAACACACATTTATCCTGAAGATCCTTGTGAAGGAGGATATGCCTCTCTTAGATCAATGGCTATAAGCAGTAATAATATTTTAGCATATACGAGTCTAGCAGGCAATAAAGTGCATTTTTATAAATTAGATAAATAGACTTTTATACTTTTTTATTTTGTACTTTATTGTTAATTTCTTTTGTCATTTGTGCATTTTCAATCAGTATTTATTCACAACTCCTTAACATTTATAAGTGTGCTATAATTTGCACTACTAATGAGAATATGAATATGCTTCTTATATTTGCATAACATCAAATTTTTATATTACATAAACTAAGTTAATTTAAGGTGAATATATGACTAATGAAAATCAAGTAAATCAAACAACTGAAAATAAAGTCTACGACTTATTAATAGTTGGTGGCGGGGTTGCAGGAATAACTGCTGCAATATATGCTGCAAGAAAAGAAATGACTTTTGCAATAATTTCTCCAGAATTTGGTGGAGAAATAATGAACACTACTTTTGTTGAAAATTATCCTGGTTTTTCAAGTATTTCTGGACAAGAATTGGCTGAAAAATTTGTTACACATATGAAAGGTTTTAATGTAGAAATTATTGAAGATGCTGTAACAGATGTTACAAAAAATGATTCTAGTTCGGATGGAAGTAAATTTATTGTAACAACTTATGGTGGTAAATACTTTTCCAAAACATTAATTTGGGCAACAGGCTCAAAGTATAAAGAATTAGGAGTTCCCGGAGAAAAAGAAATGCTTGGTCGAGGAGTAACCTATTGTTCAATATGTGATGGACCATTATACAAAGATAAGACTGTTGCAGTAGTTGGTGCAGGAAATAACGGATTAACTTCAGCAATATATATGAAATCTATTGCTAAAAAAGTCTATTTGATAAGTAAATATCCTACATTAAAAGGAGATCCTGTACTAATTGATAAATTAATTAAAGATCCTAATGTTGAAATAATATATTCTGCAAAACCTACAAGTATTATTGGTGATAAAAGAGTTACTGCGCTAGTATTAGATATTAATGGTCAAAATAAAGAATTGCCTATAGAAGGTATAATAGTTAATGTAGGTTATAACCCTATAGTTGAACCAATAAAAAATATTGTAGAATTAAATTCATCTGGATATTTAGATATAGATGTCAAAGGCATGACTAAAACTGCAGGTTTTTTTGCAGCAGGAGATGTAGTATATAATCCTTACAAACAATTAGTAATATCTGCTTCAAATGGTGCTGTCGCAGCTCTAGGAGTATATGATTATTTATCTACATTAAAATAATTTACAAATAAATTACTAGTGAGCTAATATGAAATTACAAAAATATTTTTTAATGATATTATTATTTCTAAGTATTTTTTTATTTAGTTTAAATAATGTTAATGCATTAGATTGTCCGATAGGATTAATTAATGATACGGCTCCTGGATCATGCGGCCTATACATAGATAAAAATGTAGATTCTTTGTGTGATTTATCTCAAAGTTTAATTGATAGTTGTGATATAAATATATCTGCTAGCGATTTAACAAGCACTCAAATAAAATCTATGACTGTTGAACAAGTAGCAGAATATTATAAAATTGAAGGCGATCAATTTGCAAAAGAGATATCTGCTGTTGCAGGAATTTCAGTAAAAAAATCTTCTTCATTTCAATATTTACACGATAATTATGCGGTAAAACCTGTGATTGTAAGACAGATTGCATTAACTATGATTAATGATTCAAAAGATGTTACGAATAAGACAACTTCTACACACACATATCCGATTATTGCAATAGTTCTTGCTACACACTTGTTATATTTATTTACTGTTATTTTATCAAAACGAAATATTATTAGTGTTAATATTCATAGAAAAATATGGAATTGGTTATTATTGATTGTATTTATTCCTGTTATGATTACCTCTTTATTATGGTTATTACGTGTTGAATATAATTTTATAATTCCTACTTTTTTTAATATATCCTATTGGCATGTGGTCTTCGGGTTGATTATGTTAATAGTGTCTGCATTTCATATATTGTGGCATTTAAAGTATTATTTTAAAAAAGATAAAAAATAGATAGAATGGAGGAAAATAAAAATGGTAAAAATAAACGAAAAAGCACCGGAATTTAATGTGGAAGCATTTCATGATGGACAAATAAAAAATATTGCATTAAAAGATTTTCAAGGAAAATGGGTTGTGTTATTCTTTTATCCTGCCGATTTTACTTTTGTGTGTCCAACTGAACTTGGAGAACTCGCAGATAATTATGAAACATTTAAAAAATTAAATACTGAAATATTGAGTGTTAGTGTTGATACTGCATTTGTACATAAAGCATGGCATGATGAGTCAGCAACTATTAAAAAAATAAATTATCCTATGCTTGCAGATCCAACACACACTATATGTAATAATTATGGTACATTAATTGATTCAGAAGGATTATCTTTAAGAGCGACGTTTGTTATTGATCCGCATGGTGTTGTAAAAGCATACGAATTTCATAACAATAGCATTGGAAGAAGTTCAGCTGAATTGATAAGAAAAATTGAAGCTGCACAATTCGTTGAAAAGAATGGTGGAGAAGTATGCCCTGCAAGTTGGAAACCAGGAAGTAAGACATTAAAACCTGGTGTTGATTTGATAGGCAAAATATAATTTTTCTTTTAATTTTTTTTATAATTTAATTAATCGTTTTAAAGAAAAATTTAATTCAAATAGTTGTTTATACATATCTAAATTCTATTGGCATTTCAGAAAGTTTATGATAGATTTTTTTCTCATCATATATTGGCCACCATTCATACAAAATATCGCTTATTGGTTTCCACATAGCAACCCAGCCACCAATTAGTAATCCTTCAAATATTATATATGTCCAAGTATTTTGCGCAAGCGTTCTAACATATTCTCCGAGTAATATACATGATACGAGAAAACTTATTCCTACAATTAAACTTAATTGTCCTTCACGAAATTTTAATTTTATTCTTTTTTCTGCAAGTGATCTTTTATACTCGAAGTAATTATGGATTGATCTTCTAATTTCAACTTCTGACATTTTAGATTTATGATTTGTTGGAATATATATAATCATTTTTTGATTTAGTTTAGCATATTCCATTGCATAACTTACAATGTATTCTACTGCATCATCATCTAATTCTTTATCTAAAAAGGGACTTGGATCAAATGAATTAAATAATTGATTAATTTTTTTTAGCTTAATCTCTATTGCTGGAGCAACATCTTTAGGTTTAGAAAATTCGAACTCACCACTCATATTTCTAATTCATATTAGTATCTTTATATATTTTATCAATATTTATAAATTACCTAATTATTCTTATTTAAGCTTTTGTTAATAGGGGGATTAATATGACTGCCGAACTTAATTTAAGTAAGATTGATGTTTTAGAGAAGTCTAAGTTGAATTATTCTACTTTAGATAAATTATTAAAAAATGATTCTAATGTTCTTAGTTTAGAAGATTTAGGTGTTAGTTCTAATTATACCAATAATAATATTTCCTATAAAGTTAATATTAATCGTGATATTGCTAGAGTTCCTAATCATAGAGACTTATTAATAAATACTATTGCTGCAAAGATGGGCGCAGATGTTTATTCTAAAGATGTACTTAATAATGCTTCTAGAGTATCTATTGATGTTGATATAGATTCTAAATATAGACAAGAATTTGTTCATGCATTATGTAATTATAGTTCACGAAAGGCAGTAAAAAAGGCACTTACTAAAAAAAATGAACGTACACATTATGATTTTAATTTAGTTAGTTTAGGAATGTTAGGTTTTATGAGCTTTGCAGTAGTTAAGTCATTAGCTATGGCTTTCTCTGATAAATACTATGCTAATACTTATTCGGATTTGAATCCTGATGTTTTGTATACTGGTCTTGTAGGTTTTGCTGCAGGCATTATTGTTGGTATTGCTTATACTCTCAGAGAAACTAAAAATAATATTAGAGAAGGACAAACATATGAGTCAAGAATTGGTGCAGGTAGAATTTGTTCTTCTATGATTAATAGTAAATAAGTTTATATGTTTTTATAATTTTATAGTTTTTAATTTTTAAATAATATTTTAATATAGTACTTACTTGATTTTAAGGTGATAATTATGAATACAAAATCTAATGCCAACAATTTGTCAGTAATATTAACAGAATTTAACGCTTTGGAAAAAGAATCTTCTTTACTTCAGGGAATTAGTGCATTACTTCAGTGGGATGAGGATGTTAATTTACCAAAAAAAGCATTTGAGCAAAGAGCTGATCAAGAAGCTTTAATTAGTGTTCAAATACATGAGTTATTAACTTCAAAAAAAACAGTTTCATTAATACGTAACTTATCACAAAAAAATATTTATGCAAAATTATCTACTTTCGATAAAGCAAGAGTTGATTTGTATAATTGGAAATTAAAAAAACAATTAAACGTTCCGAAAGAACATGTCGAAGAATATACTAAGACTTTATCTATTGCACATAATGCTTGGGTAAATGCAAGAAACAAAGAATCGTATGCAGAATTTATGCCTCATCTAAAAAAAGTATTTGATTTAAAAAAGAAAGAAGCTAAGTATATTGATGCAAAAGCTAATCCTTATAATATTTTTCTTGACGATTATGAACGCGGAATTACTATCAAAGATATTGATACTGTGTTTGTAAAATTAAAAAAAGATATTTTAGAAATATTATCTAAGATTAAATCTTCGCCTAATTATGTTTCTATTAATAATAAAAAACTTGAATCATTTGGAGTATTTTCAAAAGAAACTCAATTAGAAATATCGGCTGATATTGCTAAAAAGATATTAGTTGATACTGATAGGTATATGCTTGCAAAGACAGTACACCCATTTATGGCAACCATTAGTAGTGATGATATTAGAATAACAACTGCTGTACGAGATGATCCTTTTTTTAGTTTTGGAAGTACAGTTCATGAATCTGGTCACGCATTATACGAGTCTAGTTTTGATACAAAAATGCATAATACTATACTCGTGGGTGGTGGTTCATTAAGTTTAGCATTACATGAGTCACAATCTAGATTTTGGGAAAATGTTGTTTGTAAATCAGAAAACTTTTGGGAAGGATATTATACTTATTATGTATCCAAGTTTCCTCAATTAAAAAAAGTACCTTTGACACAATTTTATAAATCAATAAATATTGCACAACCATCTTTAGTTAGAATAGAATCTGATGAACTAACTTATTGTTTACATGTAATAATACGTTATGAAATAGAGAAAGATTTATTTGCAAATAA
This sequence comes from uncultured archaeon, assembly GCA_963777125.1. Classification (GTDB taxonomy): domain Archaea; phylum Nanobdellota; class Nanobdellia; order Woesearchaeales; family UBA9642; genus UBA9642. Next base: position 20,737 of record CAVZPN010000024.1, on the reverse strand, counting down.
AATACGTGTTGAGGATTTAGAGAAAGTATGGAATGCAAAATATCAAGATTATTTAGGAATAACTCCAAATAAACCTTCCAAAGGTGTGTTACAAGATTCACATTGGTCAGGAGGTAATATAGGTTATTTTCCAACTTATGCTCTTGGAAGTATTTATTCTGTAATGTTATATAATGCTATGAAAAAAGAACATCCTGATATAGATAAAGATATAGAAAAATTAGATTTTACTTTTATTCGAGGCTGGCTAAAAGAACATGTACATCAGTATGCTGCAAGTAAAACATCAAAAGAAATAATAAGAAATGCGTGTGGTAAAGATTTAGATGTAAGTGATTTTACGACTTATTTAAAAAATAAATATTATAAGATGTATGGTGTGAAGGAATAGGTACATTTAATAAATTAAGTTTGTTTTAGTACTCCGCCATAGTAACATTTTTAAATATGTTTATTTTTCTATACTTAATGAGTTTATCGTATTTATCTAATTTATCTCTTGCTGCATTATTAACTGTTTCATCTGTATCTATAGCTACTATTAATGCTAATGCTCAAAATACTTCTCAAAGTGGTTCTACTGATAAGAATCAACAAATAATTTGTTGGCCTAAGATATATGATTCTTCCGCTCGAAGTTTTGTTATACGAAAAGGAGGCATATCTGAGAGATTTTTGAATAATGTTGATAATTCTCGTTACAAAAAAGACGATTATTTAGAATATTTTAGAAGAGTTGATAGTTTAGAAAATGTTGGTATTTGGGGCTTGCTACCCGATTCTTTAATAGAACAATCGTGTAATGAACTTGTAGATACTGCTATACGTAATTTTCAACTCATTTCGAATGTTGAGTCTATTTCGAGAACTGATTTAAAAAATGAAGTTGTTTCATTAAAATATTTATTATCTTCTTTAGATTCTATATCTGTTGATAAGTTAGATCTTTCAGAGAAATTACGAAAAATGTATAATTGTTTGAATACTAAAATTAGTGTAGATAAAGATGCAAATGACGATGTGGATATTAATAGTCTGGTCAGTGGTCAATTAGGTAAATGTAATGCTGTTGCTCCTGCATTTTATTCTATTTTAACTTATTATGGATTTGATGCTGTTATGTGTTTTGGAAAACAAATTAATAATTCTGGGAAAAAAGTAATATATCATGCCTGGATTGGCGTAAATTTAGATGACGGATATATTGATTTAGATCCTACTTATTATCCTTTTTTTGTGCCGTTAGAAAATAGGTGTAAAGATATTAAACGTTATACTGTAAAGGATGAATATATTGGAGTAAAGCGCAAAATTACTGTGCGTTAAGATATTGTTTTTTTTTCCTTTGCTTAATATTAAACTCTTGACTAATGTCGTATTAAAAAAATTTATATGACTTTTTCTTGCAAGAAGTATTATACCTTGAATTTCTTTGTGTTAATAATGATTAACTGCGCTTATTTGCGACTGTTGTTTTAATCATGAATAGTAATATTTTTAAATATATTTGTTTTTATCTTTGCTATGGGGTTATCCTCTTTATCTAAGTTGTATTTTGTTACTGCCTTAACATTTTTAACTAGTAATATGTATGCTGATAATTTTAATAAAAGCATTCCTTCTAATATAAACAATAGTTATTCTACAAGAGAAGTTTCTGATAGTATTTCCAAACGTAAAAATGATGCTCCTTGGCCAAGCATTTATAATTCTATTGATTCATGTTTTATGGAAAATGAAAAAGGTATTTCTTCCTTCGTTTTAAATAAACTTAATCGTAATTATTTAACGCCAAAATATTTAAATTATGTTAGACTTATAGATAGTTTAGAACATGTTAATACTTGGTCATTTGATGCTAATTCATTTAGATTGCTTGAAAATACTATTAATATGAATCTTATGCAAAATTTTAAACAGCTTTATTATGTAGCTAATACTTCTTGTGATAATATTATACCTAAATTTATTCCTTTAAAAGAACTAGTATTTTCTTTAGATTCTATAAATGCTACTGAGTCTTCTCAAGACGAAAGATTAAGAAAAATATATAATTTATCAGTAAAACATATGCGAACGGGAAAATTAAGTCCTTCATATGTTGATCTTGAACAATTAACTAATGGTAAATTAGGTGATAGTAATGATTTGAGTTTAGCATTGTATTCCATATTAACTTATTATCGCTTTAATGCAGGAATATGCCTAGGTAATCGTGTTAATAAAAATAATAGTTTAGAAAGTTATATGTGGGTTGGTATTAAATTAGGGGAAAAATATATTAATTTAGATCCAACGAGGTATAAGTTATTTGTTCCTTTAGAAAATAGGGCTAAAGACATTCCTTGTATAAGTTTTAAAGGTAAACGCACAATAATTAATAAATAAGGAAATTATTAATATTCTCTAGCACATACTTGCTCTTTTAGTAATAGTCCCATATATCTTCTATTATCTACTTGATATGTTTTAACTAAATATATGCTTTTAGTCGTTTCAACAGTCACTTCTTTTGTCGATTCAAGACTTGCCATGTAATCTCTAACGTCTTGTAATGAATTTATTTCTATATTATCTATAAGAATTATTCGTTCATTAGCTGTTATGCCAAGATTTCTAGTATTACTTGTGTATACATTCTTATCTATTCCTATAACACTAACACCGCAAGGAACATATACTGAGTTATATACTACCATGCTAAATAACCACAGATATATTAATATAAATATTGGATTAAATATTACTGCAAAAAATATTGTGCTTTTCTTTATTTTTTTATGTTGTTTTTTAGTTACATGATGATGTATGTTACTGATTAATGCACTGAACGCATAAAATAAGATAAATGCTCCTAAGAAGAATAAGTATATGGTATTTGATGGAATGACTTTATTTCTCAATACATACCAGAAATATCCTGTAAATATTATTGTTAATATTAAGTTAATTATAAAATTTTTACCCGTCATAGTATAGATTTTATAATGATGATTTTTCTTTTTATATGCTATTACTCCATAGATAAATCCTATAATTATGAGACTGCCCATTACTGTTGAGATTAAATATTTGGATAATAGTAAATCTTTAGATGTAATAATATATATTAATTTCCAGAATGCGAAAAATATTACTCCTAGCATAAAGAATATTGCACTGCCTTTAACACCATGGAAAATGTTGTTTAAAAAATCTTTAATTTTACGCAACTTCATTATTACACCCTCATACTATATTAAACGTATGTTACTTGCTATTTATAAATTTTTGCGTAGTAACAAGATTTTTCTATGTTATAATGAATATACGTTATTTGTGATTTTATACCCTTATTAATACTATTTGACTAAAGAAAATATTTGAAGAAAGATTATGCTGTTTTATTATAATATGCATGCATTAGAATTTAAGATGCAATTTGTATTAGGGCTGTTTTTTTTAGAAATTTTTATAACGAGTTATTTATGTTTTTGTATTCCTACATTTTCAAGAAGATAATCTATTGTTATCTCGGTTATGGGCGTAATAGAATATATTAATTTTCTTCCTTTAGCTTCTCTTGTTAATGTAGCAAATGAATCTGTAATTAGATTGTAATATCTATAAGCCATAAGTAGACAGAATGTTTCATGCTTATCTTTAGGTATTTGTTCAGTTTTAATGCCTGAATCATATAGTTGTAATATATTATCTATTGCAATATCTCTATCTTTTTCTGAAACCGCATATTTTGTTTGTATTTGATTTAGATTAAATGCGATTTGTGCTTTTAGAAACTCAGCATCCTCTATATTTAATTGATCATTTAAGGTCATTTTGAGCTATTATGGTTCCTTTTTATATTTTTTATGGTAATTTATATTTAGTTAGTTAGTATGTTGATGCTCTTTGTTATTATCCATCAAATAGCCTAAATTATTGTATAATATTTCTGCTAGTTCGAATGTTAATCCTTGTACAAATGTCTTTTTAGGTATGCTGTTTCTAAATGTTCTTAATGAAAAATATAATTTATCTAAGTCTCCAGAAAATAAATATTTATTATATGTTTGTACTGCATTTACAATTATTTTTGCTAATTTTGTATCCTTATCAATATGTTGTGCAATTATTGAAATAGTGTCACCAGCTGATTCTATTGTCGCGCATAATAAAAAATGTTTATATGAGTCTTGTTGCGAATGATATTTGTTTATGTATCTTAGACAATAATATATGTTTGCATCTAGTAATTTTTCTTGAGATTTTACTTCTTTTTCTGTCGTTATTCCTTTTGCTACTTGCTCTAGTAATGTGGCTTGTTGCTCGAGCATATGCACTATTCTTCTAATAATTATATCAATATTATTTTCTGGAATAGAAATTAATGATTTTAATACTGTTCTTGAAGATGTATGTTCTTCTATTATCATTCCGAGTAAACTTTGTGAAAATAAGGGTATTAATTCGGAATTTGAATGAAGTATAATTATTTTATCATATCCATCAACATATTTACTTATTAATTTATGCCAACTCATACCTTTTTCATCATTTCTTATGTCAACAGTTATTTCTTTGAATAAGATGCTATTTTCTGCGCTAATGATTAATCTCTCTTTTTCCACGTTAATATTTACTTCCCTTCCCGCTTTTAATCCTTTATCTTTAAGCCATTTTGATGGTAAGGTTACTGTTAATGCATCTCGTCCTTGTTTTACTAATTTTCTTTCCATGTTAGTTCTCTATATTATTTTTTTATGATTAAAAGTTTAAGGTTATATAACTTATATAACTTATATAAGATATATATTTATATTTGTTTAGGTTTATTAAGGTTATGAAACCAAACGAAAAACAAACAAACAAAGAATTAGAACAGCTAATTATAAACACTTGTCTTAGAACAGGGAAATTTCTAAATGAAAATGCGTTTAATATAGAATCACTCGAGTGGAAGAGACTTGATGATCCTGTAACTAATCTAGATAAAACTGCTGAGCAAATGATACGAAGCGACATACTTAAAGAAGTTTCTGCAAATATAATTGGTGAAGAATATGGTATGAATAATAAAAATGCAAACATAACTGTATACGTTGATCCAATTGATGGTACAAAATCTTATTGTAGAGGCGAATTTATGACTAGTATTAGTGTTGCTCTCGAGAGAAATAACGAATTAGTTGTAGGCGTAGTCTACGATTTTATGAAGGACATAATGTATTACGCAACTAATGAAGGAGCATACATTAAACGAAGTACATGGGATAAATCTAAAAAATTACCCTCTATAGACTTTCCCTTATCTGTTCCAACAATAGCATTTAATAATGCTGACAAGTATTTATCGCGACTTGAAAATAACGTAAATGTAAGAACTCCTGTAGGATCAATTGCTTTAAGCGCTGCGCAATTAGCAGCCGGAAGTTATGATGGACTCATAATGAAATCTAAAAAACAGAGTGCTACAGATATGTGTGATATAGCTGCAGGATACTTTATTATGAAACAAGCAGGATTATACATTACAGACATAGATAATAATCCTTTTGATTATAAAAATCCCTTTAATGGATTGATTGCTATAAATAAAAAACACACTAAAATAATTGACACTATATTAGCATAAAGGCATAAGGTGATGAAAATGACATTAGATAAGGTTTTAAAAAATATTTTATTAGTCGAATGGGAAGAATCAGAGAGAGATTGGGGAACAAGACCTGACGGATATTCATTACATTTAACATCTACTGACGCAGATAAATATATTAAAAATTATTGGGATAATATGCCTGATGAAACACCAGATGAATATTCAAGACCAATTGGTTCGAAACTAGTTTTAGTAAGTGGTAATTTGTATTCCCATATAGAGAAAAGAGAATATGGTTTAAGAATTTTTGATATAAGTAATTATGTTAAATCAGGTGATTTGAAAATTGATTAAGAATATTTTTTGATTGATGCTATTTAAGTAATTTTTATTAAATTTAATTTATGGAGGTATAATATGTCAAGAATATCAGAAAATATATTTGATAATAATTCGGATAGGTCATTATATGTTTTTGAAAAAAATATTTTTGAAAAGAATTGTTATATTTCTATAGATGTTGAAACAACAGGTCCAATTCCAGGACCTTATTCTATGATTTCAATTGGCGCAACAGTTGCAGGAATTTATGTTTCAAACGAACGTCCATGTTTTTATAGAGAATTAAAACCATTAAATACGTCATATGAACTTGAGGCTATGAAGATTGCATGTCTCGGACTTAATTGTTTAAAATCTTATAAAAATGATATTAATTATAATTTATATAATCCTAAGCATACTAATTTTCAACCAAAACAAGTATTGGATTTTATGCATGCTACATGTATCTCTCCAAAAGAAGCTATGAAAGATTTTTCTGATTGGATAATTGATGTTAGTCATAATCGTAATGTTGTTGAAGTTGCTGCGCCAATAAAGTTTGATGGTATGTTTACTTCATGGTATTTTCATAATTTTCTTAATTATAACCCTTTAGGTCATTCGGGTATTGATATAGGTTCTTTTTACAAAGGTTTCACAAATAATTTGAATGCATCAATAAAAGAGTTGAATTTAAGAAAAGAAAATGATTTGACACATAATGCGTTAGAAGACGCGATACAGCAATCGATAGAATTAGAGAAAATTATTAAATTAATGTATACTAATATTAAAATGAAAGGGTGTAATTGTGACTAGAGTATATTTTATTAGACACGGAGAAAGCGATATTAATCTTAATTATAGGCATTTAATTGGCGGACAATCTAATTACACTCCACTAACTGAATATGGTAAAAATCAAGCTGAATTATTAGGTAAATATCTATTAAAAGAAAAATTACAATTTGATAAGGTTTATTCATCTACTGCTATTCGCGCAATTGATACTGCTAAAATTTCTTTAGCTAAAATAGGATATACTTTAGAAGATATAGTATTATCTGATAAATTATTAGAACTAGATCAAGGAGATTGGACAGGTAAACATCGAGAAGAAATATATAATAATGAGACTATGAAATTAATTGATTCTGATCCTTGGAATTTTTCTGCGCCAAACGGCGAATCACAAAAACAAGTTGAAGAAAGAATGTTAAAATATATTTACGAAGATATTTTATCTAAAAATTACGATAATGTTGTAATATTTGGTCATGGCGTAGCATTTAAGTGTGCTCTTCGAGGTATACTTAATTCTGATCCAAAATATACTTACAAATTAGTACTCGAAAATACTTCAATAAGCGAATTTAATTATGATGGTAAGCAATTAAATTTGGTTAAATGGAATGATGCTTACCATTTAAAGTACGAATTTTAAATTTGTTTTAATGATATTTTAGTATTATAATCTTAAATTTTATAAACTCTCATTTGTATTATTTACTATGGGCATATATAAAGACGTTTTATTTGTTGAATCTAAAGTAATACCTTTTAATAAAAAGTTTATTTTAGAATTATATTCAATAATATCTTTTTATGAAGAATTAGAAAATATTATAAAAAAGTTAGAAGTTAGTGCTAATTTATTAGAGCAGAAAACACGTTTAATAGAATTAAATAGCGGTAATATTGTTTCTTTGAAGAATTCTATGAATGAAATAATCTATAAAACAGATAACTTACAAAAAAGTGTTGATCTTGCAAAAAAGGATATAATTTTGCATATTATAGAAGAATTAAGCTCTAATATTACTGCTTTAATTAATGATATAGATGAAGCATTTAATTTTGTAAATAATCACACTTTTGTTATTATACTAGTTCGTAGTTTAGGATTATATGACGTTAATTTGTACATTAATTTCACTAATAAAGTAAGTGCTCTTATTCGTAATCACGCAGATATGAATGCTTTTTTGGAAGATATTTTAATTAGAATTAATAATGATATTAAAATTATAAAAGAATCCAAATCCGAAAAAAAGGTTTCTGATATTTTAGGGTTTTCTTATATATACAAAATAGATCTATGGAAAGAATTGAATAATAGTCGCGTATTATTACGTTTCACTAATAAGATAGATTTTTCTAAAACACAATTTAAATTTTCATTTGGAGAAGAAACAAGAATTTTGGAAGAGTATATTAGGGCCGATTGTAATTTATTTTTAAAACAGTGTAAAAATGAAGAGAAAGATTTGTTAATAATAAAAAATATGACTGCAAGACAAATGGAGAGAAGATCTTTAGAAATATTAAAAAATACGTTTTTAAAAGTTTTAGAAAGTAATTTAGGAAATGTTAAAGCTGATGTTAAAAGAATAAATATAGAATTAAATTACGATACTAATTGGTTAGGTTCTTATGAAGATAAATCTGATTTTAAAGAAATATTTATACAGATAATTTTAACTCCAGAATTATTAAGAGTATTAGAATTTAATCAATTAATATTATCTGAAGATAGTAATACTTATAAGACTATTTTACATGAGTTATTTCATTCAAAAGATTATATGCTCAATAATCGTTCTAAAGATATTTTAGTTGCTGCTTCAAAGAATTATTTGGTAAATAAGGATGATTTAAGTAGTGTTGCTGTGAAGATTTCTGGAAAAGATCCTTCACTTAGAACTAAATTATTGGCACAAATATTATTTCATTGTAGAGCAGAAGGTTTTGCCACAATATCTAAATTATTTACTGTAATTAATACTACAGGCTCTTATTCTACAATAGAATTAACTTATTCTTTTATCTCTACTTCATCAAATAATACGGATTTTGTGAAATTAGTAAATGATAAAGATATCTCATCTACTAGTGTTACTGATTCTTATGATAAAGGAATATTGCATCGTATTGGAACGATGATGATTACGATGATTTTTTTAGATTCTACTCGTGGACAATTTTCATATACTAAGAAAAGTTATCGCTCTAAAACTAACATTCAATTTTCAAATATTTTATCTAATGATATGATAGCTGATTTATTATCAGGCACAACTTATGTTTTGGCCGCTGATAATGATAAAGTTTCTACTATTATAAATAATTTTATTCAGAAGTTATCTTTAACGCCACCACATTTATTTTTAGAAAAATATGAGCTTGCTTGTAAAAACTTCGGGATTGAAGCAATATTTTCTAAGGCAGATTTTAAAGACAAAGTATCTAAATGAGAAGAATGTAAGTTGAAATAGCTTTATTAAAGTAAATAATTTAATCAGAATATTAAAATAAAACATAAAATATATAACTATATTAGTTAATTTAAAAAAATAGATATTTTTGGAGGCTAAAATGACAAAACACACAATAACAGTGCTTCACGCATTAAATAATCATACTACCTTACATATTGGCGGTGGAGAGCATGATGGTACAGTAATAATATTAAACAATGAGAAATTAGTGGAATTTATTGGAGATATGCAAAAAGCAGATCATACTTTCATAGCTAAAGATGTTGAATATACAACACTTCAAAAATATGAGTCATTCATGAATATTATGTATAAAAAGTAAAAAAATAAAATTAGTTATTTAAGTTTATTTTGTTATTTGGAATTATTTAGCTATAATTTTACCTTCTAAAGTAAAGTCTAATCCTGCCGGAACATTTACATGTACTTTAATATTGCCACTAGCGTCGTAATTTCCATTTATCGACCAATTAAATGCTGGGCCATGTCTAAAATACGTTCCAGTTATTTTTCCATCTTGTGCTTTTAATTCTAAATCCGAATCAAATTTGAATAATAATCTGTGAATATGGTATTTATTTATAGCTGTTTGATTAACATCCCAATCAAATTCTGATTTTTGAACTAGTCCATTAAGATTTCCTTGAGGATTTTTTTCTGCTTTATAATGTACGCTTGTAAATGCTAAGTCGTTAACATCTGTTGCAATAGTATTTTCTGTTGTATATCCTGTTACGTGCGCATTTGGCCAAAACGTTTTTTGTATTTCTAAATTTACTTCGGATTTCGGGTAAATTTCCTTTGCGATAGTTCCGGAAATTACTGCCGCTATACTATTTTTAGTTCTTCCCATTTCTGTTTTTTCTGTAAATGGCATAGGAAGATCTGCATATTCTGATGTAGTAATTCCTGTTGTAATTAAAGTGGTTGCGAGTGCACCATATGTGATTATTTTACTTATTGTATTCATTTTAATTTCCTCTTAATCTTTAATCATTAATTTTATAGCTCACGCTAAATAATCGCGTATCTATTCTAAAAAAAGTAAAAAAAGAAAATAATAGTGTTGCTTTTTTTGTATTTGTAAGTTACGATTTATTTTTGATAACCTACAAATGGTTGAATAATTGGATTATCTTTATCCAATATCATTCTTTCAATTGGCACACTTTTTAGGATTTCAGATTTCTTTGTAAGTTCGTAAAAGTCTTTATTTACTCTATATCCCTCTGCATAAATCTTTGTTTTTTCTCCTTCTGCAGCGCCTCTGATGGTTTTAGCAATTTTTTCTCCAGCGGACATTATGCTATCATTAGCTCTATTCATTTGTCCTAAGATTTTATTTGCTTCTCCAACACCTTCAGATAAATATTTTTTTGCAACTCTATCTCTTTCTGATTTCATTTTATTTTCTATTTTTGTTCTAGTTTCTCCTACATATATTATTCCGACTATTTGGAAATCATGTACATCGATTCCGAATTGTGCACATTGTTTTTTTGATTCATATTTTATTGTGTCTCTAATTCCTTCTCGACCAACATGTATTTCGCCGACATTGATGGTTTCTTCAAGATCTTTATCTGTAACTTCCATTTTTCTGTTGCTTGATCTTATAGATTCAGTTGCATCACGCATACTTATTTGATCACGTACAATGCCGTCTATGTTATTGTCTAATTTGCTATGTCCGGCACTTTCTGTTTTTACTTGAGTCATATAGATGTAAGGATTATTTATTCTCCATCTTGCAGTTGCTGTTGTACTAAGGAATCTTTTATCTTTAGTTGTTATTTCCTCAGGATAACCATCCCATGCAAGTAATCTATTATCAAAATATGTTACTGATTGCCAAGGTAGTTTGAAATAGAGACCAGCACCTTCTTTAATTGTAGGCATTTCTTTTTTATTGTCTGTACAAAACTTTTCTATGTCTGCAGTAATCTGTTTTAATTCCGTTTGTTTTTTAGTTTCATCTGCTTGAGGAATATTTAATACTACTCCTGTTCTTTTTTGAAATGTACTAACTACTGCTTGTTCTGTTTGATCTACAATATAGAACGATTTTAATACACCAATTGTTCCAAGTCCAATTCCTGCCCATAGTGCTATATTTTTTATTGTCTTATTCATTTTAATTTCCTCCTATAGGTAATTGTTTTAGTAATAACCCGTTACCTTGTTTTGTTAAATCAACAGTATTTTTTGTTCCTTTCATCATTTCTTCTAAGGTTTCCATAACTATTCTTGATGTAGTAATTTCAGGATTTTTTCTAAATTCATCGTATACTGGTCTAAATAAATTAACATCACCTTGAGCAATATTAATTTGTTTCATTGCATATCCTTCTGCTTCACTTATCATTTGATCTGCTGTACCTTGCGCCTTTGAAATTAGCTCATTGTATGTTCCTTTTGCTACATTTATTTTGGTTTGTTTGTCAGCTATTGCATCATTAACACTTCTAAATGATGGTCTTACTTCTTTAGGCGGATTAGTGGATTGTAATTTATATACAATTACTTGTATTCCGCTTTGATTATAGTCTAGATTCTCATTTATTTTTTTCTTTGCATTTTGTCCAATCATATTTCTTCCAACTGTTAATGTTTCATCGATGCTAACATCTCCTATTATTGTTTTAGTGCAAGATGGAACGTAATCTCTGATTAGTTTACGAATATCTTTCACATTAAATAAATATGCAACAGGGTCGACAATTTTATATTGTACTGAGTACTCTACTTCTGCCATGTTTAAATCTCCTGTTAACATCAGATACTCATCTTTTAGAATATCTATTGCTTGCTGTTTAAGATTATCTCCGACAGTATATCCTTCAGCTTTAATGATTTCTTTTAGTGTTCCTTCGTCAACTTTATCGGCTTCAATATCCTCTACACCGATATATTCTGATTTTATGCCTGGATTTTTTTGTCTATATCCAAATGTTTCTTCGTATACTTTATCTGTATTAACTACTGTTACTGTTTGCGCAATAGGAATTTTTAAGTGCGGTCCTTCTTGTGATGTACTAGTATATTTTCCGAATGTTTTTACAACACCTTCACTTCCTCCAGGAACGATATATATTGTATTAAGTAATAATGCTGCTCCTCCAACAATTCCTGCACCCCAAGTTATTATCTTATTTTTATACTTAGCCATTAATGGCTTAATATTTTGAATATTATTTGCCATAGATTCATCTTTATCTTCATCTCTATCTTCGTATCTATTTTCTCCTCTATACATGTTATTCACTCTCCTATTATATTATTTTTATACAAATATTATTTGGCTAATTTCGCCTTTTTCTAAATTCTATACCTACTTAACCCCCTATTTTATCGACGTATATTTGCTTCCATAGCTCTCGCTAAGTCGATTATATCTTATTTTTTTATAAAAAAATATTTTTAAAAGATATATTTAATTTTGTAAATTAAAATTATCCTCCGCCTGAAGTTCCAAATCCTTTGCCAGTAGTTCCAAATCCTCCTCGTGTAATATTGTTTGATCGTACGGCGTTAGGATGTGAAGTCACACTAACTCCAGGTTTTGTGAAGTATCCTCCTTTGCCACTTTCTGAGGGATGAAATACTGTTCCATCGGTATGAGCTGAACCATACATGTAAGGTCTTCCACCATAATAAAAAAATGTTGAACCACTTCTATGTACTATTGAATCGGCTTTTACTTCTTTGTAAGTATTACCGTCGCTTCCAGTACCCCAACCATTATCGCTAGGTGTATCGCAGCTAGTGTATGCAAATGCACATAAAGTAGTTATTGTTAATTTAATATCTCTTGACATTTTTCTAAAAGCTCTATCAGTTGTTTTTTCATTTTTCGTTTCTGTTTTCAAAATTGTTTTTTCCAAACCATCATCCATTGTTTTCACTTCGCATATTTTTTATTTTGTTAATATTGTTTTCAATAAGTTGATTATATCTTATTTTTAAAAATTAAAAAAAGAAAATAAATTTATTTGCCTGGTAAGTATTTAACTTTTAATGTGTCAGGTGTTACTGATATTAATTCATACTTTGCTCCGTTAAATTTGAATTCTTTAGTTTTTGAAGGAAAATATGTATTTACATCGTTGTTTGATTCTCTTGATACTGAAAATGCTATCTCTGAAGGCATTCCATTATATTTTAAATTATACATTCTTCCTTTGTATTCTACTCTGGTGTGCTGATTAACACTTAAGCTAATATTTTTAGGAATGATATTTTTTTCTAAAGGTTTATTATAGTCATTACTATAAGGTGTACAGCTGTTCATTGCTCCTAATGCACCTACAAATCCTGCTGCTAGAATAATATTTCTTAAACTTTTATTTGTATTCATCAAATCAATCCCCACTGAATTTCTATACTTTATTCTTATTTGCCCAGATCTTATTTGTTTAGATCGCTTTTGTTATACTTTTATTATTGTTGGTATGGTGTATCATATATAACTATGTTATTGGTTTATTTTAGGTCAAAATAGTAATATTTTTATATAAAAGTACTACTTTGTATTAAAAATGTATAAATTAGATAAACAAAATAAGAAAATATTATATGAATTAGATAAGAATTGTCGTCAATCATTTAATCAAATTGGTCGTAAAGTAAATTTGAGTAAGAATAGTGTTAGATATAGAATTAACTTAATGAAAAAGGTAGGTATAATAAAAGGATTTCACACACTAATAGATATAGGAAAATTAGGATTTATGGGCTTTCGAATATATTTAAATTTACAAAATACTACTCCTAAAAAAGAGGAAGAGATAATTAATTATTTAAAATCTTTGTCTAATGTTACTTGGATTGCATCAATGGATGTAGCATATAATTTAGGTATGTTTGTTATTGTAAAAACTATTGCAGAAATTCATGAATTTTGGGATTCTTTAATGGAGAAATATATAAATTATTTTGACGACAGATTAATGACTATAATTACTAGTTCAACATATTTTTCTATAGGGTATCTTGTCGATATGGAAAGAAGTGATTATGAACTTATTACTACTACATCTCAGGATTTAAGTATTGATGATTTAGATAGAAATATTTTGGCATTACTTGTAGAAAATGCCGACATATCTGTTGTGGAAATAGCAACTAAATTAAAAAAAACTTCTAAGACTATAATACAGCGCATAAGGATATTAGAAAAAAAGAAAGTTATTGTTGCTTACAAAGCATTTTTGGATTTTGAAAAGTTAGGATTTCAACATGTAAAAGTCAGTTTTATATTATCTAAGGTAACTAAATTAAAAGAAAGAGAATTTAAACAATATGCTAAATATCATCCAAATATCGTGTATGAAGAAAATTATGTTGGCGGGGATGATATTGAGCTTGGAATTCATGTTAAAGATAATTCTCATTTAAGAAAAATACTTGAAGAAATACGTGAAAGATTTTCAGACATAATACATGATCATAGAATACTTCAAGTATATGAAGAATATAAGAGTAATTATTTTATATCTAAGAAATAGTACTTACTATTATATATGTTTAGTATTTATATTATTAAGGATTATAATATTATACACTTAGGTATTTATTTTTGCTTACGTAATTTTAATTCAACATATCCTTTAGCATAATATTTTCCAGAATTAATCTCTCTTAATTTTGCATCTACATTATGATATAGATCTAATATTTCTTCTGAATTAAGAGGAATTGTCCAAATTCCAGTATATTTTCCAGAAAATCCTTTGCTAAACATTCTTTTAGGGCTATCTAAAATGTATATTTCATGTTCTTCTAGATTACCTGATGCCTTTCTTTTAGTAAATGTTAGTACTTTTTTAGTAGGTGTGTCTAGAAAATATTGCGAATTTGTATCTTCGAGAGTTTTTAATTCTAATTTTCCATCAATACTATCTAAAGAATTTGATGTTTTGGAGTCACTTATTTGATTTTCAAATATTCCGTGTTCATTGATGTGTATTTCTCCTTTTAATATTTCTTTTTTTCCTTTAAGTAAATAGTAACCTTCTACTGAGTATTTTTGTGATGTCATACTTTTAGAAATATTGTTTTTTTTATAAATATTATTTTTTTAATATATTCGTTATATTGTTTTTAAAATCATAACAATTATATACTTAAGTCTTTTATTTATTTTATGACAAATCCTTGGCATGACGTTAATGTGGGTAAAGATGCTCCGGAAGAAGTAAACGTAGTAATCGAGATACCTAAAAATTCTACATTAAAATATGAATTAGACAAAGAAACTGGTTTAATGAAACTTGATAGAGTATTATATAGTGCTGTACATTATCCTGGGGATTATGGTTTTATTCCACAAACATATTGGGATGATGACGATCCGTTAGATATTATTATGTTATCTTCGTTTCCAGTATATCCTATGACTATTGCAAAAGTTAGACCAATTGGCGCAATACAAATGGTTGATAGTGAAGAAAATGATGCTAAGATAATTGCAGTATATGTAGGCGATCCAAGATTTGATAATTATCGAGATATTAGCGATATTCCTCCACATACATTACTCGAATTAAAACATTTCTTTGAAACTTATAAAGAATTGCAAAATCGTAAGGTTAAAATTCTATCAGTGCAGCATTCCGCAAAGGCTAGACAATATATTATGGAAGGTATTGCAAAGTACAAACAGAAATTTGGTAAAGTCAAGAAGAGCAAGAAATAATTCTAAAAGGTTTTATGTTAATTGGTATGATGTTATACTTATAATCGGGATCTTTCTGTTTTTTTTTTTAATTAACTTTAAATAATATTGTTGTATTCTGATATCATGAGAATATTATCAATCGGCGGTGGCGAAATAGGAAGACCTAAAACAGAAATAGAAACTGAATCTATAGATAGAGAAAACATTAGACTTACAGGTAAACGTCACCCTAAATTGTTGCTTTTACCTACTGCTAGCGGCGATGATATTAGATATTATGATGTAGTTAAAAATTATTACGGTACAAGACTTGGTTGTAAAACAGATGTTTTGTATTTAATTAATGAAAGACCAACTTTAAAAGAAATACGAAATAAAATTTTAAATTCAGATATAATTTATGTTGGCGGTGGAAATACCTTAAAAATGTTAAAAGTTTGGCGTAAATATGGTATAGACAAAGTACTTGAAGAAGCAGTAAATAAAGGAATTATTTTATCTGGTGTAAGTGCTGGCGCAATTTGTTGGTTCAAATATGGTAATAGTGATTCTTTTAAATTTAAAGCGCAGGGTAAAAGTGAAGAAAAACCATTAGTCAAACTTAAAGGATTAGATTTTATTCCACTTATGGCATGTCCACATTATGATTTTGAAAAAGATAGAAAGCCTTCACTTTTTAAAATGATACAAAAATATGGTGGCATGGCTCTCGCGTTAGATAATTGTTCAGCAATAGATATAATTAATGAGAATAATAGTTATGATATAAAAGATATGAAGTATAGAATATTAACTTCTTCTAAAACTGCAAATGCATATCGCGTGTATAAATTTAATGGGAAGGTTATTGAAGAAGCATTGCCAAAAGACGGCAAGTTTAGATCATTAGATGAATTATTGAAGAGATAATTATATATTTATTCTTTCTCTATGATTAATTTTCTGGAATCTGATATATTATAATGTAATTATATTAGAAATATCTAATTTATTCTTCACGTATAGACATCCAATTGTATAGTTGTTTTCCGAGAGAATTTTTGCTTCTTGATATTTTTCGCCATTCCGAATGTTCTTCGTATGTCATTTCAGCGAGAGTTTTAGAACAGCCCTCAGGAATAAAAATTAATGCTAATTTTGACCATAAATGTTTTTGCATTACTCCTCTTTCGCTTTTTGCGAGTTGACCTCGAAGATGACTAATAAAATATTGTGGTTCTTGAAGTTTATTATCCATGTATGCAAGACATTCTCTAAATTCGCATCCTCTTGGTTTATTTTCTGAAAGCTTCAGTATTCCTTCAAGACCAATTGTTTCGAGTGTGAAATTTACAAATGCACGTGGAAAACCATTTAATTCATCAATATAAAATCCCGCATCGACAACTGCTGTCGGTTTTTGTATTAAGTTATATGCTTGCTCAATTTTTGATTGTGCAATTTCTCTAACATCGCTAGATCTAGGTTCAGTTAAATCTACTCGTTGTTGAATAATAGTGATATTATATTTTTCTAAATCTTTTTGTAACGATTGCACTTTTCCAAAATTCGTTGTAGCAAAATATATTTCCATTACTTTTGGAAATTATTATAATTATATAAAGTTATGTCTATTCAATGTCTATTTTATTAATTAAATAGTGAAAATTAATTTTTAATATGATTTATGTTTGAACGAAATATTTATAAACACTATTTAATTCCTAATTGTTATAACGTTGTTAATTCGACGTAGATTCGCTTTTAATCAAGCGCATCATTCAAAGGCCTGAAAAGGATATTCCACAAAACCTTTATGGTTCTCGAGAATATTCATGGAGAGGCTCAATTATTGCATTGGTAGATGCGGACGCATACCACGATGCACGCAATAATATAAGATTGTAAGACTTTAGGTGTAATAATCTAAGATATACAAATTAATTAACAAAATTAACTAATTGGTATATAGGCAATTATTATACAATCAATTAATATATTTAAAATAAACAAATAAACTAAAATGGCAAAAGTTCATCGACCAAGACACGGAAGCATGCAGTATTGGCCTAGAGTAAAATCTAAGAGACCATATGCAAGAGTTAGAGCATGGAACAGCACATCTAAAGATACATTACTAGGCTTTATGGGTTATAAAGTTGGTATGACTCACATGATGGCTATTGATACAAAGAAAACTTCTGTAACAAAAGGCGAAGAAATATTTATTCCAGTTACTGTTATTGAATGTCCGCCATTAAAAATTGCAGGCATTAGATTATATAAGCAAGCATATGCTGGTAAACAAGCATCAACTGAATTATTATTCAAAACTGATAAAGATTTATCAAGAAAAATAACTGCTCCAAAAACAGTTAGAACAGCTTCTGAAATTGATTCTTTAGATATTACAAATTGTACTGATGTTCGAGTATTAGTATATACTCAACCAAGATTTGCTGGTTTATCTAAAAAGAGACCAGAAATATTTGAAGTTGCAATACATGGTACAGTTGCTGATAAAATTAAATTTATTAAAGATAATCATGATAAAGAATTACCATTCACAGCATTCTTTAAAGACGGTGATTTCGTAGATGTTCACGCAGTAACTAAAGGTAAAGGATTACAAGGTCCTGTTAAGAGATTTGGTGTAACATTCAAAAATCATAAGACTGAAAAAGGTGTTAGAAGAGTAGGTACTTTAGGTGGATGGTCTGGACAAGGACACTTCTTATATAGAGTAGCACATCCAGGACAAATGGGTTATCATCTAAGAACTGAATTCAATAAACAATTATTAAAATCAAGTAATAAAGTTGAAGAAATAAATCCTAAAGGCGGATGGCCACATTATGGTTTAGTACAATCAACTTATGTATTAATTAAGGGTAGTATTGCAGGTCCACAAAAGAGAGCAATATTGTTAACAAAACCAATGAGAACAAGACCAGCAGAATCATTACCTACTATTGTTGAAATTAGCCAAAATGCAAAATAAGCATTTGCTAAAATATGTTTTAAATAAAAAATCAAGATTAAAATGAAACTACCAGTATTAGACAAGACCGGAAAAGAAGTTAGTAAGAAAGAATTACCAAAACAGTTTAATGAAACTATTAGACTTGATTTAATTACTCGAGCAGTTTTAACTGTACAAGCAAATTCAAGACAACCATATGGTTCAAATCCTGATGCAGGAATGATGGTTTCCGCTAAGTTATCTAGACGAAGAAGAGATTACAAAGGCGCATATGGTATAGGTATTGCAAGATCTCCAAGAAAAATAATGTCTCATAGAGGAACAAGATTTAATTGGGTTGGAGCATTAGCACCAAATACTGTTGGCGGAAGAAGAGCTCACGCTCCAAAAGCTGAAAGAATTTGGGATAAAAAATTAAATACTAAAGAAAGAAGATTTGCATTAAGATCTGCATTATCTGCAACTGTTGTTAAAGATTTAGTAAAAGCTCGTGGACATATATTACCAAAAGAATTCCCTTTCATATTATCAAATGATATTGAAACTATTTCAAAAACAAAAGATGTTTTAGACTTATTAATATCCTTAGGTTTCAAAGCTGAACTTGATAGAACAAAAGATAAAAGTATCAGAGCAGGCGTTGGAAAGAATAGAGGAAGACCATATAAGATTAAGAAATCAGTATTATTTGTTGTTAGTGAGAAATGTAATTTAAATAAAGCTGCAGCAAATGTTAGTGGTGTTGATATTGTAACTCCTAATCATTTAAATGCAAATTTACTAGCTCCTGGATGCGCAGTTGGAAGATTAACTCTTTACACTGAAGGCGCAATCGACGAGATAGCAAAGAAGTTTATGTAATTAATTTAATAAAATAAAGTTGTGATATTTATGCAAATTGTAAAAAATCCGTTATCAACTGAAAAATCCATTAAGTTAATGGAATCTGAGAATAAATTAATATTCCAAGTAGATAAAAAAGCAACTAAAATTGCTATAAAGAATGAAATAGAATCATTTTTTAATGTTAAAGTCGTTGGTGTTACTACAAGAATAGGTCCTGATGCAAAGAAAAGAGCTTATGTAAGATTTAGTAACGAGACACCAGCAATAGATATTGCAACTAAATTAGGATTAATATAAATTAATAAAAAATTATAATCAAAGGTATTTCAAATGGGTAAGAATTTAACACAACAAGCAAGAGGAAAAGGCGGTCCAAGTTTTACTGCTCCAAGTTTTAGATATTTAGGAGAAGCAAGAGTAAAGCACGGAGTTACTAGCGCAGAAGTTGTTGACGTTGTAAAATCGCAAGGACATTTAGCACCATTATTACAAGTAAAATATAATGATGGCACAACTGGTTTAATGATTGCACCTGAAGGAGTTAGAACTGGTCAAATATTAAAAGTTGGCGAGGGCGCAACATTAGAATTAGGAAATACGTTATTATTAAAAGATGTTCCTGAAGGAACTACTGTATTCAATCTTGAAGGTATGCCTGGAGACGGCGGTAAATATTGTAGAACATCTGGTACTTTTGGAAAAGTTGTTTCAAAAACAGATAAGGCAGTATTTGTGTTATTACCATCAAAAAGAATTAAGGAATTTAATTTAAGTTGCAGAGCTACTATCGGTATCGTTGCAGCAGCTGGTAGAAAAGAAAAACCATTCTTGAAAGCAGGAACAATGGCATTTTATAGAAATGCTAGAAAGAAGAGATTCCCACAAATGTCAGGATCCGCTCAAAACGCAGTTGATCATCCATTTGGTAACAAGAGAACTTCAAGAAAGAGTAAGGCAAGACCAGCCCCACAAAATGCACCACCAGGTAGAAATGTTGGTTACATAAGACCAAAGAGAACTGGACAATCAAAAACTAAAGCAATAGTTAGCAATACGCTCAAGAGCAG
>CAVZPN010000023.1:0-62713 GCA_963777125.1 uncultured archaeon | reverse complement strand
TATGTTTATGTCTTAACCTACTTAACAATTTGGCTTGCTTCCAAATGGAAGTAGGCCTAGCTTATGGTGGAGATCAAAGTAAAGAAAGTCAAGTATCAATATTAAGATTTGCTAATCGTGTACCATTATTATATCAACAGGGTGCGTGCGCAATAACTAAATCTATTATTTCAACTAATTGGAAATCATATGGCTTACAGCAGAGTAATGGTTCAATTCCAACTGGTCCATTAACAATACTTGTACATATGTGTTCAGTTTGGGTACCATTTACATCAGAATCAAAAGAAGCTCTTGCGCATTATCCAGATATAATTAAAGAATTAAAACTTGCAGTTCAAGAAGCTGGACGAAAATTACAGATGTATGTTGCAAAAAAACATAGAGTACAAAATCAACTTGAACGTGCTAATTTATTTGAACGATACATGCCTGAAGTTGCTGACGCATTATCAAGATTAACTGGCGATAATAAAGACATATTACTCGATCAATTAAAAGCCATGACTAATAAAGAAGAAATTAAAAATCAGATATTTGAAATGGAAGCTCTAAAAGGCGAAGTTGATGAAGATGATTCTAAAGCCAAAAAAGGAAAAAGAGAATCAATTGATGTTGATGACGATGATAATGAGAATTCAGAAATGGATGAATAAGTGAAAAAAGAGTAAAAATGACTATAAATAAATCCAAAAAAGATAATGTAACGAAACTTGGCGAGAAAGAAGTACAGATGACATTTTCACAGGCAAATACTACAGTTGAATCAAAGAGTGATAAGAATAAATCTGAAACTAAAACATCTGAAGCTAAAATTATAGACTCTAAATCTAAAAATAAATCTGATACTACGAATACTAAAATTGAGACTACAAATAAACTTGATACTACAATGGAACCTAAATTTACTAAAGAAAGAAATATTGGTGTTAATGCATCAAATGCTGAACGTAAAGCAATTGCTGGAAAAACTGGAACACCAAGAGAAGAATTAATTAATTTAGGAAAATCAGTTGTAGCAGATATTAAAGCTGGAGATAATCCTAAAATCGAATTATCTGTTCGAGGATTAAGTAATGTTGTTTATGATAAAGAATCAAAAACTTTAGGCCTTGGAGATAAAACAGCGCAAAGATTTTTCTTTAATGCAGCACATTCTAAAAAATTCTTACAAACAATTGAAGTAGCATCTATCTGTAAAAGTTTACTTGATGTTCAAAAACACGCAAGTCTCAGAGACGTATTTTATATGGCTAAGCGTACTATTCCTAATACTAAAATAAATATTGTTGATGAACAAAAAGAATCTGATAAAGTAATTGAAGATTTAGAATTAATAACGGGATTTTCAAGAGAAAATTTAAATGTTAATGCAAATAAAATGGGATCAGTAGCTGGAAAAGTAATCATTGAAGATTCTGGCGATACAATTGATTGGTCAAAATTAGGTTCTGGCGGCTGGTCCATTCCATCAAATGTTGAAAATATAAAATTCAAAAAAGTTGATGCAAAATATGTTATTTACATGGAAAAGGCTGCTGTATGGGAGCGTTTACATGAGGATAAATTCTGGGAAAAACAAAATTGTATTATAATGGCTTCTCAAGGACAGACTACAAGAGGAGTTAGAAGATTATTACAAAGATTAAGTAAAGAACACAAACTTCCAATACTAGTATTAACTGATGGAGATATCTATGGATTCTACATTTATAGTGTAGTTAAATTTGGAAGTATTGCTCTTGCACATATGGCTGATGAAATGGCTATTCCAGATGTTAAATTCTTAGGTGTTACAATGGATGATATTGTAAAATATGATCTTAAGAGACACTTCATTAAATTAACTGATCAAGATAGATCGAGAATTAAACAAATGCAAGCTTACGAATGGTTTGAAAAACATAAAGATTGGCAAAGACAGTTTAAAATGATGAAAGACTTTGATGCAAAGGTAGAAATCCAGTCATTATCATCCAAAGGAATTAGTTTTATTTCTGAAAAATATTTGCCAGAGAAAATTAAGAATAAAGAATGGCTTGATTAGGTAAATTATATATTTATATGAGATTGTTTCAAAATTAAACAATTAGAATATTAATTTTCAAATATGTTGCTAGGTGATAATTCGTTTATTAAATGCGCTCTATAATTAATATTTGATATCTTATATACATCTACTAAAGAATAAAATACGTATCCTATTCGGATAATTGGGCCTGCAGAACAAAATATTGCTGAAATGACTGCCGCTTTTTGTATTGGATCCATATCGGGCGTTGCCCATATAAATCCTCCTATTATTGCTTGTCCTAAAATCCATGCAGGAATAGTCCCAGGAACTGTATACGCATAAGTTGCTTCTTTTAAGACGGTTTTTTTTGGAATTTTATTCATTTCTATAGGTATATTTTTCCAAAATGAATATGTTTCTTGATATGATGTCTTATTAATAATACTCGAAATTTTTTCATCAATCAGTAATTCTTTTCTCCAATAATGTTGAAATAGCTTAAAATAAAATATTTTTTTTAAACTTTTTTTCTCATTAAGAAATAATTCTTCGTATTTTATACGCTTCAGTATTGCTTTTGAAGAGTCATTAATGAATAATTGAAATACTTCGCTCATAGCTTTAAGTAATTCTTTACTTTTTTCTCCCAAATACTGCGCTTTCTCATCGCTAAGTAACTCGTTGATAATTATGAGGCCTTTTTCAGAACCAGAGATAAATATGTTAATTATATCTTTCTCTTTAGAACAATTACTTGATAATATTTTCAAACCGTTTAGTTTATCCTCTGGATTTTTACTTTTTAGTAATTCTAAACTTTTATTGTTTTGTTCTATAAGATACACTTTTATTCTTATAGCTTGAGTAAACTTTTCTGATAACTCATTATCGTTCATATTTATACAATTAGAATTCAAGATATTTAAAGTTTGTTAAATAAAGGTAAGCATATGAATGAATGGAGTAAATTCAGTATTTATATATGATTTACTATAACTTACATTTAATTATTTTTTTCTAGACTTCTTTATTGTTTTTACGTTAGTCTTTTTTTTAGCGCTTTTTTTCTTTAGTATTTTATTACTTTTCTTTTTCTTGATATCTTTTTTATCGTTTTCTTTTTCATCAACATCTACCAATCCTTCTTCTTCAAGTATGGATGTAGGTGCAGATTCTACTACCATGTCAATTCCAACTTCATCTAACAATGTTTCTTGTTCTTCATATGATGCTTTTTCATGTTGTTCTACATGTTCTTCAAGATCATCTAGAGTTAAATCTGTTTTATTATCTTCATCATCATCTTTATTTTCATTTTCTTCGATTTGCTCAGATATTTCTTCAACAGTTTCTTTTAAATCTACAATATGTTCAGTTCTAACGATGCCTTCTTTACGAATATCTTTAACCATTGCAAGTATTTCTGCAACATTTTTTTCGGTTTCTAAATTTACTTGATATTCATGTTCTGAACGCATTTCAGTTTTTTTGGATGCTACATTCTGACTCATTAAAATAATTGTAGATAAGAATATTGCTTCAAGAGAAACTATCATTGTAAGTAATCCGAATGGGAATGGATCAAACATGTGTTGTGGTCCAAATACGCCAATATTTAATGTAATCCAAATTGAAAACCACAGTACGTGAAGTAAAAAGAATCCTATTGTTCCAGCGTATTCAGTTATTGAATCAGCTATTTTTATTGATACTGTAGTCAGTCTATCAAATTCTATATTGATATTTTTTGAAAGAAAATATATTACTTCATTTGTGGCATACCACTCATTTTCTTTATTACGTTTAGAATTAATGCAATCTTGACATTCTGAGAAATTTTCATTTTTTTTAAAGGCTTCATAATTACCACATAGAGAACATTCATATATTCCTGATACATATACTCTATCCCCCCATTTATGTTTTGATTTTAGGGATCTTGGTAATATATTGAATCCTCTCTTTTTCATATTTATGTTTAAGTATAATCTATTAAAAAGGTTTTTATTTTTAAAATTTTTGAGTTACTATTTTTAAGATAATACTTGTGATATAGTGGAAGACAAAAGTAAGTGATAATATATTGATTTGGCTTCCAATATTTTAGAATGCGATTCAATAGTATATTTATGTCGCATTCTAATATAATGCTTGGTTTTAAATATGAAATGCAAAATAGAGTGACGTGCCATATTTTCTACAGTGCCTTTTTAATAGTAATCACTTACTGTTATGAAGTGTTGTCGCCTTAAGATGAACATCTTTGAATATCTTAACTAGAAAAAGTTATAGAATTCCAAGTGATAACTTTTTCTAACGATAACATAATAGAAATGTGAATGGCCACAACACTTCGCTTCAGTTCAGTAAGTGATTACTTTTAATACAAAAATTTTTAAATGATACATTTATTAATGGTATTGATATTTAGTTGTATATATTATTTTATTATGTAATATTGTGTAATATGTTTATTTACTAAATAAAGTATTTTAGTTTAGGTGAGCTATGTTTAAATTTGAGAAAAGATCTGATGTTGAAGTAGGTGCAAAAGATATACTTGTTGCAAAAATACAGATAGAAAATGAGGATACTTTTCATTTAAAAAATTTATATAAATTAATTCATGATTGGATGGATGAAGAAGGATTTCTAGATTTATATGGCGAAAGACATCCTGATGGGACTCCAGAAATATTTTATCTTGAACGTATTGGTAGTAGTGGTTCAAGAGAACATAGAATAAGATGGCGTTATCTTAAAACACCAAGAGATAGTACTTATTATCGATATTTTATTAAAATTGATTTTTTATCTATTAATATGAAATCTATTGAAGTAATGCATCAAGGTTATAAGATGAAAACTGATAGAGGAGATTTAGTTATTGATGTGGAAGCTTGGTTACAGTTAGATTATGCTAATTCTTGGGATAAAAATTCATTTTTAAAAAATAAATTTATACAAAGATTATTTAGAAATAGAATATATAAAGAGCGAGTAGAATCTCAAAAAGTTGATTTGTATAAATTTACTTATAGACTTCAAAATATCATTAAACAATACTTAAAATTAAAAACACTTTACGAAATGCCAAAACCATTCCATCCAGAGAAAGGATTGTAAGGTTTTATTGTTTTTTTATTTTATGTGGTTATTCTGTATAAGCACTACCTTTTTATATTCTATACTTTTCTTTCATATATGGATGAATTAGTCAAAGAATTACGTAAAGTAGTATCGAAGAAAAGTACTGGTGACGAGTATTTGCTTATGAATTCTAAGTATGTTCCGTTGAAGATTGATTTAAAAAACTATCATGTTATTTCTAATTTTAATGATTCTGATGGAAATAATGAAAATAGTGATGTTCTTTCCAAGAAAATATTATTCGTTGATGGTGGAAATACAATTCTTTTTGAAAGTGCAGCATTTTGCGTAGGATTTATTCGAGTTGGAGGAATTGTATATTCTAATAATATTCGGATAAAAAAAAGTCTGCAAGAATTTTATATATTTGTAAATGAAATTTTAGGTAAATATCATGTTAAAACGTATCCAGAAACAATATTTAATGAAATGGTGTTTAATCCTGAAGATGAATTATTAAGAACCGGTATGGAAAAATGTACTCTTGCCAAAATAGTGTCTGTAATTAGAAGATTTGCTGAAATTGATTATGCTTGTAATGCTAATGATTCTATGGCTGCGGATTATGTAGTAATGGATGGTACACTTGAAGCAAGATATCCTATTGAAAAAAAATATTTAGATATATTATACTCTAAAAAGAATGTTTGCGCATTGAGTAAAACTTGTACTTTAACGACAAAAAAGGGCTCTAGCATAATTACTTTATTGCGTAATTTAAATACTGATGCAACTATGCAAAATGGTCTATGGTATTATACTCCTGTTGTTGTAAATAATAGTTCTAGTCATAATGCAGAGATGTATTTTGTTAAATTACATGTAAAAACAGATTATGTATTTAGATTTGAAGTACAGAAAGAATTCAATAGAGATGTTACAGAATTATTATCCTTACTTGTACTAAATTCTTCTGATCCGATATTTTTAGGTTATCCTTATGGATTAATTGATATTGATCAATATGTTCGGGTAAGCGATGATGAATCAAGATTACTAAAAATGAAATTGTCTGTTAAACTCGGCAAAGATTGGAACGAGTTATCGAAACATTTAACCAATACTAACGCTCATTCAATACTTGATAAAATACGTTTCTAAATACCTTATTTTTGAATAAATTATTGTTATATTAACTATTTATATCATTATTCTTAATATCATAAAAATTTATAAATACTTTCGTTATAAATGTGAATATTAAGAGGTGTGTTTAATGTTAGTTAGTACAAAATATGATATTATTACAGTAGGTTCTGCAACCGTTGATGCATTTATACATACTGAGGCATCGCAAACTGAAATATTAAATGTTCATCGTCATAAAGATATAGCCTATCCTGTTGGTGCTAAAATTTTGGTTGATAAAATGGATTTTTTTGTCGGTGGTGGTGGTACAAATGCTGCTGTATCCTTTTCTAGATTAGGGTTAAAAACGGCTTATTTAGGAAAAATTGGTAAAGACAATAATGGTAAAACAATTATTGATTGTTTAGTTAAAGAAAAAATTGATTTTATAGGAAATTATGGTCCAATATCAGGTTATTCTATAATACTTGATTCTATTGCAGAAGATAGAACCATATTTGCGTATAAGGGTTGTAATGATACTTTAAAGACTAATGATTTTAAATTTGAAAATATTAATTCAAAGTGGTTATATATGTCTTCGATGATGAAAGATAGTTTTAATACACAAAATAAAATAGCAGACTATGCAAAGAAAAAGGGAATAAAAATAGCTTATAATCCGAGTTTATATTTAGTAACAAAAGGATCAACACATCTTAGAAAAATTTTAAAAAATACTGAAATTTTAATATTAAATAAAGAGGAAGCTCAGGCATTAGTTCGAGATCCGACGGATAATATGTATAATTTATTATTTGAATTATCTAAGTTAGGACCCAAATTATCAATAATAACAGATGGAAGTCGAGGTGCACATTGTTATAGTAGTTCTGAAGAAATGGTATATTCGGCAAAACCTAGAAAAGTTCGTATTGTTGAAACAACGGGTGCCGGGGATGCATTTGCGACAGGATTTGTTGCAGGAATAATTATGGGTAAAACTATTGAATTATCCTTAAAACTTGGAATGTTGAATGCTGAATCAGTAATTGGGCACTTAGGAGCTAAAAATATTTTATTAGATTATAGTGCTTTTACATTGGCTGAAAAAGATAATAGGACGATATTTAAGAAAAAGTTATAAATACCATCATTCATAAATAGATATAATTATTTAGATTATGTTTAATTATGGTTAATTATAATTTAATTGATTAGTTAATATTAAAAAAGAGGGATATATATGAGAGTTAATACTAATAAGATTCTAAAAAACGGCAAGTCATTATTACTTGCATATGATCAAGGTTTAGAGCATGGACCAAGAGATTTAAATTTAAAGACTGTTGATCCATCATATGTTTTTGATATTGCACTTGAAGGAATGTATAATGGAATAATTGTACAAGCAGGAATTGCAGAAAAATATTATCATGGATATTATAAGGATGTACCCTTAATAGTAAAACTAAATGGTAAAACATCATTTATGGATTCAGCTTCACCAATATCAAGACAAATATGTTCTGTTGAAAGAGCAGTAAAACTTGGTGCATCAGCCGTCGGATATACTGTATATGATGGAAGTGCACTTGAGCCAGAAATATTTTCTGAATACGGAAAAATAATTGAACAAGCACATGAATACGGAATACCGGTAATTGGTTGGATGTATCCTCGCGGACCAAAAATTGCTAATGAACTTGACACTGATACACTTGCGTATGCTGCAAGAATTGGTCTTGAATTAGGATCAGATTTTATTACAGTAAAATATAATAACAATCTCGAATCATTTAAATGGGTTGTAAAATGTGCTGGTAGATCTAAAGTTCTAGTTGCTGGCGGAAATAAGCTTGATGAACATGCATTTTTAAGAAGAAGTGATGATGTAATGAAAACTGGAGCAGTTGGAATGGCTGTTGGACGAAATGTTTGGCAACATGAAAGACCATTTGCAATAACAAAAGCCATAAGTAAATTAGTACATAATGGTATGTCAATTGATGATGCATTAAAATTATTCGAAGAAGAATGTAATAAAGTAAAAAAATAAATTTTTTTAATTTTTATTATTCTATTAATTAAGATATGTTCTATTGATAAAACTTCTTTGCATCTTCAAGAGATATTACTTCGTAATCTTTAGCATGTCCTGATGTACCAAAATCTATCATTTTAGAACTTACAACTTTTGTTATTGCATCACGTCCTGGGCCAAGATAATCTCTAGGATCAAATTTTTCAGGATTTTCATAATATATTTTTCTTATTGCTGCAGTCATAGCCATTCTTATGTCAGTATCGGTATTAATTTTACATACACCATTTTTTATTCCTGCTTGTATGCTGGCTGTAGGAACGCCCATAGCATTAGGCATATTACCTCCAAATTTATTTATTTCCTCTCTTAATTCACGAGGTACACTACTTGAACCGTGCATTACTAATGGGATATTTACTTTTTCTGAAATTTCTTTAACTAAATCTATTGCGAGTACTGGTTCACTTTTAAATTTGTATGCACCATGACTAGTTCCTATTGCTATTGCTAAAGCATCAACTCCAGTTAATTTAACAAATTCTAATGCTTTTTCTGGATCTGTTAATTTTATAACATTTGAAACATCCTCTTCTATGCCGCCAAGTGTTCCAAGTTCAGCTTCAACACTTACACCGAATTTATGTGCATAATCAACAACTTCCTTTGTTAATCTGACATTCTCTTCGAAAGAATATGCTGATGTATCTATCATAACGGAACTAAATCCTAATCCTATGGCTTTTTTTACAGTTTCAATATTATCGCCATGATCAAGATGCATAACTATTGGGATATCAGGATTTTCTTCTAATGCTGCATGCATTAAATGTTTTATATATACTAAATTAGTGTATTTTAATGCGCCTCTACTTGCTTGTATTATAACGGGGCTATTTGTATCTCTAGCTGCTTGCATTATGGCTTGTATTTGTTCCATGTTATTAACATTATACGCGCCGACACCATAGTGTCCTTTTTTTGCTTCGTCAAGTACTTGTTTTAATGTTGCTAATGGCATAGTATTTACCTCTTTAACTTTTTATGTTGTTTATTTTTATTTTGTTTAATCTTATCTTTAGTTTTGTATAACATTTTATGTGTGCGTTTTAGGATTTTGCTTCTTTTTTTAATACTTATCTTATTTTTTACTTTTTTTATAAGTTGTTTTTTAGATTTAGATGTGATGTTTTTAACTTTTGTTTTTTTATCTTTTTTATTTGCATTTATTTTTTTTATAACTCTGTTTTTTTCCGTGGCCTTATCAATAATAATTATTTTGCGAGTTAAACTCTTATGAACATATTGATCAATTATTTGTTTTACTTCAACAGATTTTGGTAGATTTGTATCAAGTAATTTTTTGTATGGCATGAAATGTGGCATAACAATTACTGCTCGACCATTAATATTTTTTAATAATTTAGCATATAATGTGATTAATTCTTCACTTTTTTTACTCGATTTGCCGTAAGGAAGATCAGTTACAATATTTTTTAAATCTTTAATTGTTGTTGAATCTTTAACAATTAATTCGTAATGGTCTGATTTAATATTATAATATTCGAGATTTTTTCTAGCACCCTCTAATATTTTTTTATCAACATCATAGCCAATGAATTTAAGGCCGAGTAGACCTGCTTCAGTTAATATGCCACATGCGCCACAACATGGATCAATTATCTTTTCATTAATACTTGGATTCAAAACATTAATTAATGCTCTTGCCATTTTTGGATGCATTGCTGTTGGATGTAAAACTGGTCTTAAATGCGCTTTTCTATTTTTATATTCTTCAAAATTCTGATAGAGTAATCTTGTAACTATTGCTTCATCTTTATCAATAAATATCTCAATTAATAAGTTAGGTGTTTTAAGATTAACTTTTGGTTGTGTGCTTTTTTCTAGACTTTGCCATATAAATGTTGCATAATATCTTTCATCATAATGTTCGTTTGAAGTTATTCTTAAACAAAAGTTTTTTTCATAGCAATTAATCCAAGGATATTCTTTTAATGATGCTTCTAGATTTTTTTTGGTTGTTGTATACATAATTTCGTACACTTTTTTAGTATATGCAAGTCTATCAATAAAAGGCATACTCTCAGTTGGTATTGTACAGAATAGATAATTTTCTTTTAACGTAGTATTCTCTAATTTAAGAAGAGTTTTTGCTTCTAGTTGAGCAAGTTCTAAATTTTCTCCAGATAATAATATTAGATGCATAATATGCTATTAAGGCATTACATTTTTAAAGTTATCCATCAAGATAGTAGCATGGCTCGATTACAAGGAAGACCACTTGGTTCTAAGGTTAGACAAAACATTATTGAAATATTATATTTTTATAAACAATTACATGGTTATGAATTATATAAAATTTATACTGATTTATATCCTCCTGTAACAATGCGATTAATATATTATCATTTAAAGAAAGGATTAAGTTTAGGCGAATTTAAAATTGCAAGAGTTGATAAGAAAGTGGGTAATTATTCTTGGGGCGGAGTTTCTGAAAATATATTGTATACTCTAGATTCGGCTGCAAGTCCAATAATTGAACCACATGTTAAATCTTATTTTGAAAGAAATAAAAAGATGTGAGTATTGTTCTAAACGGCTCTGTAGAAATTCTCGCTTGCACTCGTTCTCGCTATTCGCATATATCAATTAATATTTTAGGAAAATCGTTCCACTTGTTATCCTGAACGATTTTCAAGAGTTCATTTCTTAGTATGCTCATCTTAAGGCGAGACACATTTTCTACAGAACCATTCTAAACGTAAGCTTTAAATAAGAGTATATTCAGAATTATACTTAGTTGTTGTTTTGATACTAATTATTATATTGTAGTTTTTGGAGGCTTGAGTTGCATGGATAAAAATAAATCAGGATTATATATTGTGTTAATAGTATTAATTGTCGGAATTACCGCAATAGTTACTATGTTTGTTCAAAATTCTAATAATATTATTACTGATACTCAAGATAATTTAGGTATGGTTATTGCTGGTGTTTCAAGTTCTCAAACTATTAATCTTGCTTTGGGATGGAATATAATTAGTTTTAACGTTAATCCAACTGACAAAAGTCTTAATTCTGTTTTTAGTAGCATGACTCCTGAAGAAGGCGATACTATTACTGATTCAACTAATGGTTTGACTGCTGTTTACACTAATGGAGTATGGACTGGATTTGATAGTATAGATCTAAGTAGTGCGTATAAAATTAAAGTTTCTCGAGATAAAGTACTAACAGTATTTGGAACTGTTATAAGTGATAGTACTAATATTTATCTTAAAAAAGGAACAAATTATGTTCCTTATTATCCAACAACAGAATTAGATGCTGCAACAACTTTTCAAACTATTAAAGACTGTTTAATTAAAGTTCAAGATGAACGCGGAAAAACTTATGAAAATTTCGGAGCTTTTGGTGGCTGGAAAAATACTATTGGAATGTTAAAACCTGGAGAGGGATACGTTGTAACAACAAATAATGCTTGTACATTAAATTATAATCCTGTTATCACACCAACAGTAACTTGTTCAGATAGTGATGATGGTGCAAATTATTTTGTTAAAGGAAAAGTAATTGATTCTAGATACAGTACTCCCTTTTATGATAGTTGTGCTAATATTAATGGTGATTATGAAAGTGGAGCATATTCTTCAACAGATACTAGTAGTTCTGATTATTTAAAAGAATATACTTGTAAACAAAATACTGGTGGAATGTATTATGAAACAAATATTATTCCTTGTGATTATGGTTGTTCTGATGGTGCATGTATTAAAGATTTTTCTAAATCTAAAACTTATACGCCTGTATGTGGAGATAATATTGCCAGTGTAGATGAAGAATGTGATGGTAGTGCAATTTATAATCGTGGTTTTGTAGTTCTTGATTTATCTAAATCTGGATCAAATCCTACTTCTAAAACTGTGACTATTGGCGGTAAAGAATATGTGATTACATTGCTTGGCGGAAATACTGCTACTTTATCTGTAATTGTTAAGGTTAATGGTGAATCTTATAGTATAGATACTAGTCGTACTAAAACAATCTCTGGATTGAATGTGCATTTAATAGATGTTGTTATGAGATCTGTAAATAATGTTATATCTGTAGATGCTACTTTGGAACTTAGAGACTCAGCAATAGAGGAATGTTCACAATTAGATTCCAATCTATATACTTCAGGAGAATTAGCATGTACTAGTGATTGTAAGTATGATACTTCAAGTTGTGATGCTGATGTATTTAGTGATTGTACAGATTCTGATGGCGGCGAAAACTACTATATGAAAGGAATTACTAATGCCTCAAATGAAGTCATAATTGATAGATGTTGCTTATCGATGGGTGAAGGAGGAGCTGATTGTAGAGAACAAGGTACTGTTCTTATCGAAGGCTTTTGTTTAACTAATGATTATGCAGAAGACCATATGTATAATTGTCCTAATGGCTGTTCTGATGGTGTATGTATACAAAATACTACTCCAGTTGTTAACAAGCTATGTGTTGATACTGAATCGGTAACTAGTAATGATGTTAGAGGAATATTATCTAATCAAGATAATTCCCCTTTAGAATATGATGATGCTCGAGAAGATTTATCTTCTTCTAGAAATAGTGACTTAAGTGTGCATGTTCTTTCTAGCACTACTGCAAATATTATTTTCTTTGGTGAAGAAAAAATTGTCAAGTTAGGAGAGATAGCCTATTTTGATGTTCTGAGTATACGTTTAAATAGTATAAATTTTGTAGGAGTAGGTAATGTTAATAATAATGTGAAATTAGAAATTATGACTATTAAAGATTTTTGTGACACGAAAAATACTCTTTATGAATATTATTGTGATGCTGATATCAATGCCGATAGAATATTTAATGCTAAAGAAATTAATTGTCCAAATGGATGTTCTAATGGAGTATGTATACAAAATACTACTGTTAATGTATCAATATGTACTGATGCTGATAATGGATTAAATTATTATACTAAAGGTGTGGCTTATGGTGTTGCTAGTTGGGGTAAAGATTATCCTGCTGACTATTTTGTAGATTATTGTTTTTGTGAAGGACCGCATGCTTCATGTAATGATTTAAATGAAATGGCTTGTGTTAATGGCTATCTTACACAAAATAGATACACTTGTCCTAATGGCTGTTCTGATGGTGTATGTATACAAAATACAACAATAAATATGTCATTAGCATGTACCGATTCCGATAATGGTAGAACTTATACTAACCCAGGCACAGTTACGTATGCAGGACAAGTGTATGATGATTATTGTAGTGGTTCACAATTATTTGAATATGTCTGTGAAAATGAATTCCGTTCAGAAGATAATATTATTATGAAAGGGTTATGGTATGATTGTCCTAATGGTTGTTCTGATGGTGCATGTATTGGTAATCAAACTTCAGGTTTAACATTAGCAAATTATCCTTCACCTTTTATTAAGGATGGTGTTCCTAATGCATTATTTGTTGTCGGGCGAATTGCATCTGTTGATGATATAATTGGTATAACTGATATTATTGCAAATTTACAACGATATGCAGGTAATAATCCATTCCCAACAGGTATTGTGAAGTTTGATGATGAAATAACCGAGGAACAATTATATAATCGGAATGTTATTTTAGTTGGCGGAATGTGTGCTAATAGTGCAACAGCTAAAATGTATGATAATCCTGAATGGTGTACATCACAAGATACTCCTGGAGTTGGAAAAATAAAAATTATTAGAAATAAAAGTACTGATAAATATGTTTTACTAGTTCACGGATATAGTGCACTTGAAACTACGATGGCAACAAGAGTACTTGCAAATTGGCAGGATTATAAAAGTGTACTTGAAACTACGGATTCAGTATGTGTTACAGGAACATTAAATAGTATTATTGCAAGATCTTGTTAAATATTATTTTTTTACCTTTTTTTAATGACATAAATAAAACTATTTTGTAAATAAAAATAATGCTACTAGAAATTATAGAATTAAACTAATAAAAAAATAAATTAAAAATACTTTATTTGATTATTTTGTTGTTTTATCTGATTATTATTTACACTATTTCTTTTGCAACATATTTTGTTTTTTGCATGTTAATTTTATTCTCATCTTTTAAGTCTTGAATTCTATGATAAACACTATCTAGTCCAACGTATAGTTTTTCTTCGCCGAATGGTTTTCTGACAAATAGGCTATAAAATGGCATTTCTGTTCTTTTGGCTTCATAGTCTATATTTTTATCGGCTAAGAAATTTAATTCGCCACAAGTATCTTCATCACAAGTATCGTTAATTAATGTCTTGACAATGTATGCCCAATTTATTCCTTCACTTTTTGTTGATTCTTCTTTGTATCCTTTTTTTGTGTTAACAACTACTACATCATTTATTTTTTCTTTTGTAGCTAATTTTGTTTCATAGTCTTTAACATATTTAGATGAAATATCTAATAATTTATCTTTTCGAACATAGTTTCTAAAATTATCTGCTGTTAATTCTCCATTATCTTCTAATGATAGGTACAATTCTTTTGGAGCATCTTCTTTACTCATCATTGCTGAAGTTTTGTATTTTATTATTTGTTTAACGCCGGGTGATTTTAATCCTGCTATTATTAATTCGTATTGTTCAACTAAACTATCTACTTCGATGCACCATTTACCTTCAACTTTAGCAACACCTGTAATTAATTTATTGGATGTCAATAATAATTTAATTCCGTTAATGTAATTTTCCATTTGTGTTACTGCTGTCTTATATTGCGGTCTTTTAGTTGTAAGTTCTGATTTTACATTAAATGTTACATCGCCTAAACTTATGCTATAATTATCTGGTGTAATTGGCCAATTAAGATCATTATATCTTGTTTCTAGCTTTAGCGTTTCTTCAAGTTTTTTCATTCCTTCATCATTTGTTAATACGTTAACGTTTTCTTTTGCCCTTTCATACATACGATGATTTGCTATGTCTCCATTAAATTTTCCAACGTTTTCAACGATTTTGTCTATTGTTACCATTTTTGTCCCCCCTGATTTTTGATATTATGCTTTAGAGAACTTTGCAGAGTTCTCTTCAAAATACTGTTCTGTATAATAATAGTATAGTTAACCAAGTAAATAAAACAATAAGTACTAATTTTTTAATAATCAAGGAAAAATATATAAATAATACATAATTATACTATAAAATGACTACTATGATGGAATATTTATTTGAAAATACTAAAAAGTTTGGTATTGATAAAATTGACATTAAAATTCTTGATATATTAAGAGAGGATGCAAGAATTCCTTTGCATGAACTTGCAAAAAAATGTAAATTATCAAAACAAACAACATCCTATAGAATAAATAAATTAATTGATAATAAAATAATTAAGGGATTTCATGCAAATATAGACTATACTAGATTAGGCTATAGTATGTATTATGTATTTATTAAAACAAGATATTTAGACGATGAAAAGAAATTTATCGAAGAAATAAGCAAAATATCTGGTTGTGTTATAATAATGAATTGTTTATCACAATACAATTATACTCTAAAAATTATTACAAAAGATATTTATCAATCGTTAAATGAATTAGAGCAATTATTTAACACTAAGAAAAATATAACCACACATTTTGTACTTCAAAGATTAGAAAAAACACAACAAACTATAACTGTTGATTCGACTGATAAACTAATAATTGATGCTTTAAGTATTGATTGTAGATTAAGTACTCTTGAATTATCTAGACGAACAAAGTTAACTTATGATGTTGTAAAGTATCGACTTAAAAATTTAATTAAAGAAAAAGTTATTGCAAATTTTATTACAATTATTAATTTTGAAATACTCGGATTTATGGATTATAGTATTCTTTTAAAATTTGCTGACGATAAACTTGATCAATTACCAATACTTGAATCGCTGCTTCGAAATGATTCTTTGGTTGTTCGAAGATTTAAATCAGTTGGAGAATTTAATTATATGTTTGAGTTAGTGGATAGAGATTTTGCATCAGCCAATGATAAGATTAGTAAAATTAGAAGTCAATTTCATGAAATGATACGATCTTCACATATTGTACCAATACAAAGACATTATTTCTATAAAACTCTGTTAGGATAAACTATTGATTATGTGTTATATGTCTGTGTTTGTATTTATTAAATACTTTTAATAAAAACTACTCTCCAGTAGTTAAGAGCATAAAGTTTATAAATATCCTTCTACTTAGTATATTATGTTTTGATTTATGTACTATTTATAGTGCTTATGTTGGAGGATAAAAATGACAAATAAATACGAATTAAAAGGCGTAGGTATAATAAGTTTAGCTGAAAATTATTCTCATAGCGATAAAACTAATTTTTATGACTCTTGTCTTACTATGGCACAATCTTCTACTCATAACCGTATAGAATTTAATATAAACCGCAATAGTGAAAGATGTTCTATTTTGGAATTGATTATGGCTAGAAATGATGCTTGTGGTGGAAAAGAAGGTTTTCCTTATGAATCTCAAGGTCTTTTAACTCGTAATCCTATTATGACTCAAGGAGTATTAATGAAAGAAGGATCCTTATTTGTTCCTCAAGAAAAAATAAAAAGATATTGGATTCGAGATTCAATACTTAATAATTCATTAAATAATTATGAGTTAGCTAAATTTGCTGTTGATGCTCATAAAAATAACAAAGAGTTCTTTCCTAATGATTTAATTAAAGATTTCAATGTAGAATTGTATTTAAAAAATCTTGTCGAAGGAAAAGATTATTTGCCTTTAGAAAATATTGAACCAATAGTTGTTAAAGATTTTTGCAAAGATCCAAGGTCTAGATGGGCTTTACAAAATAATGAAGATGCGTTAAGAATACATAAAAAAATTCTTATGCATGTAGGAATAAAAACTATTCAAATAGATATGGCTAGTGATATGTATATTGATTCTCAGGAAAAACCATTCGTAAATCAAATATATCTTAGTGGATTTGGTCGTAATATTAACATTGATGGTGCTAGTAAGAATCTAGATAATAATTATATTTTGTCTGGCTCTATTTTACATCTTAGTAAAAAAGATGAGATTAATATAAAAGAAGAAAGAGAAAGTCAAGAGGCTCACAGTCGATCTTTTAGACGTTCGTATTGTAGTCCTTTTGGTAAATAGGGTTTAGAGTCTTTAAACAAAAACAATCTTTTTAAATTATTCTTGTACACTAGATGTTATGACAGACAATAATTCAAATAATTCGAACTCTGCAGTAAAATCTGCTCAATCTGAAAAATCATCATCTAAATTCTACGATGAATTAGTTAGTTTTATGCAACAGAAAGGATTCGTATGGGGACCTGAACCAGAAATATATGGTGGCCTAGCCGGATTTTACACTTACGCTCCACTTGGTAAATTATTAAAAAATAATGTTGAACGAGAAATTCGAAAATTATATCAAAAAAATGGTTTTTGGGAAGTTGAATGTCCAACTGTAATGCCGAAAGTTGTGTGGGAAGCTTCAGGACATTTAGGAGGATTTACTGATCCAGTAATCACGTGTTCTAAATGCAAGGGAAATTTCAGAGTCGATAATTTATTGCAAGAAATATTTTCCGATCAAAATTTTGATCATAAAACCAATGAAGAATTAATTGAGTTCATTAATACACATAATGTTAAATGTCCTAATTGTAAGTCTGAATTTATTAAAGAAATAAAGAGACATAA
This sequence comes from uncultured archaeon, assembly GCA_963777125.1. Taxonomy (GTDB): domain Archaea; phylum Nanobdellota; class Nanobdellia; order Woesearchaeales; family UBA9642; genus UBA9642. The sequence goes on along the minus strand of CAVZPN010000023.1, from coordinate 44,696 downwards.
TTTAATGATGAAAACAACAATTGGTCTTGATGTTGAAGCATATAATCGACCAGAAACAGCAACAACAACATACTTACCTTTCTTAAGATACAATGAATTTTTTAGAAAAAAATTACCTTATTCTGTATTTCAAATAGGAAAAGCATACAGAAATGAAATTAGTCCAAGACAACATGTTATTAGATGCAGAGAATTTACTCAAGCAGAAGCGCAAATATTTTTATTTAAAGAACAAAAAAATAATTTTGAAAAATATGAAGACATAAAACATGAAAAAGTTCCATTATGGACTTGGCAATTACAAGAAAAAAATTTCGAGCCAAAAATGATGACTGTTCATGAAGCACTTGAGAATGGTCATTTCAAAAATAAAGCTTACGCGTGGTCGGTATATTTAGCCTATTCATTTTTTAGACAGATAGGAATTCCTGAAGATAAAATACATTTAAGACAACACTTCCCTGATGAGAAAGCATTTTATGCTGAGGATGCATGGGATATTGAAGGAAAATTAAATAGTTTTGGCTGGGTGGAATTATGTGGTGTGCACGATAGAACAAATTATGATTTAACACAACATGCAAAACATTCTGGTAAAGATTTACATTTATTTAATGAAGAATCAAAGGCAGAAACTAAAGAAGAAAAGAATGAAGTACCAAATATTATTGAAATAGCATTTGGAACAGATAGACCAACATTTGCATTACTTGATATTTTCTATAATAAGACTGATGAGAAAGAAGGTAAAACTAAATTTTTAGTTCCCTGGCATATGAGTCCAGTAAATGTTGCAGTATTCCCATTAATGAAAAAAGATGGCATGTCTGAAGTTGCAAAGAAAATCTATGATGACTTGCAAAAAGAATTTAGTGTAAGATATGATGCAGCAGGAAGCATTGGTAAAAGATATTTAAGAGAAGACGAATCAGGAACACCATTTTGTATAACAGTTGATTATGATACGCTTGATTCAAATTCAGATAAATATAATACTGTAACAATAAGAAACAGAGATACTGAAGAACAAAAGAGAATATCTGTACCTCTTGTCAAACAAATTATAGAACAATTAATCTATTCTGAAAAGAAATGGGATGAAGTGTAAAGTATATTGTTGTTTATTTTCTTAATATTTTTAAATTATTTTTCTATTTTCTTTACTCTAACTTATATTGAAAGTTATTTCTACTCCAGAACCATAGTGGCGGATGCATATCTATTGGATTAATTCCTGTTCCTTTTAGAAGCTCGCGCCATCTCTGCGAAATTTCTTCTTTAGATAAGGATTCTGATTCTTTTTCTGTTATAACTCCTAAAATTACTGAACATTTCGTAATATGTGTATCTGGTGCAATTTCTATGTATTCTGAATTTTTTAATTTTATTTGACCATATTCTTGAATTACAAAACTCCAGTAATTGAAAATCTTAGGACCGGATAGATATGGAAAACCTGATTTAAATTCTTTTTGAATAATGTCTCTTAATTTTAAAAAATCATAATCCGCGTATTTGAATAAATTTTCCATTGTTTCCCAATTCTTAAAAATCGTCTTAGAAATCTTTTGCCAGGTTGCTATATGTTTATTTGGCTGTAATGCAATTTTGTATTTAGATAAATGTGCTCTAAGTTGCGCTTCGTCTAGATTTGCAGATGTTTTAATATCGAATACTTTTTTAGTTTGCGAGTCATTAAATGTTTTTAATGTAGCTTCCCATAGTTTATAACTATCTCTTTGATAATTTAAACTCATAGGTAAAGTAAAATATACTAGACGTGTTTCTGTTTCTTTTTTTGAAAAACCAGGGTTAGAATCCTCAGGCATTTTCATATATCCTAACTTTTTGTCATGATAAGCCTTTAATAATTTGCGACAATTAATGATTATTTTCTCTTTTGATTGCATAACATCAACCATTTTTTGTTAATTAATAAACTTCTTGAGAGATTTCGAATTTGCCCTTTGGTGCTTTACATATCTTACACTTTAATGGAGCATCATGTCCTTCGAGAATGTATCCGCAATCTTTACAGCGCCATTTAACTATCATATCTTTACGGTATAGTTTATTTTCTTTAGAACTTTTTAATAATTTTAAAAATCTTTTTTCGTGTTCTGCATCAATTTGCGCTAGTTCCTTGAAAAACTCTACAATATGATTATATTGTTCTTCTTTTGCTATTTGTTCATATTGTGTATAGTAATAATCGTGATATTTACGTTCGCTATCAGCAGCATCTCTTAAATTGTCTTCAGTATTTTTATTCTCCTGCATGTATTCTAATATTATTCTTGCTTGTTCTCTTTCATTATTTGCTGTTTCAAAGAAAATTTGAGAAATGTGATGATATCCTTCTTCTTTGGCTATATTTCCAAACAGTTCGTATCTAGTTCTTGATTCACATTTTTTAATAAATGCTTCATTTAATCCTTGTTTTGTTCTAGAATTTTCAAATTTAGTCTTTTTGTTGTTACCAATTTTGTTTACAATAGGAATATTATCAATCATTGTTGATCTTCCCTTAATTTCAAGAAGTCTATTATCTTCTATTTCTTGCTGTCTTAGGTTATCAATAGTTTTTATTAATGCTTCAATTTCAGTTATTGCGCCTGTAATTTCAGCTTTTCTATCTTTATCAAGATTTTTACTTTGTGCTAATACATTTTTTAATGTGGTTCTTCTTTTTTCGTATATATCTTTTAATCTTCTTAATGGCAAAATAATCACCTATGCTAAACTTAAGGAATTTATGTATCTTTTAATACTTTTCTCCTTTTCCTTTTAAATCTAACTCTAAATTGTCTCTGATTTCTTGTTCTCTTAAATGATTGATGGTTTTTAGTAATATGTCTATTTCACAAATAGCTCCGTATATTTGATGCTGTCTTGCCGGATCTAGTTTAGGATTTTTTTCAAGTAAGTTTACTAAATTAGTTCTACGTTTGTCATACAATGATTTTAATTGATTTAGAGTCATTTTCGTATAATTGTGTCTAGTATTGTTAATTATTTTAATAATGCATCGGTTTTAATGCTTTACTATGTTATTAGGTTTCTTTTTATTTGTAGTTGTAGAATGGTTATCTTTATTTCTAATATTCTTGTTTACAAAATATTCCATACAATCTGTTCCACAAAAGTGTGCTTTGCGCCTTATTCCTATTCTCGGATCACCATATACTAGCATCATACAATCTTCATTTACGCTACTATCGCATACGCTACAAGTTTTATCTTTTATTTTAAAGTATTCCTTCTTTTGCTCTATAAATTTTTGTATGTTGCCATTTTTTAAATCTTTTTCAAATTCAAATAATTCTTCATCCGTAAGTTCATCTATAGATTTTATTATCTTGTTCATTTTATCTTATTTCTAGTATTTTTAAAATTCTCTAGTATTTGATATGGATCATGTATTATTTGTACATTTTTAATCATATCCATGTAGTATTTGTCTTTATGGTTCAAGCCTTCATTAATTTCAAATTCATTATGACTCCAATTAACGATTTTTTTGGTCTTATCGGTTTGATCTTCAATGAAAATGTTGCTAAATTTTGATCTTATTTCTTCTAGGTGATCTGTGATTAAAAATAATTCTATGCTTTCTTTACTTGATTTTAAGAATCCTATTGCTTTACATTTTTTTAATACTTCATCATACTTGAATTTGAATTTTAGCACATATATTAAATCTTCAGGATTTAAGCTAAATACTATGTTAAAAAACATTCTATTGTTATCATCTATGTGAAATATTTTTCTTTCAGCTTTGCCATTCATCAATATGGTTGCGTATGCTACTTCCATATTTATGTGATATATAGTTTTTGGCTTTCCAGCTTGTTTTTTTTCAGATTTCTCTTTTCTTATTAGATTATATGCTTCAAGCAGTTTTAATTGTTGAGTTATGTTTGATAGGCTAGTGTTGAGTCTTATAGCAAGATCGCTTGGTGATTGGGGCATATCAGCTATTTCTTTTAATATTATCCACTTATTATTTAGTATGATTTCTGGATTAAAATTTTCTATTTTTTCTACCATAATTTAGTTCTAATTATAGTAACTATATAAATATTTCGTTTATTAATAACTATAAATAGTTAATATATTTAATAGTAATTAAAGTTATTAACTTATTAAATAGTACTAACTTTTTTTACTAAATTTTGTGCGAGAATTTAATAATATTAAGTCCTTTTTTTAATAAAAATTAAATTTTTTTACAATAGTTACTATTGTTATGTGAAGTATTTTTTTAATTTTTAATGTTATTTTAGCATTATCTTAGACATAAAAATAACAACCTTTTTATATGCTTAATGTAATTAACGAATCATATAATGGTTGAATGCCTAAATATTGATATTTAACGTAGTTATTTATTAGGGGTGTTTATATTAATTATATATTAAGATTATTTTAGTTTTTACTATGTAATCTTATTTTGTAATAAGCAAAAAGTAATTTTATTATTTAGTTATATTTGAGGTGAGCATGCATAAATTAAAAGTACTTATGTTTGGATGGGAATTTCCTCCTTTTATGTCAGGAGGTTTAGGTACTGCTTGTTATGGTTTAACAAGAGGTTTGGCTAATAAAAATGTTGAAGTAACATTTGTTATGCCAAATGGCCCAGATAATATGAAAGCAGAATTTGTGAAGCTCATGATTGCATCAAACCTTAAAACATACAATATCAAAGTAAAACGTATAGATACATTATTAAGGCCTTATCTTTCTGACGCGCAATATACTCAAGAATATGATAGATACGTTGAGTTAACAAAGATTCGTAATGGAAGTTCTAAAGTAATATATGGTAAAAATATTTATGAAGAAGTTTATCGTTTAAGTTTAGCTGCAACATTAATTGCACAAGGTGACGATTATGATGTAATACATTGTCATGATTGGATGACATTCCCTGCAGGAATTGCAGCAAAAAAAGCAACAGGAAAACCTCTTATTGTACAAGTTCACGCAACAGAATTTGATCGTGGTGGCGGAAATGGAGTTAATAATTATGTTTATGATATGGAACGAGAGGGAATGATGTTTGCAGATAAAATAATTGCTGTATCAAACTTTACCAAACAAAAATTAATTACTCATTATGGCATAGCTGATGAAAAAATAATTGTAGTTCATAATGCGGTTGACTTTTCAGATGATAAGAAATTTGATATTAAAAAACAGGATAAAGTAGTATTATTTTTAGGTAGATTAACACTTCAAAAAGGACCTGATTATTTTATTGAAGCTGCAAAAAAAGTACTTGATTATGATCCTGATGTGAAATTTATTATTGCAGGTAATGGGGATATGGAAAATAAAATTATTGATAGAGTTGCAGAACTTGGAATCGGTAATAAAGTATTATTTGCAGGATTTGTAACGGGCCCAGATGTTGATAAAGCATATCAAGCAGCTGACTTATATGTTATGCCATCAGTTAGTGAGCCATTTGGAATAACTCCGCTTGAAGCATTAAGAAATAATGTTCCAGTAATTATATCAAAGCAATCAGGTGTAAGTGAAGTTTTAAAGAATGCATTAAAAGTTGACTTTTGGGATGTTGATGAGCTAGCAAATAAAATGCTTAGTGTTTTGAATTATCGCGCGTTACACAGCGACTTGTCAAAACATGGACTTATGGAAGTTCATACTTTTAGTTGGAATGTTCCAGCTGATAAATGTATTACAGTTTATAATAATGTTATTCAAGAGAGTAAAGCGATTTAAAAGATTAATAAAAATTATGAAATAGGGGATAATATGCCAAGTGTGTGTTTTTATTTTCAAGTACATCAACCATATAGAATGAAAAAATATTCTGTATTTAGTATTGGTAGCGATAGCAATTATTTTGATGATGAGAAAAATGCACAAATTATGAGAAAAGTTGCAAAAAAATGTTACTTGCCAACGAATGCTTTGATGTTAGAATTGATTAATAAATATAAACATACTTCAAGACCCTTTAAAATATCTTATAGTATAACTGGCGTTGCTCTTGAGCAATTTGAGAAATATGCTCCTGAAGTTCTTGAATCATTTAAAGAATTAGCAGATACGGGATGTGTTGAATTTTTATCAGAAACATATTATCATTCATTATCTTATTTATATTCAAAAGAAGAATTTAAGTCACAAGTTGAAATGCATCGTAAAAAAATAAAACATCTTTTTAATCAAGAACCACTTGTTTTTAGAAATACTGAATTAATATTTAATAATGAAATAGCGCATTTTGTTGAAGAATTAGGATTTAAAGCAATGCTAGCTGAAGGAGCAGATCATATATTAAATTGGCGTAGTCCGAATTATGTTTATCGTGCCAAAACTACTAAAAATTTAAAATTATTATTGAAAAATTATAAGTTAAGTGATGATATTGCATTTAGATTCGGACAAAAATCTTGGGAAGAGTATCCTTTAACTGTAGAAAAATATGCTAATTGGATTAATTCTCATGCAGAACATTCTATTAATTTATTTATGGATTATGAAACATTTGGTGAACATCAATGGGAAGATACAGGCATATTTACTTTTTTAAAGCATTTACCTGATCAATTATTAAAAAATATTCATACTAATTTTGTTTGGCCATCAGATTTAGCTCATCTTGAACCGGTTGCCGAACTTGATATTCATAATTATGTTTCTTGGGCTGATATAGAGCGAGATCTTAGTGCATGGATTGGAAATAATATGCAAAATTCAGCATTAGCCGAAATATATCTTCTTGAAAAAACTGTTAAAGATTTAAATAATAAAGCATTACTTGAGGATTGGAGAAGATTAACTACTAGCGATCATTTTTATTATATGTGTACTAAATATTTTAATGATGGAGATGTACATAAATATTTTAGTCCTTATGATTCTCCTTACGAGTCATACATTAATTTTATGAATATTTTAAATGATTTAATTTTAAGAATGAAAAAAGTCATTCAAGAAAAAAATGTGGTTATTGAATTAAGAGGCGATTATAATGTCAAACCTGTTAAACATCAAATAACTGAAAATCCACATAAATCAATGGTGTTATTTAATACGTTGTCATAATTAAAAATATGTTATTAATAAATATATTAATTTCATAAATTGATATTAATTTATTAGTATCATTAAAGTAAAATTTAGGGGTGAGAATTTTGAGTAAAAAAGTATCGAAACATAGTACGCTAGATAAAAAGCTCTCTGTAAAAACAACTGAACAAAATACTACTTTAAGTGGCGAAGCAATGCCTGCAATAACGCCTCTAGCAAAAATAGTTTCTGAGGTTTCTAAAAAAAGTTTAGATATTACTGCTGTAAAGAAAACTGTTGCACCTGTTAAAGTATTTAACTTAAATAAAAATGTATCTTCAGATAAATTATTTATCTTGTGTGATGGAAGAACAATTTCTAATTGTAAGATATTAGCAGATATGTTGGTTGTTATTAGTGATGATATTTTTGCATATCATGTAACAGATAATAAAAATGACTTTGCTAATTGGATTAATGATTTGTTTGAAGATAAAGAACTTGCAAAAAAGATAAGTGTACTTAGAAATAAATTGCTTATGAGTATAGAAATTTATAGGTATATGTTTGAAAAATTAGAAAAATAATTTATTTATATTTTTGTTACTGTTATAAAGAATATAATTATATTTTATAATTATATGCTATACAATTTATGGTTATAATCGATTTAATTTAAGAGGGTGAGATTTTGATTAATGCGCGATATGATGAGGAGTTTATATTTCATGATGGTACTAGTGCTAAAAATATTTTAGAGTTAGTGCTGAAATTAGAACACATGTCTAATTCAGAATTTTGTACTTTTGTTAATTGGGATAAAAATGATTTCTCTAATTGGATAAGTATAGTATTAAATGATAAACATTTAGCAGATAATTTAAGAGTGGTTTTTTCAAGAGAAGAAACCCTACTTCTATTAAGAGCGAGAATAACTGAGTTATCACAAGAACAAATTAATCCATCTTCAATTACTACAACTCATAGTATTGTTAATGATGCTGTTCATAATATTTCTTCCGCTAATATGCTTAATACAACGCATCATGCTATGCCTTTGTTAAGTCCATCAGCTATACGTGTATCTTTAAAAGATGATTCTAGTACTTCTATTAGTTCTAGTTATTCTAGTAACAACTCTAATCATTCTAGTAACTCTAATCTCACACAAAATATGTCATCTAATGTTTATACACATAACAATATGGGTAAAGATATTAGTGGGGTTATTAAACAAGATAATGTGCCTTTATCTAAAGAAGTTAAATCTAGTCGTAACTGGTTTAGTATGGTATTACAGAAAGCTTCTTTTAAGAAAAAATCAGATGAATTGCCTCAAGATACTAAATCACATATTACTAAAGTTTCAAGTACTTCATCCTATGGTAAGACATTAGATAATTCGGTTAATGCTAATATAAATAATACTGTTAGTTTCAATACTAGTACTAATGTTAATACTAGTGCTAGTAATACTGCTGCTATCAATACCACTAATGCTATTAATACTAATAATTTATATAAGACTAATTACAATACGGAAAAGCCAATTAATACAAATAATACAAATACTTCTACTAAAATATCTTTATTTAATATGTTTTCACATAAATCTAAATCCGCTAATTCGGATAATGTTGTAGTTAAAAAAAGATTATTTTTTAGACGTATTAAACCTGATAATACTTTATCTAGTCCCCCTACTGAAAATAAATCTGAACAGGTAGTTATTTATGAGCATGATCATTTATGGGCGGTATTGTATATTGTATTAATAGTGTTAATTGTATCCTTGTTAATATATAAATTATTTTTAATATAAAAATATGTTTGAATTTAAGTTTAAATTTGAGGTTGAGTTATGATTTCATCGAAGGATTATTTGTTTGAAGTATCATGGGAAGTATGTAATAAAGTTGGCGGAATATATACTGTATTAACTTCTAAGGTAGAGCAAATAAAATCTTACTATCAAAATTATGTTCTTATTGGGCCTTATTTTGAGCAACATGCAAAATTAGAATTTACTGAACAAGTTCCTCCAATAAATTTAGCTAAAGCTTTTGAAACTTTAAAAAAAGAAAATATTTTTTGTCATTATGGTAGTTGGGACGATGTTAAAACTAAACCACAAGTAATATTAATAGATTTTAGTAGATTTATTGATAGAAAAAATAATATTAAAGAAATGTTCTGGAATGATTATAAAATTGATTCATTAAATTCGTATTGGGATTTTGAAGAGCCATCATTATGGTCTTATTGTGTCGGAAGATTAATACATGAAGTATATATCAATTCTTCTAAAGATCATAAAATTGTGGCTCAATTTCATGAATGGCTTTCGGCTTTTGGATTATTATATTTGAAGAAAAATTGTCCGCAGGTTGCTACGGTATTTACAACACATGCAACAGTTCTTGGAAGAACACTTGCTTCAAACGGCATTGATTTATACGGGTCGCTAAATACTATTAATCCTCTATCTGAGGCTTATCGCTTTAATGTTCAAACAAAGCATCTAACTGAAAAAGCTGCAGCAGTACATGCTGATGTATTTACTACAGTTTCAGAAATTACAGGTCTTGAAGCTGAAAAATTCTTATCTAGAAAACCTGATGTATTATTATATAATGGTTTAGATATAGATAAATTCCCTACTTTTGAAGATATATCGATAAAACATAGAGCATCAAGAGAAAGACTAAAAGAATTTTTATCCTATTTTTATTTTCCTTATTATACTTTTGATTTGAATAATAATTTAATATTTTATACTGTTGGTAGATATGAATTTCATGATAAAGGATATGATCTTTTAATTACTGCTTTAGGTAAATTAAATGAAAAATTAAAACAAGAAGCATTACATAATTTATCGAGCATTAATGAGGCTAATGTCGCTTCTACTATTTCTACTATTAGTGTATTTTTTTGGATACCTATGGAACAACACGGAATAAAATTAGAGGTACTTGAGAATAAAAATTTTTATACACATATAAAAAATTATGTTAATAGTAACGGTGTTGAAATATTAAATAATTTAACTTCTGATATTATTTCGAGAAAAGAAAAATCAGAAAATATTGTGTTAACTAGTGGTGTTGTGCAAGAATTACGTAAAGATTTGGTTACTTTTGAACGTAGTGGAAATCCTCCTTTTAGTACACATAATATGGATGAGCAAAATAATCAAGTAATTAATTCCTTTAAACAACATGGTTTATTAAATCGTAAAGAAGATTTTGTAAAAGTAATCATAGAACCAGTATACTTAGATGGTAATGATGGTTTTATTGATTTAACTTATTATGATGCATTAATTGGTTGTCATTTAGGACTATTTCCTAGTTATTATGAACCTTGGGGATATACTCCTCTTGAAAGTTTAGCTGTTGGCGTTCCAGCATTAACCACTGATTTAAGTGGTTTTGGTTTATTTATAAAAAATAATGTTATTTCTAAGGAGAAGACTCTTACAGATAGAAACGGAGTTTATTTACTTGAAAGATTAAATAAATCTGAGGATGTTATACTTGATGATTTTGTTAATATGATGTATGAATTTATTCATTTTACTCAATCGCAGCGTGTAGAATTTAAATTGCGTTCTAAAAATGCTTCCAAATTAGCTGATTGGAAAATATTTATTAAAAATTATATTATTGCTTATAATATGGCATTAGAGAAAGCGCAAAAAAGATAATTAAACAAATGATAATTACTCATAGCATTAAAAAAAAGGAGATTCATAAAAATATTTCTGATACGCTTAATAATAGTCTTTCTCTTTTTATGTTAAATCGTCGTGGGCATTATTTATCTTTACCCGTACAACCTAAAGACGATGTAACTAATTTTAATGGGTGGTTTAATGTTTTTGAAAATAATGATACTTATTCTTTGTATAAGAGCATTGATAATATTTATTTAAATAAAACAGTTACACAGATTGTAAATAATTTTACTCAAATTAGTCGATTGTCCTCTGATACTACTGAAACATTTACTCTTGTTAAAAATGGATTAATTTATGAAGTAGATTCCTACAGCGAATATATCTATTTAGATTTAGATTTTAGAGAAATATTTGATACTAATGATGTTGGTAGAATATATTCTATTTACAAACAAAATAATTATATTATTGTAGAATACACTAAATATACTGATAGTTCTTTAAAAAATATTTTTCAAAAAGCGTATCTCGTGATTAAAGGTGCAGCAGAATATGGATTAATTAATACTTGGTCTTCAAAAAATTATAAATATGATTCTATGAGAAAGAATATGTCTAATTTTTATATTTATAATGCATTAAAAATACCTTGTTATAAGAATATTAAATTATATTTTGCATTTTCTTTTGATAAAGATTTAGCAATACAAAAAGTTGAGGATATTTATTTAAGTAAAGAAACTATAGATCAATCAAACGAAAATTATGTGGATGGTGTTTTATCATTAAAAAATGATCTTTCACAAATTTCTGGTTTAAGTACTGCGTTTGCATATACTAATTGTGTTCATGCAATGGATAATTTATCAATGCAACTCTCGATTGGTTATAAGAGGATAACTGGGATGTGGGCAGGTCTTCCGTGGTTTTTTCAATACTGGAGTCGTGATGAATTAATATCTGTACAATCATTATTGCTTGAACATAGATATGATTATAGTAAGGAATTATTAATGAAATATCTGTCTGAGATAATGCCTGATGGTAGATTATCTAATAGATATCCGACAGCTGATTTAGGAACTGCAGATAGTATTGGGTGGTTATTTAAAAGATTACAAGATTTTTTATTTTTATGTGAAAAAAGAAATAATTTTAATAATTATTTTACTTTGTTTGATTTAAATCTTATTCGTGAAAGATTAAAGTTTAGTATAAAAATGATTCTAAAGGAGCATTCAAAAGATGGTCTAATATTAAATGATAAACAAGAAACTTGGATAGATACATTTAATTTAAATGAGTATGATAAAGATTATCGTGAAGGATTTAGAATTGAGATACAAGCATTATTTCTTAATATGTTAAAATTACTTAATATGCTTGAAAATTATTTAGCAAATAAGTATGTTAAAAAGAATGATAAGATGATAAAAGTTGTGACTTCAGATTTAAATACTGACTTGATAGAAAAAAATATGAAAGAACTTGTACGTAATACTTTTTTAAAAAAAATAGATAATAAAATTTATTTGAATGATGGCTATAATTCTCCTCTTTCAGAAGTTGTAAGACCAAACGTATTTTTAGCGCATTATATTTATCCCGATTTATTATCTTCAGAAGAATGGCAAAATGTTTTCGATAATGTTTTGCCAAAATTATGGTGTGAGTGGGATATTGATGCGAAAACAACTTCAGGAGGTCTTAGTACAATAGATAAATCGCATTATTTGTATAAAGATACTTATACTGGCTTAACTAATGAGAGTTATCATCGTGGTGATAGTTGGTTTTGGATAAATAATGTGGCAGCAATTGCAATGTATAGGCTAGATAAAAATAAATATGATTCTTATATTAGAAAAATAGTTTCTTCGTCCTCTTATGATATATTATATTCAGGATTTATTGGTTATGCGTCTGAATTAACTTCTAGTGGTTGCTTTAAATCTGGTGGCTGTTTATGTCAAACGTGGAGTATTGCAACATTTATTGAATTAATACATGAGATGTATATAGAATAGATGCTTTTAGTTAACTAATTATTAATTTTTTATGATTCTCTTGAATAGAATTAGTGAGTGCACCTGAAAACATCTGAAAATCTATAAAAATTTTTATTTATACTCAGATGCACTCCGTTTGTTTGTTTTATGCGTTATTTTTTCATATTTGTTGTTTGTTTTAAGAAAGAGTATGATTTTTGTGTTAGTTCTTTATTGTTTTTTATACTTTTTTTGGGTGTTGTTCTTGTTTATTTTTTTAATTTATTTTTATTGCGTTGTGTTCTTTGTGATTATTTGATTCTTTTTGAAAAGAACTAGGTGGAGTGCATCTGTTGTATCTAAAACTAACTTAATCCTCAATATTTCTAGATGCACTCCGGTTATTTTATGCTTTTATGTTTTCATATTTGTTGTTTTTGTGTATAGAAAGAGCATGAGTTGTGTTATCTTATGTCATTTTACTATGTCATTACTGTTTTTATTGTTGTTTCTGTTTTTCTTTTCTCCAGTATTTTTTATTAATGGATTATATCTTCCATCCTTGTTTCATATCGTAGTTTACTTTACTATGTGAAACATAATTGCTATTATCTTTTTTTGATGTTTTTGATAATCTATTTATTTGCCATATTAATGCAATTATTAATATGCCAGGTATTATCAAATATATTTTTTCTAAATTGAACATGAACATCATGAATGGGAATGATAATATGGTTATTATAGTTCCTAATATCATAAACATTTTTATTACTATTTTTTTACTCTGTATAGTATTTCTCATATTTGTTGCATTAGCAAATATTTCGCTAAGAGATTTTACTATTCTTTTCATTTTAATTGCTGTGTAAAATAATCCTGCAGTTAATAGTATCATTACTGCCATATATGTTGTTGTTAAAATACTGCTGCTTAATCCTTGTGATATCATAAATACTGAAAGCTTTCTCCAGCCAAATATTATTAACATTATTACTAGTAATGATGATAAAAATCCTGTGATATTATTTTTTAACCCTTGACTATGTTTATTATCTAAATCTAATTCTTCTGATATTGATTTAATATATGATGATGTTTCATCCATTTTTTTTCTAAAGCTATAAGGCATATTTTCCATGGTTGGTTGATATAGCCTATCACTATAACTTATTGCAATTGACATTATAAGCGCACTTATTGCAATTATTGCTGCACTTATGCTAACAAGGTCTATTCCTAAATTAAATTTAGTACTTTGTTTTGCTATTAATAAGGAAAATTCACCTACTGAACACATTGCAACACTTGAAAAGAACATTTTATCTCCTTTCATGTTTGCAAAGAAATAAACTAAACTGCTAAATGTTATTAATTTAGTAATTATTACGACAGCTACGAAAAGTAGTATAATCATAATGTTTTCTTTTATTACTGCAAAATCTATTAGTGTTCCTATTGCTATGAAAAAGAATGAACTTATTACTAAATTATACGGCATTATTGCTTTTTCAAATTCTTTTGAACTAGGAAGTGATGCAACAATTGATCCTGCCATAAATGCTCCAACAGCAGGTGATAATTTTAAATAGTATGCAAGATATGCAAAGCCTGCACATAATGCTAATGCTGTAAATGTTGTTATTTCGTCGCTACTATTATTTTTTAATGTCCAAGCAAGTAATGGTTTTATGAATCGTACAAATATAATATATGATACTATTAGTAATACCATAGATATTAACATAGATTCAATATTACTCATAAGACTTGAGCCTTTTTCCATTACTCCTGAAAAGAATGTTATTATTAATACTGCAAGTATATCTTCTATTATAAGAACTGCAAGTAATAATGGTACTTCTTGTCTATGCATCATACCTTTATTCTCAAGTACTTTTACTATTACAACAGTACTTCCGAATGATATTATTACGCCCATAAACATTGCTGTTTGTACATTAAATCCTAGTAAGATACTTATCATGAATCCTACAAATGTTAAAATTGCGCTATTTGTTGTTGCAATTAATATTGCCTTTAATCCTATTTTTTTTAATTTGGATATATCAAATTCTAATCCTATCACAAATAACATTAATATTGCTCCAAATTCTATCATTGGTGCTAAGATGTTCTCGCTTTTAATTAATCCTAGAGCTTTTGGTCCAATTGCTGCTCCTACTACTAATAACCCTAATAGTACTGGTTGTTTGAATCGTGCTGCGAGTACTCCTCCTATAAGTGCAAAGAAGAATAGTATTCCTAATGTGATTAGTTCTTGCTCCATTTTGTCCCAACTTTTTTTGTCCGTTATGTTTTTTGTTCGTCGATGTGAATCTAATTTAAAGTCCCTTTTGATATACGCTTTTGTATACTAGAATGTATTTATGTATGTTGTTATATTTAAATGTTGCGTTTTATTCGTAGCTAAGCATGAAAAATTAGTTAAAACGTATTTTATTGCCTTAACTTTAGATTTATGCTCTAAAATTACGTAACCTTTATATATTATTTAGTTTTACTCTACTCATGAGTAAAAACTATACTATGGTCGATATATCGAATTTAAATGATGCTGTCGGAAAAGAATTTTATTTGGCAGTAGGCAGTTATGATTCTAAAATTCACACATGTGAAGAAATTGAAAAATGGATAGCGTCTAATCCTATAAGAAAATTTAAACGTGAATTAAAAGAGTTATTTGCTAAGTTAAGAGGGAGAGAAGTTCGGAAATTCGAAAGTTATGATGGTGCTATGATAGAAATAACTTCTAGACAACATCATCAGATACATGGCTATGGTTGGCCTGATGTAAATAGTATAACTTATCAGGATGGAACAATAGTTGGTAAATCAATACCATTAAAAGAAGTTTTTAGACAATACATATTTGTTCCTGATGAAGTTTTAATAACTGAAAAAAATGATTGTTCGCTAATTGGGACTGCAAGAGAGTATAATCCTCATAAAAATATTTCTGGTGAACCATTAGAGCAAAAGATTAATGTTTATTATAAGCAAATTCCGACAAAGAAAGGCTCTGATGTATTTGTTGGTTGCTTTTAGTATATTATTTTTGGATAATATGTTAAATTAGTTTGACTTTCTTAGTGTGTTCATCTTTTAAGGCAAGACACAGTTTCTACAGAATCTTATCTTATAAAATCAATTATATTTATAAATCCAACGTGCTAGTTTCAAGAATGGTTGAAAAGATAGGATTATTTGCATGGATTAGACGAACGTCTTTTCTAACGTTTTTTTTAACATGGGTTATTGGAATATTTATATTTATGGTAATATATCTTTTTTTATCGATAATTAATGCAGGACTTACTGTATCAGGTTCTTTAATTACATTTACTTTTGCGGGTTTGATAGAATCGTTATATGCTAGTTTACTTGTGGCCACAATATTTGGTATAATAAAAATATCTTTTAATATGTTATATTCTTTTTTTATTTATGCTCAATTAGCATTTAGCGGACTTGTAATATTTATTTTAATAGATAAACTTTTACAAAAATATGCTTTTCCTAATTATCATGCTCATCATACTCAAGATAAAAAGATTAATACTTTAATATTAATGATGTCTATATTTAGAGAAGATATTAGTAGATTAAAAAATGAATTTAAATCAAAGACTAAAAATCATGTTAAAATCACTGAAATAGAAGCTATTATAGATGGGCTTTATGTAACTTTTCTTGATATTGATAAAATGTTTAGTGTAAGAAATATTCATAAGCACAATATTACTTCATCTCAGAATTTAATTGTTATAACAAATATTGAGGACTCATTATATTCTTTATCTAAATTTATTGATTTTTTAGATGATCATAAAATAGAGTGGAAAGATAAAAGTGTAGAGTTTTGGTTAAGATATATTCTTGAGACTGCTGATAAAATTACAATGCATTTTGATGATTTAAAAGTACAAAATCCTAAATTTGTTATTGCAATGGAGAATATAAAAGATTTAACTGAGTCAATAGAGAAAAAAATATAAATATGTTGATTATATTCATTAATAAGTAATTTACGATTTTTAAAATCGTTTTATTAATAAAATAAAATTATAAGTATATAGGTGATTGGTATGGATAGTGAAAATTTATTGATTGTATGTAGAATTTGTGGAAGAAAAACATTAATGCATAATATGCGACAAGATGGTAGTGGAGAAAATATGGTTTGTGTTGATTGTTATAAACGTAATTCTCAGAATAAACCTACTATGAGTATTTCTGAGAGAGCTGCAGAATTAAATGCTGAAAAAACAGTAAAAAAAACAACTGAAAAATCTGAACCTATGATTAAGTATTTATGTTCAAATTGTAAATATAAATTCTCAAGAAAAAAGAGTCAAGAAGTAACTAAATGTCCTTATTGTGGTAAAACTAATGTAATGTTAGATAATGCATTAGGTGCTGATACTTTACTCAAAGAATCTGCCAATAAGAAATTTGAGCAGTGGTAAAAAAATAAAAAATTATTTTTTCTTTTTATTATTTAATTATTCTTTAATCCGGCTTATTCTTTATGTCCTATAATCTTTATGCCGTGCATATAGGGGATTAATACTTTAGGAACAGTAATTGTTCCATCTGCATTTTGATTGTTTTCGAGTATTGTAACCATTATTCTGGATGTTGCAAGAGCAGTATCATTTAATGTGTGTAGTATTCTTTTATTTCCTTGCTTATCAACACATTTTATTCCAAGTTTTCTTGCTTGATAATCAGTACAGTTCGATAAGGACATAACTTCACCATAAGCATTTAATGTTGGTCTCCATACTTCTAGATCTGCACTTCTAAATTTCCAATCTGCAAGGTCTCCAGTGCATATTTCAATTATTCTATATGGTAATTCTAATGCTTGTAATATTCCTTCAGAATTATTCATCAATTCTTCGTATAATTCTTCAGAGTCTTCTGGTTTACAGAATATAAATTGTTCTACTTTGTTAAATTGATGTGTTCTCCAAAGTCCCTTTTCATTTATGCCGTGAGCACCAATTTCTTTTCTAAAACACATAGAATATGAGAAATATTTTTTAGGTAATTCTGATTCTGGAATCGTATTACCTGTATGCATGGCAAGAACTGCTTGTTCTGAAGTTCCAATTAAGTTTAAATCTTCGCCTTTAATTGAATATACTGATTGTTCTATTGCTGACTTATCCATGGATGCAAATATTGCTTCTTCATTTAACATTAATGGCGGTTCTATGTATTCGTAATTCTTTTTTAACATAAAATCTATTGCGAATCTTATTAATGCTTGATTTAATACTGCTAAATCTTTTTTAAGATAATAAAATCCTGTTCCGCAAACTCTTGCAGATGCATCCCAATTTGCTAAATCTAAATTTTCTGCAAGTTCAATGTGATTTTTTATTGGGAAATCAAATTTCTTAATAACTCCGCCATGTCTAATTTCTACATTATCTTGATCGTTTTTTCCTAAAGGTACATGTTCAGAAATAATATTTGGAAGTTGTCTAATATTTGTATTTATTTTTTGCTCTATTATTGCGAGTTTATCTTCTATATTTTTTATTTTTTCAGGTATACTTTTTACTTCTTCAAGAACAATGGATGCATCTTTTTTTTCTTTTTTTAATTTATTTATTTCTTCACTTAAAACATTACGTCTATTTCTTAGCATCTCTGCTTCACTTCTAATACTTTTTATTTCTGTATCCCATTCGAGTATTTCATCTATGAGTTTTAATTTTTCATCTTGAGATTTTCTTTTTATTGTGTCTCTATATATTGCTGGTGTTTCCCTTAGTAATTTGATGTCTATCATAATTAGGTAAAATGTACTTAGATTTATAAATGTTTTTTAGTCTGTTTATAGAATAAGATTAATTATTTTTTGAAGTGTGTTCTATTTGAATATTTTAAATAAAATAATAATAAAAATATTTAAGAATTAATTATACTTTATTTATTACTTCTTCCAATAATTCATTAAGTTTTCTTGCAGTCTTTCCTTCGGAATTTTTTAATTTAGAGTCATATTGTAAACAATTTTTACTCCAATCAAGTTTTGTTTTTAAAACGCATGCATGATTCATATCGCCACCATCTTGTTGATAATAATGATTCTTACATTCATGACATGAGCCATCTATATATTGATCCCAATATTTTGTTATTTCGCCAATTTGTGACAAATTATAACTTATTGAGGCATTTTTAACTACAAATCCGCCTATATCTCCGCTACCAGTTAATATGATAGATTTTTTATTTTGAACTGCGATATTTAGAAATTGATTAAAGTTTTCTATTGGGTTTCCTTGCGCAGTATTTATTGAAAAGTTTGAATTAAATTTTGTATATATTTCTTTTAATTCGCTAAAAATTTCCTTTAATTGTTCTTCTGTTTCAATTTTTGTGTATGGTAATTGATACTCTAATCCAATTATATTATTTGGCATTTTTATTCTCCAATAAATTACATTAAATAATATTAAATGTATTTTATTATTTGTTTGTTAGTAATTAGGAGAGTCGTATCTTATTTAAATTTTTCTCTTTAAAGTAGTACTTCCATTATTTTAAGTTCTGATTGAGTTCTTATCTTGTTTTAATTAATTTTTTTAATTCACTGGTATTTTTTGTAAAATATTATTATCGATAATAAAAGGAAAACTATATAAATAAATAACCTAATATATTCTTAAAAAGGGGTGTAGTAATGGATAGTTCTGGAACTGACGATTATGAGCTTATGCCTAAGGATGAGCTCGATACTTTACGTAAAGAGGTATCTACATTAAAAAGAAATTCAGTTAATGACGGAGATAAGATTAGAATTTTAATTGAATCGATGGATAGATTAACTGTTTCCATGAATAGACTTATTACAATTCTAGATGATGCGCAAAGAGATATAATTGATGAATATCAAGCAAGTAAACCTAATGAAAAACTTAATCAGTTAGTGGATCAAAATGAACTTATTGCAAGAGCAATAGTTGCACTAAGTGATAATTTTACTAATTTAAATTCAAAGACTGGGGTTTCTATGCCACAACAATCTAATGTCAATAATTTAAATAATTCTAATGTTAATTCAGGTAGCACTCTACCTATTCAAAGACCATTATCTCAAGATAATAGAAATAATCCTTATGGTGCTATTAATAATATGAATAACAATACTTTGGCAAGTGGCTTGATTAATGGTACAAATACTAATATGAATGCTAATGTAGCTAACGTAAATACTACTCCTAACGCAGTAAATACTATGAATAATATGCCAACTAATAATTTTAATAATGCCGCTAATAATAATCCGTTGGGTAATATGAATGCTCTACCTCCTATGAATTCAGGTGTTAATAGTTTTAATAATATGAATAATGGCGTAAATAATAATGCTGCTGCTAATATGAATACTTTTAATACCTTGAATAATGCTAATAGACCAAGCAGTAATAATGCTAATGGTTTTGGTAACAATCCTTTTGATTCAGCACCAATGCCGTTTGATGATCTTCCACCAATGGGCGCTCTGCCATCATTAAATGAGCCAGTTCCACAAGCTCCAAAGAAAAAATTCTTAGGTATAATGTAAAATGCTTTCATTAACTAAAGACACATTTGTAAGGCTTGCTATTTCTGCACAGAAAGATTCTTCTTTAAATAAACAGTTTAAAGTTGTACATGCTGAAACATGGAGTAAGTATTCAAGTTGGGATTTAGAAAATAATCCTACCTTAATGGCAAAACAAGCTGTTAAACAAAAATCTTTAATTATGAGACCTAATCCTTCTTCTTTAGAAAAAATTGATGATAAAATAAATAATATTATTTCTAATCCTAAACTTGAACAGATAAAAATGGAATTAGAATTTGCTGAAGCATTACTTAAAAAAATAAAAATACTAGATGCTAAAAACCCTAAAATACCTGTAATTGAAGAAACAATTTCTAAATTTAAAATGCAACTTGAGCAAAAAAGTTATGTGTAAATTCTTTTAGTATTATTTGTATGATTAAGATACTAAATAAAAGATAAATTAAATTTTATACTAATTATATATCTCGAGCCATAACAGTTTTTCTGCCGTTAGCTTCTGCGCGTTTAACTGCATCTTGAATCATTTGTTTAACTTTAGTGTTTAATTCTTCAGAGAAATCAGCTGATACACTGTATGTTCCGACCATTTCCTTTATTTTCGTTTTTACGATAACCCATTCATTCATTGCAATCACCTATTATGTTGGTATTAGAACCAACTCATAAGATTTTTATTGAAATCAGTTAATACTACTTCTTCTCTTTTAATTAATTCTTCTTCTGCTTTAATGCTATTAATTAGTTCTCTGAATTTAGCGGCTAAATTTAAGCTTGTTTTGTGTATATTATCTAGCATATTTCTTATTTCTTTATATTCGGCTAATATCTCGACTGCGTTTTTTTCATTTGGTTTTTGAGTATAAACCATAATTCTATTAACGACCTCTTTTAATTGTTTAAAATTTTGTTCAAAATATCGGAATTGTTCTATTATTTTCAATAGTTGAGCAGTTTTAGGATCTGTTATAGTTGTTTTCATAGTTGCGTGTATGGTTTCTGCAAATTGTTTTAGAACATTATTTTCACTATCAATATTTTCTATTATATTTGTAGTATGTTGATATAAT
Organism: uncultured archaeon; assembly: GCA_963777125.1. Taxonomy (GTDB): domain Archaea; phylum Nanobdellota; class Nanobdellia; order Woesearchaeales; family UBA9642; genus UBA9642. The sequence goes on along the minus strand of CAVZPN010000023.1, from coordinate 23,297 downwards.
TCTGTTAACTTTTGTGTCATATTAAGTGAATCAAAATTAAATAATTCGCTATTGTATATATTATTAGCTCCTGATGGCTGAGAACTTGTATTTTTTATTATTTTCTCGGATTTAAAAATCGCATTTTCGAATATTGCTAAATAATATTCACTTCCTTTTTTATTTAGATACATTTTATTTCACCTGTGTTTTTAATAATGTTGATAATACGTTTACTGATTATAACTTATTTTATCTTGTTCTATGTACTTTATAAATTTATTTATGTGTAAATTAGAATTTGTAAAAATGATATTATCAATAAGTCCATTCTTTTAAGTTTCTTTGTTTTCTATTTATATTTTCCACGTCTCTTGCTAACATGTGAGGAAACTTAAATAGTGGGAAATATGCAATAATAATTTCAGGAGTTGTTTCAGCAATGTATTCAGTCATTTCATGTACAAACATTGATTCTAAATCAACTTCCGGATTGTATGGAAATGCTTCTTGTCTTTCTATTAACCATTTTATTTGGCCTGTATTAACTCTTATCAATCCATTTTCTTTTAAATTAAAATACATATCTGCAATAGAATCAGTTGTGTTATCGATAATATAATGAAATTTATTTAATTCAAAACTTTGGTATCCTATAATTTCTTTATGTAAATTATTCCTACACCATTCTTTTGATAATATGAATGCATTCGGTAATTCAGTTATGATTTTATTTTCAAGGGACATTTTTTACCTAGGAATTTGAATGTTATTATTTTTTAACTCTGCTTTTAACCATTTAGTTTCTTTGTCTATTCTATTACAATTATCGCATTTGAGAAATGCTAAGTACGTTTTTAAGTCTATATTTGAGAATACTTTTTTGAATAATTTAAAATCGTAATTATTTTCTTTTACATATAAATTTCTTATATCTGCTGCTAAATCATGATATTTTAATAATTTTAGCATTCTGTCATCTTTTAAGAATTTTTTTGCAAACTGATATGACGCATGGGCATGCATAGGTGTTAAAGTATATTTTTTTAACTCCTTTGAAACATTACTTGCGTAATAATATTTTAATTTAAATTTGGCGCTGGCTGTTAATAATCTTTTATGTTCTTTATCTGAAACATTTGGCATATATGATTCTAGAAATTCTTTTAAAAATGCAAATTTGCCAGTATCATGTAATAACGCCATAATTCTCAAATCAGTATAGTATGATGTATTACGATAATTTTTTTCTATATATTTCAAAATTTGTATAATATGGTTTTTTATTGTTCCTTCACGATGAAATGGTCTTGAACGTCCTATACTGATTGTATTTAGAAATTCTTTGTTTGAAAGAATTTTTTTTTCAATAGGATTTTGGGGACGCAGTAGTTTCATTTTATTTATGTGTGAACCAGAATTTGTATAGTTCTTTTCCATGATGTTTTTCTATTGCATCAAGTCTTGCAAATCCGAATCTCTCGAATTGTATTACTTCATTAACTTGTACATTTTTAATATTATGTTCTGCAACACCAGTTAGTGTTGTTGCATCGTCCATTAATATTTCAATATCAATATTTCCATAGGCTGGAAGATAATGCATTATTTTTTTACCTTCGGACTTGAACGTTTCATAGTCTAAACTATCAAATATTAATCTATTTTCTTGTTTTCTAAAATTTAAACAATCCATTAATCTATACAAATTTCCTTCTTTAAATTCGCTAAAGTCGGATTTTAAAACAAAGAATTCTTTCTCCACTTCAATTTCTCTATGTCCTAATTCTACCTTATCTGGATGATATTTTAATTTTATAACTTGATGTGGTGCATTTTCTATTATGATAGTTTCATAATCGTGCATCATAAAGAATCTTTTAGATGTTTTATCGAGTATTCTTTTATTTTGTATTATTAAATCGTCCCATGTTAATGTGGATTCACTTTTTGACATTCCCGTATTAACTACAAAATTTTTAATTGATTCAGGTAAAAATCCTCTTCTTCTAAGTGCAACAATTGTTGTAAGTCTTGGATCGTCCCAACCAAGGTATTCTCCAGAATTTACTTTTTCTCTGATTTTTCTTCCAGAACTTTCAACTCCTTCGAGATTAAATCTTGCAAATTCATATGTTCTAGTTTGACGTATTCCGAGTATTGTTTGTATGTATCTTTGAAGTTCATTTCTTAATTCGAATTCTTTACTTCTAACTCTTATTGTAATTCCAGTAATACTATCGATTATGGCATTTTGCCAGTCGTAGTTAGGCCATAGTTTATACTCTGTTCCAAGTCTTGCATGTGGTGTTTCTATTATTCTAAATATTGTCGGATCTCGAAGTGTTGTGTTTTGATGTTGCAAATCAATTTTTAATCTAACTATTGCTTTTCCTTGAGGATAAGTTTTTATATCTTCAAATAATCTTAAATTTTCATCAATTGCTCTTGATCTGCAAGCACATTCTTGTCCATTTTCTCTTGAGTTGCTAATTGTTTCTTGGTCGCAAAAACATACGTATGCGTTATTATCTGAAAGTGCTTTTAATGCATATTCATAATAAACGTTCATGTAGTCTGATGCATATAATAATTCATCCCACTCAACACCGAGCCATTTAAGATTTTCTTGAATTACGTCGTAGAATTGTGCTTTCACTAAATCAGGATTTGTATCTTCGAATCTTAATATGAATTTACCATTATATTGTTTTGCAAGTAAATAATTCATTAAGCAAGCTTTTGCATGGCCAATGTGAGGATATTTTTCAGGGCCAGGAGGAAATCCTGAAACTACTTTATCTTCAGGTTTTAAATTTAATACTGCGAATATATTTCTTTCTTCTTTCTCTTTTTTCTCGAGCATTTCTGGGAAATGTTCTTGTAATTCTTGCATTTGTACATCAAGTGGCAGTTCGTTAATATGTTTTAGAATTTCATTTACTTCTTTTGAAACTGTTTTCATATCTGATTTTGCTTCAGGGAATTCTGCAATTATTTTTGCTATAACTGAACCAGCATTTGCTTTTCCATTAAATTTTATTGCATTACTAAGTGCATGTTTTCTAATTGTTATTTGTAATTCTTCTGTATTCATATAAACCACAGTTCTAAGAAAAGAAAATGGTTTATAAATTTGTCTGTGTTTTCTTCTGATATGTTATTTGTCCATGTTATCTTGTCAGATTATAATAATAACTTTTATTAATCATAATGCATTTCTATTATTATGACATTTACTCCACATAAAAACATGTTACTTGGAATTGCAATTGGCGATGCATTCGGCGCAGGTTATGAATTTAGATGGCCTGATTTGAAAAGTTATCAAGACATTTATGTTGAAAAATATATTAAAAGTGCTTATCCTGATTCTGATCATTTTCCTGGAATGTATACTGATGATACTCAAATGTCAATTGCTGTAGCAGAATTACTTGCTAGCGATAAAAAATTTACCAAAGAAAATCTTGCAGATAAATTTGTTGAATGTTATAAAAGAGATCCCGTAGTTGGATATGCTAAAGGATTTCAAATGTTTTTAGATTCAATTAACTCTGGTCAAGAATTTATAGAAAAAATTAATCCTAATTCTGAGAGAAATGGTGCTGCAATGAGAGCAGTTCCAATAGGGATTATCTCAGATGTTGATACAGTTGTTGAATACGCAACAATAAATGCGCAATTAACACACAATACTCCAAAAGGAATAGCTTCATCAGTTGCTGTTGCATTAATGTCACACATAGCTTTCTATACTAATTATCGTTATGAAGGTTCATTAGATGATATAATGTCTAAATTATCTGCTAGAATACCTCAAATTGACCTAGAGAGTGGGAATTATTTTAATAATATTGCTGCTATGACTACTTTTGATCCTAAATTATTATTTGGAGAAAAACATGCTGATAAAGGTGTTCCATGTGATGGTATGAGAACTGCTGGCGCAGTGTTATATTTAATGTCACGTTATGATTTTCAATTTCCTGCATCAATATTGTTAAATGCTTTCCATTTAGGTGGAGACACTGATAGTGTGGCATCAATTGCATTAGGAATTGGATTAATGCATGATTCTGTAGATAACTTACCGAAATTTTTATACGATGATTTAACCAATCATAAGTATGGTCGAGATTATTTAATTTCTTTAGGAGAGAAATTAGATAAGAAATTTCCTTATTGGTAATTAATTATATTATCTTATTGATTATTCTAATTCCATAATTTATTTAGTTTGGAAAATGTTTTTTCTGCCTGTTCTTTGTTTTCTACTCCTACAACAATGGATTTAATTTGGTTTATATTTTTAATAAATGATATAGGGTTTTCTAAATTAAATCCTTTAGGATTAACAAAAATTCTGTAGGCTGTTAATGGTTTTTTACTTTTCTTAATTATTTTCAAAATATCATTTAGTTTCGGATAATTTTTATATTTATTTAACAATATCCATGTCCCAGAAATATTCATTTTTTCATATTTTGAAAGATTTAATCCTCCATCTTCACATATTCCGATAGGTATGCGTCCGTAGTCTCTAACTAATTTAATCTCTCTTTTTATAATATCTTCTCTTTCAAGATGAATTAAAGCATTTTTTCCTAAATTTCCAATTAATATAAAATCACAGAAATTGAACTGATTTAATTGCTCTAAGTATTCTTTTTCATCTAGTCTAAATAAATCGATTTCTTCTCGAGAAAATATTTTTTTAATATTTGTTTCTTTAAATTTATTATTTTTTATTAAACTCTTAGCACCATAAAATATTTCTGATGCTTTTAATTTTTCCATGTTTTCATTTGACCATAAGGATTCATTATGCAAATAATAATTTTTATGCCAATGAGGGTTTGCAATACACACTATATTCGGATGTTTCATTTTAAAATGTTTTAAAATTTTAATTAAAGTCGGATGAGGCGACATGCTAAATCCTCTCACTCCTTTAGAATATGCTACTTCTATTGTTTGTTTATATGCTACTGCTCTTTCTTTTTCAGAATTATATTTTTTACATTTTTTGAACCATCCAGTAAATTGATCTTCTCCCATAATTATTGTCGGATATTTTTTAGTTTCAATTTTAATGAACGAAAATTCTTTCATAATATTATCATAATTTTTAGTATATATAATTTTTATGAAATGGTATGCTGGTTTAAACAAAAACCTTTAAAAACATGTGCGTGTTATGGTTATTTAATCTTAGGGGGTTATTATTAAAATGGTTAAAGCAATTATATTTGATTTACAAGGTACATTAGTTGAGAATGGAGTATATCCTAGTCCATTAAGACAAGTTAGAAGCATATTACGTATTGATATGTCATTTAGTGAATTTGTAATGAGATTTGAACAAGTTTTAATGCTAGAAAAACATCCCTCATTAAAGGAAGCTTTTGTTAAAGTTTGCGAAGAATTTAGTATTGAACCAAAGGATTTTTTACTTGAAAAAATGGTTGGATTATGGAATAAAAATAAATTATTATCACAATTATATCCTGATACTATTGAGGGGCTTGAATCTTTAAAGAAAGACTACAAGTTAATTCTTATTGCAAATATAGATTGTTTTAGTAAAGAAGTTATTGATAGATTTAAATTAGCAGATTATTTTGATATGATTATATTATCATGTGATGCTGGATTAGTTAAAGGCGATAAAAAATTCTATAATAGTATTTTGACTAAGTTTAATTTAACAACTAAAGATATTGCAATGGTCGGAGATAGTTTAGAATCTGACATGGGAACAGCAAAAGCTTTAGGTATGCAAGGAATTTTAATCGATAGAAATAATAAACGCGAATATCCAACAAAAGTTATTTCATTGACTGAATTAAATACTTACTTGAAAGAATAAAGGATAATTATATTATTATATACTTAAGAATACTTTTTTATAATAAAAACGACAAGAAAACTTCCTATTTTAATATGGAGATGAATTGTCGTTTTTAGTACAAAAAAATTGTAAATTTTTTGTACAAGAAAACCTTTGGTTTTCTTCGTATCCTAAAAATTCGTGATTAAGAAAGTGTCCAATCAAACCCGCACTTTATTGTGGAGTAGGACACTTTCAACGAATTTTTATGATATTTTTATTTTATTATATTAATTGTATAAATTTAATTTTATTCGAGGTGTTTAATATGCAAAAAAAAGATTGCCTATTTTGTAAAATTGTTAAAGGAGAAGTTCCTTCTTATAAAATTTGGGAAGATAAAAAACATATTGCTATACTTGATATATTTCCAAATACTAAAGGAATGACATTAATAATTCCAAAAGAACATTATGATAGTTATGCATTTGATATGCCTGATAAACCTTATTCTGATATAATGCTTGCTACAAAAAAAGTTTCAAAGATACTCGATAAAAAATTAAAAGTTACAAGAACGGCAATGGTTATGGAAGGAATGGGTGTTAATCATATTCATATAAAATTATATCCTATGCATGGTTTATCTAAACATTTTAAAGAAATGTGGTGTAAGGATGAACGATATTTTGATACTTATCAAGGATACTTAAGTACTGTACTTGGGCCAAAAGCAGATGCTAAAGAATTAGAAAAATTAGCAAAAAAACTGCGAGAGTAACTACTAAGAAGTAATATTTATAAATGCGTTTACCTTTCATATTAATTAGAGGATAATTATGGGATCATGTATGAATTGCGGACAAGGAGAAGGAACATATGGTGGAGTATGTCCTAGTTGTATTAAGTATTCCGTAGAGCATCTACCAATGTATCATTCTATGAAATTGATGGATGGAAACCCATCAAGTAATGATTTTCAAAATAGTGCTTCATTAGCAGATTTATTAAAAAAAGTAGATTCATCTGCTGATCTTTTCACAAGTAATTCTACTTCCAAAAGATATAATTTTAATTCAGCAAAATATGATATTACTAAAACGAGAAATGGAATCGATACTGCTTCTTTAAATAAAAAGAATTCTATAGATGCTTTATTTAGATATAATATTAAAGATGCTACATCTGCTGTCACATCAACTTCCAATTCAAAAAATAATTATGTTTTTTCAGTATATAAAACACCTGTAATCGGTTACTCTAAGAATGGTAAAGCAATATATGGGATTACTTTAGTTAATGGCTACGCGCTTAAACCAACAGCTTTAGGAAAAGGAAATTATTCGATAGTTACAGGAAAATATGCGGGATTTTCTAATAATACTTCTTACTCTGGGAATTCATCTAAGCCTTCTTATTCAGCATCGAGTACTAAAGGCGGATCAACTGGTTCTAGTAGTGGTAGCAGTAGTTCAAAATAAATTATTAATTAATAGTCTCGATAAATAATTATGCCTGGCTATATTGCAAAGCTTTTGTTTGCTTCGCTCACAATCGCGCCGGTTCACATATAGTTTATTTAATTTATAGACAAGTCCTCTCTTGGAATCTCCGGACTTATCAGGAACTGAAATTTTTTAATGCTCACGTCTTGGCGCTGATATCAAGCTTTGCAATATAGCCTTATGCCAGTAATATTTATAAATCATCTATTGTTCTCATTTTAATTGCATGTGGGTGTAACTCAGCTTGGTTAGAGTGCGAGTCTCATAAGCTCGAAGTCGCGAGTTCAAATCTCGCCCCCCACAGTAGAGAATAAATATGTCGACCAAGCGACATTAATTTTTTTATTAACAATATGCCGCGGTGGCACAATCTGGTACTGCGCTAGCCTTGAGAGCTGGTTCCGAAAGGTATCCCGGTTCAAATCCGGGCCGCGGCGAATTTTATTATTTATTTTATTATTGATGTGATTAATATTAAATTCGGAGAACTTTAGTTGTCCTTGATTGCCTTCGACGCGACCTTGGCAAGGTCGCAGGAATATCTCGGGCCGCGGCGAATTTTATTATTGATTTAACTAAGTCTATAATTATATTGTATTAATATGTGATTTTATGGAATACAAACAATTTCAATCAGGACTTAATCTTCCTATTATTGGTTTTGGAACTTGGCAAATTGGCGGTAGAACTGAGGCAGATTATTCTAGAGATATTGAAAATGTTATTGTAATAAAAAATGCTATTGATTTAGGTTATACTCTAATTGATACTGCAGAAAGTTATGGTGCAGGTCATACTGAAGAATTAATTAGTCAAGCTATTACGAATGTTCCTCGAGATAAATTATTTATTATTAGTAAAGTTTCTTCTTCAAATTTAAGATATGATACTTTAATAAGGTCTGCAAAAAATAGTTTAGAAAGACTTAAGATTGATTATTTTGATTTATATCTAATTCACTTTCCAAATCCAGAGATTTCTATTCAAGAAACTATGCGTGCAATGGATTATTTGGTAGAGAATAAACTTACTAGATTTATTGGTGTTAGTAATTTTTCTGTAAATGAATTAATGGAAGCTCAAAAATATTCTAAAAATAAAATTGTTGTTAATCAAATTCAATACAGTCTCACTGCAAGAAATAAATGTACTTATGGAAATTGTATTAATATGGAATCGGCAATTATTCCTTATTGTCAGAAAAATGATATTTTAATAATTGCCGATAGACCTTTTGATAAAGGTGCATTAATAAGTTTTTCGAATACTACTCTTGATAATTTACTCGAATTATTGTGTAGTAAATATAATAAAACAAAATCTCAAATTGCACTTAATTGGTTAATTTCAAAAAAGAATGTTATAACAATTACTATGTCAACAAATCCCATACATCAAAAAGAAAACTTAGGTGCTATTGGCTGGTCGTTAAGTTCTGAAGATATTGAGTTATTAGATTGTGTTGATGTTGAATCTAGTAATAATTAGTTTTATTATGATTGTTATATGTTATTTATTAAAAATTGTTTATTAATATTTGGCGTATATTCCTTCGCGGTTATCTAAGGAATAATATTTCCATTGATTATTTTCTTTCATATAATATGCAAGCCTTACTCCTTCATTTAATGTTGGATGATAATGTGTGTTATATGTCCAATATGTTTTATCTTCTTCTATATATTTTTCTGTACCTGGTTCTTTAAACATTTTTTTAGTAACATCTAGCACGTATTCTCCGTAGTTTTGTATTCCTTTTTTTTCAGTAATATCAAAATTTTGAATTATTTTAATTAATGCATCATCTTTTGTTCTTGGAGATTTAGTCTCGTATCCAATGATTAATTCAATATCGGGTGCAAATTTAGTTACTACTTTTATGAATTCTTCTGCTGTACAGCTTAATAGATAATGTTCTTTTGCTTCTTCATATAAGAATATAGGGTTCATTACTGTATGGCAGCCACGCATTATAAGAATTTTAGTATGTTCATTTTCCGGTAATTTGTCTAGCATAAAAACCTTTTTTCTATTGTCAAAAAAATATATTTTACCTGTATAATGATGTCCACTTATTATTAATAATTCTGATTCTGATTTAGCATATTCTTCAAATAAATTATATTTTATCTCATTATATTCTACTTTATTATGAAGTGCTCTTGCTATTCCATTAAATGTTATCGTATCGCCTGATTTATTTACTATGAGATTTGTTATGGAGTTTATTTTTATTCTCGCATTAGCTGTATTATGATTTTCTGGATATCTTGTTATAATGCTGTTGGGGATACTGACTTGTGATAATAAGGTGATTTCATTTGTGGCTTGTTTTGGTTTAATTGCGTTAAAATCTGTAAGAAGTAATGCGCATAGACTTGCTTTCTTAATATAATTAAGAACATTATGTGTCATCATTAATAAATAGTTAAGGTGTTTATATACTTTACTTAGATAATATTTTTAATTACGTAATTATATTGCTATTTTTAGTTTTCATAATTATCCTATATAGTTATCTTATATCACAATCTATTAAAACTAAACATATATACTGTATTGTATAATGATGTTTATCTCGCATATATTATCTGGAATATTTTTACTTAAGTTATCTTCAATAATATTTCCGATTATTCCATTTAATATTTTAACAATATTATTTGTTGTGTTTTTACAATTACTTCCAGATTTTGATATATTATGGTCGAAGAATTTAAGTTCACATCATGAATCCTATTTTCATGCGCCAATATTTTGGCTGGGCCTAGGAATTGCACTATATGTTGTACTATATATAGTTGGTATTGATAATTCAATATCTCAATGGATTGCATATTTGGTTATTATTCAAACATTGTCTCACTTATTATTTGATTATATTACTGCAAGAACTGCTGGGATTATATTATTTTATCCTTTCAATAAAAAAGAATATAGTTTGTGTGTATTGAATAAAAAGCATGGAGAATTTAGTTCATCTTCGATTAAAGCACAATTTAAATTTTTAAAACATTATGTCAAGAATAAATTATTGTTGTATTTCGAGATAATTATGTGTTTACTTGGCATTGTTTTGCTAGTGATTTAATTTTTTTGTTATCCTTAGCAGTATATTGGATAGTAAAAAGAATTTTTATGCTGTGCTTTCAAAAACATTACATTTTTAAATAAATTATTATTCCTACTATTTAATACCCGTTAGGCACCCAGTCAATTTCTATTGACGACTGTCTGTTCACTACGCATGTAGGAGGGCCACATGAACAAGAATGAAGCATTAGAAGTAATAAAAAATTTACGTAAAGATCATAATAAAAAGAAATTTGTACAAATGGTAGATGTAGTTGCAAATCTTCAAGATTTAGACTTTAAAAAACCAGATAATCAAATTGATTTCTATATGACATTACCACATTCAACTGGTAAGAAGAAACAAATCGCAGCATTAATCGATGTTGATTTAGCTGATGAAGCAAAAACTGTTTGTGATACTACAATTCAATTATATCAATTTGAAGAGTACGCAAAAGATAAAAAGAGAATAAAGAAGCTTGCAAAACAATACGACTTTTTTATCGCTCAATCAACTATAATGACTAAGATTGCAGCAACTTTCGGTAGAGTATTAGGTCCAAAAAATAAAATGCCTAATCCAAAAGCTGGATGTGTTGTATTACCAAAAACAAACTTAAAGCCTATCTATGATAAGCTTCAAAAAACAGTTAGAGTTCTTGCAAGAACTAAACCATTAGTACAAATAACTATTGGTAGAGAAGATATGCCTGATGAACAATTAGCTGATAACTTATTATTTGTATATGAACAATTAATACATCATTTACCAAAAGAAAGAAACAATTTAAAAAATCTATTTATCAAGACTACAATGGGCCCTGCTAAGAAGGTGGAGGTATAAAATGACTGCTAAAGAAACCACACCAACTAAGAAAGGAAGAATTGCAGTTTCCGAGTCTAAGAAGAAAGCAGTAATAGACTTAAAAGATACTATTGATAAATATCCAGTAGTTGCAATCATAAATTTAGAAAATCTTCCTGCAAGACAATTGCAAAAGATGAAGACTAAATTAAGAAAAGATTTAGAAATAAAAGTTGCAAAGAAAAGCATAATTGAACATGCATTAGCACTTTCAAACAAGAAAAATATTACTAAGTTAGTAAATCATCTTGAAGGAAGTCCGGCATTATTATTATCTAAAGAAAATCCTTTTAGAATATACAAATTATTAAAACAAAGTAAGAGTTCAGCAGCTATTAAAGCTGGTCAAGTAACTCCTAAAGATTTAATGATTCCAGCAGGTCCAACACCTTTTGCTCCAGGTCCAATAATTGGAGAACTTGGAATGCTTAAAATAAAGGCAGGAATAGAAGCTGGCAAGGTTATTATTAAGGAAGATGCTCATGTAGCTAGAAAAGGCGATGTTGTTAATGACAAATTATCATCATTATTAATGAGACTTGGAATTGAACCAATGGAGATTGGATTAAATCTAGTTGCAGCTTATGAAAACGGCGACGTATTAATGGGCGAAGTATTGGATATTGATGAAAAAGTATTCATGGCAAAATTACAAACTGCAGCAAGAGAAGCATTAAATTTAGCAGTTGATGTAGCATATCCAACTAAAGACACAATCATACTACTTATACAAAAATCATCTAGAGATAGTAAAGCAATAGCTGTAGAAAGAGACATACTAGCTGATGAAGTAGTAGGACAGATACTGGCAAAAGCAGATGCTCAAGCAGCAGCTGTGTCAGAGATTGTAAATAAGCAGTAAAAAACTGCAGATAATTAAAAAAAATAAATTAAAAAAATAACAGAAACTCATGTTTTTGGAGGTATAAAATGGAATACGTATACGCAGCAATGCTTTTACACAAGGCAGGACATAAAGTAGATGAATCAAGCGTTAAGAAAGTTTTAGATGCAGCAGGCGTAAAGTCTGATGATGGCAGAATCAAAGCATTAATAGCAGCACTTGATGGTGTTAATATTGATGAAGCAATTAAGAGTGCAGCAGTAATGGCAGCTCCAGTAGCAGCAGCTCCAGCAGCAGAACACAAACCAGCAGCAAAGAAAGACGATCATAAAGAAGAAAAGCAAGCTGAAGAAGCATCTGCAGCAGGTTTAAGTGCATTATTTGGTTAAGTAATTAACACAATAAAGCTAATTAAAACTAATTAACTTTTTTTATTTATTATTTTATTATTATAGTTTGATTTTATTAAAAATTTTATTATTGGTGAATATTATATGTTAGAACAATCTGAAATTGACAAATTATTAACTGAACTTAATACTGTTAAATCCGAAGTTCGAGAATTAAGAAATAAGATTAATGGTTTAGATAGAAAGAAAGAAGAGTTATATAGAGAAAAAAGAAAGATAAGTTCTGATATTCATTCAAGAATAAGAGTTGCTAAAGATTCTAAAGATAAAAGAAATAATTTAACTGAAGCAGTTAAACACACTAAGCATTCTAAAGAAGAAGTTGACGCTAAATTATTAGTTCTAGATGAAGAAGTAAAAACTTTGAAAGAAGAAAAACGTAAAATTCTAGAAAAATTAGGCGTTGGCGACCCTATGATGTTAAAGAAGGAAATTAAGAAATTAGAATTTAAGATTGAAACTGAAGGAGTTACTTTTGAAAAGGAAAAAGAACTAATGAAAGTTTTATCAAAGATGAAAAAGCAATACGATAGCAGTAAAGTAATTATCGATATTGAAAATAAATTAGGCTCCAAATTTAGAGAATTAAGAGAACTAAGAGATATTGCTGATATGAGCAAGAAAATAGTTCAAGTTTCTGCTAAAGAATCACAAAAACATCATGTTGAATTAATTGAAAGTTCTAAAGAAATAGATGAATTAAAGAAAAAAGAAGATACTTTCGAATCTGAAGCTTCAAAATATAAAACTGATATTGCAGCAGTTGGTGAAGAATTAAATAATAAGATTGCAAGACTTGACGAATTACGTAAAATATTAGGCGAAAATAATGTTAAGTTAAAAGAAGATGTTGAAAGAAGCAATCATGAAATCTTAAAACAAAAAGATCAAGAAGTTCAAGAAAAAATTAAGACTGGAAAGAAGCTTACAACTGAAGATTTACTTATTCTACAAAGAACAATGAAGAATTAGATTCTTTATTATTTTTTATTAATTTAATATTTATATTATTCTGATATATTATTAGTTTATATTATTCTAGTAAAATATATTTTTCTATTTATGAGTTTATTTTCTAAATATATTTAATTTTAATAATGTTAGTTTTAATAGAATTATAATTTGATTATGTCTCTGGCTAGTTTTATATTAGTTCGAGTTATTATTGCTATATCCATATGTCCGCCAGTGTACATATCATTTTCAGAAGCTTCTTGCATTCCGTCAATACTTAGACTTATTAAGTCTTCAATAGGCATTATTATTTTTCCACCTAAGTCAATACTTGTTGTATGTTCTCCTAATTTAGGTCTGATAATGTCTTTTGCGTAATGACCTCCTGAACCTCTAAACGTGAATTGAAGGGAGTTATATATTTGTGGCACTCTTCTTCTTAAAAAATTATATTTAGTATGATATCCCATTATATTTAATCGATAATCAAAATTTAAACCTATGATGTATGAATTATCGAATTCTTTTGATATTTGTCGTAATTCTGTTATAATTTCAGTCTTATCTAAATCAAAGTCTTTTAGATTTTTATATGCTTGTTTTGCTTTATTCGTTCTAGTGTTGTGCGAGTCTATGTCGTATGTATTTATGTAGGTTCCAGCATCGGCCATTACTTTATGACTAGTTGCTAATAATTTTTCGCAATTATAAGAGCATACTGTTATTACAGATTTATCAGTTTCGCGTAAGCTTAATTGTGAATCGCTTGCCATTAAGATGTATTCTTTATCTTTTTTTGGATCAAATGCGCGAATTCCGAATATTGTTGTCATGTTTTTAGAAGAGTATCAAATTTTATAAATTTATTGATTCTGTAACCATCTTACAATGATAAAAATAGTAAAATATCGATAGATATTTATATTACTTCCAATAGGATTATACTTAGTAGTTTTTAATTATTAATTATTGAGAGGTTGATTAAAATGGATGAGAATAAAAATGGGCTTTACATGATGGCAATTGTTGCAATTGTTGCAGTTGTAGGAATAGTTACAATGATATTATTTGGTGCTGGAGCAAAAACAGCCACTATATCTAATGTCGCTGAGGACTCTACAGGACAAGTAATGCAAGTAGTAGAATATGGTAATATTAATGGACGTTGCATTTGTGGAAATGGCGGCGTTTGGAATTCTGATTGTGGAGCATATACTACTGGTAGAGCATGTATTGATTGCTGTATGAGTTAATATTAACTTATTGAGAGGTTGATTTAAAATGGAAGAAAATAAAAGTGGATTTTATATGATGGCAATTGTTGCAATTGTTGCAGTTGTTGGTATTGTTACGATGATCTTGTTTGGTGCTGGTGCACGTGCAGGCGTATCTAATACTGATTCAACTGGACAAGTAATGATGGCATTAGAAGATGGTAGTACTGGTGATGGAAGAAGATGTGAATGTACTTCAACAGACGGATTTACATATACTGTTAAGCCTTATTATTATGAAGATTGTTCAGAATGTTGTGACAGGGTTATGAACAAACGTTAAAACATATCTTAATTTTTCTTTTTTTTATTATACTTAAATTATCATTTTTTGTGTACTTTGAACTTTTAGTTTCCATTACTTTTTTAAATTCTAGAACATTACTTATTCTATGACATTATACTTTATTGGAATTGGCCTATGTGATGAAACAGATATTACTCTTAAAGGGCTTGAAGCTGTTAAGAAATGTGATTATGTGTATTTAGAAAAGTACACTTCAATACTTCAATGTCAAATTGAAACTTTAGAAAAATTATATAGTAAAAAAATAATTCTCGCAAATAGAGAAATGGTTGAAAAAAAGGCCGATATTATGCTTAATCAAGCCATAAACTCTGATGTTGCATTTTTAGTTGTTGGAGATATATTTGGAGCAACTACGCATACAGATCTTATGTTAAGAGCTAAAGAAAAGAATATTGAATGCGTGTATATTCATAATGTTTCAATAATTAATGCTGTTGGAATTGTGGGCCTTGAATTATATAAATATGGGAAAATTACCAGTGTACCATTTACTGCTGAAAATTTTATTCCAGAAACTCCTTATAGTGTTATAAAGATGAATAGGCGCGAAGGATTACATTCGTTAGTTTTGCTTGATTTAAGACCGGATGAAGAACGATTCATGAGTGTAAATGATGCTATTAAATATTTATTACAGTTAGAGACTAATCGTAAAGAGAATGTGTTTACAGAAGATACTTTATGTATTGGATGCGCGCGTATTGGATGCTCTGATTTTACAATTAAAGTAGGAACTGCTAAAGAATTGTTAAGCGAGAATTTTGGAAAGCCACTTCATTGCATAATAATTCCTGGTACAATGCATTTTATTGAAGAAGATGCATTAAAACAATGGAAATAACTAAATAATTGTTTATTCTGTTCTTAGTTATTAATTAAATTAGTAACCTATATAAATACTTCTTATTATATTCTATTATGTTTAAGAGAGGTTTGAGTACGCGCTTAAATAAGCGACTAGGACGTAGAGGTATTTCTCCATTAATTGCGACAGTATTACTGATAGCTTTTGCTGTATCGATTGGAACAATGATTATGAATTGGGGAAAAGATGCTGTGGCTGCAGGTGATTGTAGTGAAACTAAGCTTGAAGTTCAAATAATTAATAATAAACCCTTATTCTGTTACGATACTTTGAGTAATAAAGTTAATGTAATGCTTAAAAATACTGGTAGCACAGATATTAATAAATTAAAGATGCGTATTGTAACTCCAGATTTTAATACTGAAGAAAAAGACATTGCCGATAGTGCAATAGAATCTGGCGGTATAAAGACGAAAAATATTGATTATGTTCGCAGTGGTAAGTTTAGAATAGAAATAATTCCAACAATTAGTATGGGTGGAAAAGAAAGAGTGTGTTCTGAAAAGTACGTGTTTGTAGATGATATTTCTGCATGTAATTAATGTTAATGGTTTATTAGCGGTTGAATATTAATAATTCAATTTTTTATAATAATTTTTAAATAAATTTATAAAAACTCTTTCTAATCTGTTCTATTATGGAATTGAAAATCAATATTACTAAAAGTATTGAACAAAATGCTGAAAAATACTTTGAACAGTCAAAGAAATATAAAAAAAAGATTCCTGGAATAAAAAAAACCTTAGAATTATACAAAGATAGACTTACAAAAGTTGAAGAACATTTAATTTCAAAGCAACATACTCCAAGAGAAGAACGTAAAAAGAAGGAATGGTTTGAAAAATTTAGATGGTTTATTTCATCGAATGGATTTTTAGTTATTGGAGGGCGAGATGCTACAACAAATGAAATTGTTGTAAAAAAACATATGGATAAGAATGATTTAGTATTTCATACTGAACTTGCAGGAAGTCCATTTGTTATAATTAAGAATCCTGATAATGTTGAAATTCCTGAGCAAACAATTAATGAAGCTGCAGAATTTTGTGCATCATTTAGTAAGTCATGGAAGTCTGGTAGAACAACAGCTGAATTATATCATGTAGTTCCAGAGCAAGTTACAAAAGAAGTTCCTTCGGGCCTTGCAGCACTTGCAAAAGGAGCATTTATGATTAATGGCAAGAGAACCAACCATAATGCTGTTTTAAATTTAGCAATATGTAATGTCGGAAGAATTATGACGGGGCCAGTATCCGCAATTAAAAAACAATGTGCTGATACTGAACTAAAATATGTTGAGTTGATACAGGGCGAAAATAAATTAAGCGATGTAGCAAAGAAAATACAAAAGATAATCGGCGGAGAATTAGACGAGATAATAAGAAATCTGCCTTCCGAATGTGCGATTAAGAAATAAAGTTAAAAATTATATGAGGTAAATTTATGGATCCAAAAATAAAAACTATGAGAGCTGAATCAACAACAATAACCCCACACATTATAATCGGTAAAAGTGGACTTACAGATAATGTAATTGCTAATATTAAGGTTGAATTATCTAGAAATAAGATTGTCAAATTAAAGATATTGCCATCATATATTTCTGATAAGAATAAAAAAGAAGTATTTGATGAAATTGTTGAAAAAACTTCTGCAAAATTAGTTAAAGCAATAGGATTTACAATAACTTTGACTAGAAGATAAGAGCAAGATAAGCATATTAGGTGATTTTGTAAGCTATGTTCTTTTTGATGGCTTTTCTGAGCGTAAGGTTTATAAATATGTGTTTCTATGAAGTATGATTACGTAGGTGTTTAGGTAGGTTGTAGTCTAACTATGACTTAAATTTAGTAGTTTTTGGGCTATTTATTTCAAAACTATTATTGTGAGTGGTAAAAGAGGATAATATGGGCGAGGATAGTAAAATTAATTCCATAACTGAAGCTGGCCAGGAATTTGGCTGGAAAGAGGAAGAATTTGAAGATCAAAGAGATGTTTATACAAAAACTGATTATCCTGAACCACACAGAAAATTTAGAGTAATATACGAATCATTTTCCCTTTCTATGGAAGAAACATATTTTTGGATACTTGCTGCTTTGCAATATGATTTTGCATTTCCAAAAGTTGAAAAAATAACTGATATATTCTCGAGTGCGGAAAACAGTTCGATATTCGGTCAAGCATCGCAAAGACTTGGTATTCAACAGGATAGAATAACTGGAACTCTTGCAACGGTCGGTAAAATGGTTAAAGATTTATTTGCATTAGTTAGAGAATTAAGAATTATTGATGAGAGAATAGCTGCTTATGATGCGTGGACTAAAAATAAAAGTAAAAGTGCTGATTCAACGTTAAAACAATTATATATTGATTTTGCTGAAAGTCAAGGTGGTCAAACTAAACCATCCTCCGTATATGGTCTTGCACAAAATTTAGGTTACACATCGCTTCCTGATTATTTTTTTAATACTAGAATATTTAAAAAAGATGAAATAGATGCAACGGTTGATGCGATTCCTACAAATAATAATTTGAAAAATGTTTTAAGAAGAAAATTATTAGAATTTATGATTTGGAAAGAAGAAACTGAAAAAGAAATAAGACATAGACGTAAATTTAGTTTACACTATTTAAGACAACATTGGGCCGTAATCAAAATGTATATGGGTTGGCTTAAACCTTATTTAAGAAATGTGAAAAGATTGAGTATGAATGAAAATCAAATTCTTGGTCCAGAAATAATTTCTGCGTTTGAAACTGCGGCTCTCGAAATTGAAATACTTGCCTATGATCCAGCACGTGCTGTTAAAGGCGATAGTCCATGTATCCTTGTAAATTTTAAATATTTTGTAAAACCCTCATTAAGTTATCAGCAACCAGAAAGTTATCAAAGAGGTCCAGTACATGTAGGTAAAGTTGATATTACTATGAGGAGTTATGGTTGGTCAAAAAGTGAAATTGATATGTATAAAAAATATCGTGAAAAACAGGAAATGGAATTATTAAGTGTTATTGATGCATCACTCAAAGCCGCACTTGATGCATTATCTGAAGATTTGGAAAAATATTTAGCTGAAGCTGGCGAAGAAGAATTTAAAAAGAAACAGGCTGAAAAAAAAGAAATTAAAGATACACGAACTGGATTACAAAAATTTCTTAATCAAAGAGTTGTTGATAAAAAAGAAGCTGGTGGAGGATTCCTTGAGCCATTTGTCGCAATATTTATGGGTGTTGGTGAAATAGCTGGAGCATTTTTACCTTCAGTTGCAGAAAAAAAATCTGGTGCTAAACCTTCTGAGAAAAAAGGCGGTAAAGAAGCATCTATCAAAATGAGAGTTATGTGGACTAATTATAAAAAAAGTCATCAATTATTAACATGGTAAAAACAACTAACGACATATTGGATATTAATCCACTTGAAAGAATTGATAGACTTGAAGAGATAAGTCTCGAAAAGCGAAACACTATATCTTCTAAGAAAAAAGAATTAGAAGAATTTGAGAAAAGAAAAAAAATAGAATTAGAGGATTTAGAGAAAAAAAGAAAAAAAGAACTCGATGAGTTTGAAAAAAATAAACAAAAAGAATTAGACTCTATTACTATTAAACGAAAGGAATTACAAGATTTAGAAAATGCCAAATTAAAAGAGATAGAAGAAACAGAAACATTAATTGAAAATAGTTTTCAAGATTTAATGCGTCATAAAAAAATGTTGTTGCAAGATGAAGAACTTACTGCGAAATTGAAAAAAAATAGTACGGACTTAGCTATTAAAGAGGATCTTGATAAAGAAGATTTTAGTCTTGAGAATGTTGCAAATACTTTTGATAAGAATATACTTAACAACACTAATGCTAATAATATTAATTATGGTTCATTTTTTGATAAATTACAAGCACCTCAAAGATTATATGATGTAACCAATAATCAATTTTATTCAGGGCTTACAAATTTACGTGATAGAGCATTAAATGGTGAGATAACTCCTGAAGAAGAAAGATTTGTTGAAAGTTTAAAAAATAAATTTGAACAATTCAATAATAATCAAACATATATGGAAAAAGATCAAGAACAGTATGTGAAGAGATCTATGGTTGTTGTTGAGCAGATAGAAAAATATAATAGATTAAAAATAAATTAGCGAATATCGCTACCTAAATAATATCTTAATTATGTATAATGAAACAATACGAAGGACTAAACTAAAATGACTATATTTAACGTTGATTATTTTAATACATTAGATAGAGGCTATTATAGTGCTCAAACTCTTGCCACGGCTAAAAGTGAAGGAACATATAGTGGTGGTGATTTTCCAGAAGGAAATCCTGTTGGAACAAAACTTACTGCAATGGAGATTGGTACAACAATGGCTCCAGATACTTATCCAGTTCAAGAATTACAAGCAAAAATCAGACAAGGTGCAGCAAAACTTGAAATAGCGTTTTCTGGTGCAGGAAAAAGTGGATTTGGTGGAAGAGGTTCGACTCCTGAAGTTCTTGGACGAAAAGAACGTGAAGAGTTTAAAGAATTATCTAAAATAAATAATGTTAGTGTTTCGACGCACGCAACATTTGGAAAACAAGGATTGTCAGGTTTAACTCAGCAAGGTTTTAGTGATGAAGAAGCGCAGAAAACATTAAAAGAAATAAATAAAGCAATTGAATTTGCAGCAACTGCAACGCAAGGTGGAGCAGTAGTATTTCACGCTGGTGAATGGCAAAGACCTATTATGGATGCTGGTGTAAAAAATGTTGATGATAAAGATTTAAGTAAAAGAAAATTCAAAGAATATGATACGGAATATAAAAAAGCACCAATATATTTAGCTGATGAAGTTACAGGAAAAATTCAAGCATTAAATAGAGAAATGAAATTTTATTTTCCCGAGGAAGAAAGAGATGAAAAAACTGGAATGAATTTTATGAAAAAGGGGCCTGATGGAAAATATATTATTAAAGAATTAGAATTTGACCAAGCAGTTGAACATATTAGAAAAAAACATTCTGATAATAAAGATTTTGCTAAAAAATCTGATGCTGAAGTTATAATGTATGGTTTAAATGAACAACAATTAAGAGAAGCTGAAGGAACAGCATCAAGATTTATCGATGGTATCGATGAAATAAAAAAAGCATTACAAAAAGTTACTGCACAAAGAGAAACGGAAGAAAAAATATGGAATGCAACAGCAGAAAGTGATAGATGGAAATTAATGGAACAGGAACCAAATAGATATTTGGGTAGAGCTGGTGGAGATTATATTCCTAAGAAGGATGTTTTAAAATTAGAGGAAGATAAATTAAAAGAACAACTTAAAGGAAATCAATCAACTGCTGCTTCAGCGTTAGAAAATTATAAAAGAATATCAAATGATATGAATCGTTATAAACCGATTGAAGAAGTTGGAATTAAAAAAACTGCTGATACTCTTGCAAAAGCAGGTATTAAAGCAATGATGGAAACAGATAAGTACAAAAAAGATTTGAAAGAAGCAATATATATTGCTCCAGAAAATTTATTCCCTGATTTTTATGGTTCTCAAGCTGATGAAATGATTAGAATTATTGAAGAATCAAGAAAAGATATGGCAAGAAAATTAGTTATTAGTGGAAAATATAATGAAACTGAAGCTAAGAAAAAAGCAGAAACTCACATTAAAGCAACACTTGATACTGGACATTTAAACGAATGGCGTCAACATTTCCAAGGTAATGAAAAAGAATTCAAAAAATGGTATTTGGATCAAGTTCAAAAAATGGTTGATAAAAAAATACTTGGTCACGTACATTTAACAGATAACTGGGGTTATGATGATGAGCATTTAACTCCTGGTCAAGGTAATACTCCAAACAAAGAAGTATTTGCAATGCTTGAAAAAGCAGGATTTAAAGATTTCATAACTGAAGTTGGAAGTTTTAATGCAAATACTATAATGGCAGATACTCTTGCAGAATTTGGAAGTCCTGTTTATGCTCTTGGAAGAAATATGCCTAGTCGAAGTGTAGGCCAATTTAGGCATGGACATTTTGGTTATGCTGCTCCGTCAAATTATATTGTGGGCGCGTATGCTCCTAGTAATGATTTTAAATTATGGAGTGAAGTTCCGCTCGAATAAATGAGTGGGAATTTTTGTAATTTTTTATAATTATTATAATTTATCTTGATATGTTAACTTAATTACGTTAATTACTAAAGAATGGTTATGAAGTTTAATAAATGGATAAATACTGTACTATTATTATATTAGTGTTATGTATTAAAGAGGTGGGTTTAATTGGATTTCCCTATTGAAAATAGGAAGATTGATCATTTACAAAAGTATCGTAAAGAAGATATTGATGTAGTGTACGAATTTTCTAAGGATGTTAAAAAAGAATTAGGAAGCTTACTTAAAGCTATAGTTCTATTTGGTAGTGCTGCAAGACACGTGGACACTAATAAAAAAAGTCATGACATCGATATTCTATTAATAATTGATGATGTAACAATTAAATTAACGCCAGAATTAATACAAACTTATAGAATTCTTGTAGAAAAATTAACGTTTAAAATATCCAAAAAATTACACATTACAAGTTTAAGATTTACAAATTTTTGGGAATATGTTCGAGCTGGAGATCCAATAGCAGTTAATATGCTTCGAGATGGTGTTGCAATACTTGACACAGGATTTTTTGAACCATTACAAATGTTATTATATCAAGGAAGAATAAGACCTAGTAATGAGAGCATACAAAATTATATGATGATGGCTCCTCAAACTTTACAAAATTCTCGTGGACATATATTACAAGCAATACTTGATTTATATTGGGCGGTAATTGATGCTGCGCATGCAGCATTAATGTATGTTGGTGAAGTTCCGCCAAGTCCTGCACATGTTGCTGATTTAATGGAAGAGAAATTAATTAAACCTGGATTAATACATAAGAAACATTTACATACAATGAGAACATTTTACAATCTTGGAAAGAGTATTAATCATGGACAAATAACTGACATAACTGGTGATCAGTATGAAGCTTATTATAAGGAAGCTTATGATTTTGTTATGAGTGTAAAGGCTTTCATTAATAGAAAATAAGCAAGTACATTTATTTATAATATAATTTTTTATAATTCTTTTATTTTCTGTGCTTTATTCTTTTAGTAGTAAGAGTTTTAAATTGCAATACATTGTATCATTTTATGTCTAGCAATATCGCATCTAATTCGAAAAGTTTTTTTAAAACTAAATCTTTAAATTCTTATCTTCAGTCTAAAGATAAATTAGACTTCATTTGCCTAGAGTTAGTTTATGACTCTAATGCAATAGAAGGAATATTTCCTGAAGAAATTCATACGGTTCATAATGATGACTATCTTGAAAAATCCGTG